>JACVJH010000454.1 GCA_015711895.1 Candidatus Solincola tengchongensis | reverse complement strand
CCAGGTGACCACCTCTCTTCAGGCTGCGGCCACCTGCGACCTCTTCATCACCGTCACCGGGGACATCCACGTCCTGCGGCGGGAGCACTTCCAGGTGATGAGGGACGGGGCCATCCTGGCCAACTCCGGCCACTTCAACGTGGAGATTGACATCCCCGCCCTGGAGGAGATGGCCGCGTCGCGACGGCGAGTGCGTGAGAACGTGGAGGAGTTCCTCCTCCCGGACGGCAGGCGCCTCTACCTTCTGGCCGACGGGCGGCTGGTCAACCTGGCCGCCGCCGAGGGACATCCCGCCTCGGTCATGGACATGTCCTTCGCCAACCAGGCCCTCTGCGTGGAGTACGTGAGGAAGGCCCACGCTTCCCTGGACCGGGTGGTCTACGACGTGCCCGAGGAGCTGGACCGGGAGATCGCCCGCCTCAAGTTGGCCTCCATGGGCATCGAGATCGACTCCCTCACCCCGGAGCAGGAGCAATACCTCTCCTCCTGGGAGATGGGGACCTGATTCACCTCTCTTTCCGGGGAAAGAGGCATTGGGGATAGAGGCATGATCCGGCGCGCCGGGCATAGAGCCGCCCGAGACACAAGAAGAACGGAGGAGGCGCAAACGACGTGCGCCGGAAGGGGTACAACCCGGCACCGTTTGTCGCTGCAGGACCCTGACGACGGCGGTGCAATGCTTGTGTGAGCAATGGTTTCGGCCGAGCACGACAGAGGGTGAGAGAGGCAGGCCGTGGGAAAGGGCAAGGAGTTCCGCGCTGTGGACTGGGAGGATGGCCGGGTGGTCCTCCTCGACCAGACCCGCCTCCCGGGGGAGGAGGTCTACCTCCGCCTGGGCCGCTGGCCGGAGGTGAGGGAGGCCATCCGCGACATGCGGGTGAGGGGAGCGCCGGCCATCGGCATCGCCGCCGCCTACGGGGTGGTCCTGGCCGCCCTGGAGGGTGGGGGCGAGGAGGTGGAGAGGGCCTGCCGGGAGTTGGCGGCGGCCCGGCCCACGGCGGTCAACCTGCCCTGGGCGGTGGGACGCATGCGCCTCGCGGCGGATAGGTCCTCTCCGGACGGTCTTGTCCGCGACCTCCTCGAGGAGGCCCACCGCATAGCCCGGGAGCAGGATGCCGCCGACCGGGCCATCGGGAGCCTTGGAGCAGAGCTGCTCCCCGAGGGCTGCCGGGTGCTCACCCACTGCAACGCCGGAGGCCTGGCCACCTATTCTTTCGGCACCGCGCTCGGGGTGATCAAGGAGGGTTTCCGGAGGGGGAAGGTCCGCTTCGTGTGGGTGGACGAGACGCGGCCCCTCCTGCAGGGGGCGCGGCTCACCGCCTGGGAGCTGCGGCGGGAGGTGGACGCGGTGGTCACGGGGGCGGACCGTATCGCCGCCAACGGGGACACGGCGAACAAGATCGGCACCTATACCCTGGCCGTCCTGGCGCACCGGCACGGGATACCCTTCTATATAGCCGCCCCTATCTCCACCTTGGACCCGGAGGTCCCGGAGGGAAGCGCCATCCCCATCGAGGAGCGGGACGCCGCGGAGGTCACCGACTGGGGAGGACGGCGGACGGTTCCCGAAGGAGTGACGGCGCGCAATTTCGCCTTCGACGTCACCCCAGCCGAACTGATCACGGCCATCATCACCGAGCGGGGCGTGGCCCGGAAGCCCTATACGGAAAGCCTCCGCCGTCTCTTGGAGGACCCCCCGGGAGGGGCATGAACGTCTGGGGAACGGATCGCTGCGTGCTGGCAAGAGACGGAGCGGCGTGGATGGACAGGGGATTGAGCGGGGTTTATCCTCGGAGAGTGAGAGGCTCGATGCGTCGGGTTGTGGAGATCGCCCTGGAAGACGGGCCTCACGGAGCCGGGCAGTCTTCCCGGAAGGAAAGGCACGAGGGATGAAGGCCATGATCCTGGCCGCGGGGCTGGGCACCCGCCTCCGCCCCCTCACGGAGGAGATCTCCAAGCCCATGGTGCCCATCGTCAACCGTCCGGTGATGGAGCACATAGTGGAGCTTCTGGCCCGTCACGGCTTCCGGGAGATATACGTCAACCTCCACTACCATCCCCAGGTGATCACCGATTATTTCGGCGACGGGGGCAAGTGGGGAGTGTCCATAACCTATTCACACGAACCGGAGCTCTTGGGGACCGCCGGAGGGGTCAAGAAATTGGGGCCGGAACTGGGGGGCGACACCTTCCTGGTCATCAGCGGGGACGCCCTCACAGACCTGGACCTCACCTCGCTGGTGGCCTTTCACCGGGAGAAGGGGGCCACGGCCACCCTGGTGGTCACCCCCGTGGAGGACCCCTCCAAGTACGGTGTGGTCCTCCTGGACGAGGAGGCGCGCGTCGTCGGTTTCCAGGAGAAACCCGCCCCGGAGGAGGCCAGGAGCCGCCTTGCCAACAGCGGGATATACGTGTTCGAGCCCGCGGTGCTGGACATGATCCCCGAGGGGGAGTTCTACGATTTCGGTTCCCAGCTCTTCCCGCGCTTCCTGGAGGAGGGCATCGCTTTCTACGGGTACCGCCACTCCGATTACTGGAACGATGTGGGGAGCTTCGAGGAGTACAAGGCGGGCAACTTCGACGCCCTCACGGGCAAGGTAAAGGTGCGCATACCGGGCGTGCGCATCGGTGAGGACGTCTGGATCGGGGAGGACACGGTCATCGAGGACGGGGTGGTCATGGTGGGCCCCATATGCATCGGTGCCCACTGCGTGGTGAAGAAGGGGGCCCGCCTCTTCGGGCCCCTGGTCATCGGGGACCGCACGGTCATCGACGAGGGGGCCATCCTCTACCGGGGCATCAAATGGGGGAACGGGTACGTGGGCAAGGAAGCCCACCTCATGGACACCATAGTGGGATGGGAGGCGGAGATAGGGGACCGCGCCGCCCTGCTCGCGGACACGGTGATCGGGCACCGCGCGGTGATCGGCGAGGGGAGCATCATCCACCCCGGAGTGAGCATCGTCCCCGGCGCCTTCGTGGACAAGGACCTCCACTTCCGGGGGGACCCCTCCCCCGAGGATTGAGGCGCGGGGAGGACCGTTATCCGCCACTGGCGACCCTTACGGCTTCCACGTGTGACACGAGGTCTTCATCCCCGCCTTTTCCCCTGCCGTTAAGTTCATGAAGCATCGGGACCTCCCACGGAAGAAAGGGCCGCCGTTGGGCTCGTTATGCACCTGAACCTCCATCGGAATCGAAGGTCGCCCGGAAGCTCTTGGCGCACCGGGACCTCCAATGGAAGAAAGATCGGCGGCAAGTTCCGGATGATTCCCAACATCCCAGGAGCTGAAGATAGTCAGGGAGTTGGCGATGAAACCGGCCCTTCACCGCAAGGCAGGTCGTTGGGGAGATGTTGATTAAAATATAAATTTTATATAATATATATAACATGATGAGTCATGGGACGCTGGCCGAGCTCATCTTCCCCACTCGCTGCGCGGGCTGCGGCGGTTACGCGGGGCGGCTGTTGTGCCCCAATTGCACGGCGCGCCTTCCCTACATCAGGGGGCCGGCGTGCCTTCGGTGCGGAAAGCCGACCCTCTACGAGGTGGAGGAGTGTGGACAGTGCCGCGGGCGGGTCCGCAAACTGGACCTATGCCGGGCGCTGGCGCTGTACGAGGACCCCCTGCGCAGGGCCATACACCGCATGAAATACGGCGGGATCTGGAGGCTGGCCAGGCCACTAGGGTTCATGGCCGCCACCTCCATGGCTCCCCACCTGGGGGGCGGTGCCCCCTGCGTTACCCACGTGCCCATGCACCCCAGACGCAGGAGGTCAAGGGGTTACGACCACGCGGAGCTTCTGGCCCGGGCGGTGGCGGAGGCACTGGGGCTTCCTCACCGCACGCTACTGGTGCGGACCAGGCATGCCCCCACCCAGGCCTCCTCCGACCTCAAGGCGCGCCGTGAAAACGTAAAGGGAGCCTTCAGGGCCGTGGATGGACCTCGCCTTCCCCGCGAGGTGCTCCTAGTTGACGACGTGATGACCACGGGTTACACCCTTTCCGAGTGCGCCACGGCCCTCAAGAGAGCGGGCGGGCGGTCCGTGGCGGCCTGCGTCCTGGCCAGGGATGTGGCGGAAGGCGGGATAGGAGGAAAAGGCTCTGCCCTATTTTCCGTTCAAAGCGCCGCCCGGCGATGCCGATAATATATCCGGAAGCCAGAAAGGAGGGGACGAAGATGCAAATATCCGAGCGCGAGATAAGGAATTCCCTCCACCGGCTGGCCGAGACCGCTTATCACGAAGGCAAGAGCGCCTACCGGGATCCCGACACCGTTAACCTCCTGCTCGCCAGGATCCAGCATCTACCCGAGGTCCGGAGCGAGAAGGTCCGCGTCCTGAGGAAAGCCATAAGGGAAGCGCGTTATCGGGTGCCCAGCGAGGAGGTGGCCGGGAAACTGCTGGGCCGCATCATAGCCGACAGCCTCCGCTGATCGGACACCCCCACGAAAAGAGTGTTAAGTGTGCCCCGACAATACCTCAGGGATCCATCTTTATGAACGCCGTTCGGGTGGGAGGGTATTGAGAGGCAAACCTGTCATCCTGGAAGAACAGGCAGAGTCGAGGGCACGAAAGGGTTGGTCTCTCGAGCGTCAGAACTTGAGGAAACGCCGCTCCGCCCGGCTTGCGGGGCACAGAGCCCGTAGGAGGACCCGCCGAGGCCTTGGGCCGCCGCATGGGCCGCCGCATGCTTTATAATAGGGTCGGAAGGCTTCGACCCGGGTCTGTGGTTGAAAGTCGATGCCAGCCGCAGGCGAAACGACCCACGTAAGCCAACTCTTGGTTGGTGAGCATGGTGCGGCTTAGGGGTAAGTCCTGCCCGGCCGGAGAGCCGGAGAAGCGTAGTAGTGGCGGGCGAGGAGACGTTCCCGCGGGGTATTCCCGCCCGCTGCGAGCCGCTCAGCAGGCGAGTGTGGGGGCAAAGACCAGGTCAGCCGGGCTTCGAAGCCTTCCTCTTTAGAGGCGCCCAAAAGGCACCCGGGGGAGCGTCGCGGCAGGGCACTGGGGGAGGAGATGGCTCGTGCCGTGAGCTCCGGCCCCGGGGTTGGCGGGGATTACAACTTATGGCCTCTTGTGTTAACCTAATGCGCGTCGCCGGCGGGGACCTCGCGAAGAGGTTGCGGCAGCGGAAGGCGATCGGTCGCAGGCCCATACCTTGACCCGTGGTATGGGCTTTTTACGCGAGGAGGAAGGGAGAAGAGGACATGCAGATCATCGTCAAGGGGAAGAACCTGGAGGTAACCGATGCCCTGCGCGATTACGCCACGGAGAAGGTGGGGCGGGTCGGGAAATACCTGGACCGCATCATCAAGACGGAGATAGAGCTGAGCGTGGAGAAGAACCCCAAGATACAGGAGAACCAGGTTGTGGAGGTGACCATCTTCTCCAGCGGGCCGGTGATAAGGGCCAAGGAGAGCGCCTCCGACATGTACCAGGCCATCGACCTGGTGTGCGCCAAACTGGAACGTCAAGCCCGCAAGGTGAAGAGGAAGGTCATCGACCGCCACCATCACGCCCGGAACCCCTTCAAGGAACCTGCCGTCCTTCCGGAGGAGGAAGAGGAGAGGGAGCCGGTGATCGTGAAGACCAAGAGCTTTCCCCTCAAGCCCATGACTCCCGAGGAGGCCTGCTTGCAGATGGAGCTGGTGGGACATGACTTCTTCGTCTTTATAAACTCGGAAACGGAGGAAACCAACGTCGTCTATAGAAGAAGGGATGGGAACTACGGTTTGATCGAGCCGGGAGGTTGAAGCCGTGAGGCGCTTTCTGGACATCCTGCGGCAACTCCTGGACTACGTGGTGCGCCGGGGAGCGTCCATGAGGCTGTGAACACGCGGGAGGAGCGGCGCGCGGGGTGAGCAGCCTTTCCAGAGACCCGCTCCCGCGAGGAGGGGATGGAGGAACGCTCCCTCCCACCGTCCGTCCCGGGAGCTGGCCGGCGAGTTTGAGACACCGGCGGGGTGCAAGTGACGGATAAGGACGGTAGCGCGCCCGAACGGGCGGAGAGGGGCGAGAGAGGCGAGGAGCCGAGGGAGAGGCTCTCGCGCCCGGAGATCGGCGCGAAGGGCAGGATTCTCACGCCGGTGGGCCTTTTGGGCTGGCTGGCCGCCCTGGGGATAATCCTCTTCCTGACGCTGGCCGACGACCAGCCGGTGCTCTGGTTTTCGGTGGTCCTCCTAGGCATCTCCATAATCCTCTGCGAGAGCATGGGGGAGAGGATGGCCCTTGGCGGGAGGTCCACCTACGGGATCATCGTCATCTTCGCCGCCCTGACCGCACTCAACACCCCCTCGGCGATGATCGTGGCCCTCTGTGGGGGGTTCAGGTTGGGGCGCGGGGAGGAAAGGGTCTCGCCGGAAACGGCCCTCTTCAACGGGGCCATGTATTCGCTGGCCGTGTGGGTGGCCTCGGCCACCTACCATGTCCTGGGAGGCTCATCTCGGGCTTTCACCCTGGAGGAGGGCATGAGGTCCGTCCTCCCGGCCCTGGCCGCGGCCGCCGTCTTCTGGGTCCTGAACACCGGGGGGATGGCCCTCGCCCTGCGTCTCAAGCGGGGTCTGGAGCCGGCGCGTTTCCTTAAGGCCGATGCCCTGAGGCTCCTCCCAAACCAGCTCGTCTATGGACTGGTCGGCTTGAGCGTGGGGATCATCTACGCCCAGAACGCCTTTCACGTCCTGCAGGACGTGGAGGGGAGGGCCATCCTGGACGCTGCGGGGAAGCCCATCGTGGTGGGCTCCACGGTCGAGTACCTGCGCGGCTTCTTCGCCGTCCTCTCCTTCACCGCCCTGCTGGGTACCGCCTGGTACTTCTCCGGGAAGAACATCGAGCTGCTGGAGTCCTACGACCGCAGCCTGGAGACCCTGGTCACATACCTGGAGCGCCGGGAGCCCTACCTTGACGGGCACGCGTTGCGGGTGGCGGAGTACGTGGTCATGACCGCTAGGAGGATGGGACTACCTTTCTACGAGGTGAGCCGGCTCCGCCACGCCGCCCTTCTGCACGACCTGGGGAGGGCTGCGGTGCCCCTCCGCATCCTCATGCGCGAGGGACGCCTGGACGAGGAGGAGTTCGAGGAGGTGAAGAAGCATCCGCTGGAGGGCAGTTCCCGGCTGGAGGAGGTCCCTTACCTCGCGGATATGGCCGACGCCGTCAGACACCACCACGAGTATTACGACGGCGGCGGTTACGTAGATCACCTGGCCCGGGAGACCATCCCCCTCGGGGCTCGCATCATCGCCGTGGCCGACGCCTACGACGCCATGACCCGTACCCGCCCCTACCGGGAGGCCAAGACGCACGAGAGGGCGGTGGCGGAACTCCGCCAGAACAGCGGGTTGCAGTTCGATCCCCAGGTGGTGGAGCATTTCCTGGCCGCTCTGGAGGAGGCCGCTGTGGCCGGTGCCCCTGCCGCGGTAAGGGCGGTGCCGGGAGAGGAGGAGCGGGCCGAGGTACGGGTGGAGGAGCACGTGGAGAAGGCCGCCTCCCCGCCGGAGCGGCGGGCTCCTGCAGCCCGGAGGGGAAGGAGGGCGCGTCGCCGCGAGGAGAGGCTGCGCGAACGCAGGGAGGCCAGGGAACGCCTGGAGAGGGAAGCCCTGCGGGCCCTGGAGGAAGAGGGGCCGCCGGGAAGCGAGGAAGCACACCTCGGGGAATCCCCACCTGGCGACGCCGGGATGGAGAGCGGTGATCACGGGACACCCGGAATCCCCGGAGGTGAGGCGCCGGAAAGCGCCCCGGAGCGGGAGGAAGGGGGTGAGCGGTGATGAACAAGGCCCGTTCCACGGCCCTGAAGTACCTCTCCGCGGCCGCTTTCCTGGCGGTTCTTGGGGTGTGCGCCGCTCTGGTCAAGTGGGGGGACCTCGACCCGGTCCGCACCATCGGGCTCATCGCTTTCCTGGCCTTCCTGGAGACCTGGAGGGTACAGTTCCCGTGGGGGAGGCCGCTCCGGCTGGGCATGGCCGTGCTCCTTTGCGTCCTGGCCATAAGACCCCTTCCCGAGGCGGTATGGGTCTTCCTGGTAGGAAGCCTGCTGGGGCGCGTCCTCTACCGGGTGCAGCGGTCCGAGGAGGGGGATTTCCTGCATATCGTGCAGCGGACATACATCGTCGCCCTTGCCGGGCTGGTCTACCGGGCCCTCATATTCCTGGGCTGGGAGTACTCGTGGAAGGCGTATCCGGAGTATTTTTCCGACTCTCCCACGGCACAGAACGTCTTCTCGACCTACTACAACCCCGCGGTGATGCACCGGGCGCTGGCCTTCCCCGTCGCTTTCCTGGCCATGGCCCTGGTCTTCTACCTGGGGGAGATGCTAACCTCCTCGGTGGAGATGGCCGTGGCCGGCCGCGGCAACTGGCGCGCCGTCCTTCCCCAGCACGCGCGCCAGACCTTCCCCGTTTACCTGGCCATAGCCGGGGCGGGGGCGCTCATGGCTCTCTATTTCCCCCGCATCCCCTGGTTCAACTTCCTGGTCTTCTTCATCCCCCTACTGCTGGTGCGCGCGGAATCCAACCGGGACAAGGAACTGGACGACCGTTACTTCTCCACCCTCCTGGTCATCGGTGACGCCTTCGACCTGGGCAGGGGCATGCCCGGCCATTCCGGCCGGGTTAGCAACCTGGCCGCCGAAGTGGCGCGGGAGATGGGGCTATCCGCGGGAGAGGTACGGGATATCCGTTACGCCGCCGCCCTCCACGATATAGGGCGTGTCGAGGCGGGCCCGGGTGAGGAAGAGGAACACGCGGAGCGGGGAGCGCGAGTGCTGGAGAAGGTGCCCCGCCTCGCACCCATAGCCCGCATAGTGCGGCACCACCATCCCTCACCCGAGGAGGAGGGAGGGGCGAGGCTTCCGGTGGGCGCCAGGATCATCGCCGCGGCCACGGATTACGACATCCTGACCAACCGAGCCAGGAACCGGCTGTCCAGGGCCGAGGCCCTCGAGGAGATGAGCCTGGAAAGGGGGCGCAGGTACGACTCCATGGTCTTGCGCACCATGGCCCAGGTGCTGGAGGCCCAGGAGCGCGCCAGGCGCCGCCCGGAGAGGGAGATAAGGCAGCGGGCCAAGGTGCTCGAAGAGGAGGAGCTCAAGGAGACCTTGGAGGAGATCTTCCGGGAGGAGGAGCGGGAGTGAGGGCCTGCTGCCCGGAGTGGAGTGGTTAGCGGATGTGAGCTGATCCGCCCCACGAACGCCACACCGGTTAACTCCCATCCGGCCTTCGTCCGGGTCGGGTCGAGCTTCAACCTGACGGATTGGGCGGAGGTCTTCGCCCTGCCGATGACGAAGCCGCTTTTCCGGGGTGTGAGGGCTGTCTCGGAGGCGGGTCCGTGCTGCCCGGCATGTCCAGAGAAGAAACCTGTATGGTAATTATTACCATAAGGAATAAGCAAGATGTCGCGGAAAGGCGGTTTTGGCGACTCTTGCTAAAAGGGCCGGCTGCCGTCAAATACCATCCGGAACATCCATGGAAGAAAATGGGCGGTAAGAAATAAGTCGTCCGGGAAAAGGCTCCCTTCCGCCGGACGTAACCGGGCGGAATGCAGAGGAGTGCATTCCGTGGAGGTAGAGGGCAACCGAGAATTCGAAGGTTGCACCCGGCAGGGGGAAAGGGCCTCGTTTCCTGAAAGACCAATTATAAGCGTCTTACCAGGACGGGATGAGAACCCGACACGCCCATCGAGTGTAGAATAGTTGAGGAGAGAGTGGCGGGGCCTGTAGGAAGGATATATCCGCCGGATACATGGGCCCTTACCCTTGTGAAGATGCGCCGTAAGATGCCGTGGAGCCCGGGAGGAGGAACGGAGGATGCTCAAGGCGCTGGGCAAGGTGCTGCGCATGGGGGAGCGCAAGAGGCTGGAGCAGCTGGAGGAGACCGTCCGGCTGGTGAACGCGCTGGAACCCGAGGTGCAGCGCCTGAGCGACGAGGAGCTGCGGGCCAAGACGGGCGAGTTCAAGTCCCGCCTGGAGCGGGGTGAGTCCCTGGACGACCTGCTCCCCGAGGCCTTCGCCGTGGTGCGGGAGGCGGCGGTGCGCACCCTGGGCCAGCGCCATTTCGACGTCCAGATCATGGGCGGGATCGTCCTCCACCAGGGGAAGATCGCGGAGATGAAGACCGGCGAGGGCAAGACCCTGGTGGCCACCCTGCCCGTTTACCTCAACGCTCTGGAGGGGAAGGGCGTGCACGTGGTCACGGTCAACGACTACCTGGCCCGCCGGGACAGCGAGTGGATGGGGGCCATCTACCGCTTCCTGGGCCTCTCCGTGGGGCTCATCCAGGCCCAGATGCCCAAGGAGCAGCGGCGCAGGGCCTATGCCGCCGACGTGACCTACGGGACCAACAACGAGTTCGGGTTCGACTACCTGCGGGACAACCTGGAGGTCTCCCTGGCGGGGATGGTACAGCGCGGGCACCATTACGCCATCGTGGACGAGGTGGACTCCATCCTCATCGACGAGGCCCGTACCCCCCTGATCATCTCCGGGGCGGCCGAGGAGTCGGCGCGCCTCTACCGGCAGTTCGCCTCCATCGCTCCCCGCCTCAAGCCGGGGGTGGACTACGAGGTGGAGGAGAAGACGCGCACCGTCTCCGTCACCGAGGAGGGGATACGCAAGGTGGAGGCCATGCTGGGGGTGGACAACCTCTACGACCACCTCAACACCCCCCTGGTGCACCACCTGCACAACGCCCTGAAGGCCAAGGAGCTCTACCGCCGCGACGTGGATTACGTGGTCACCGACGGTCAGGTGGTCATCGTGGACGAGTTCACCGGGAGGCTCATGCCCGGGAGACGCTGGAGCGACGGCCTGCACCAGGCCATCGAGGCCAAGGAGGGGCTGCGCGTGAGGCAGGAGAACCAGACCTTGGCCACCATCACCCTGCAGAACTACTTCCGCACGTACGAGCAGCTGGCGGGCATGACCGGCACGGCGGCCACCGAGGCGGCGGAGTTCGAGGAGATCTACGGCCTTGAGGTGGTGGTCATCCCCACCAACCTCCCCATGATCCGGGAGGACAAGAACGACGTCATCTATAAGACGGAGGAGGCCAAGTTCCGGGCTGTGGTGGAGGACATAGCCTCCTGCTACGAGCGCGGCCAGCCGGTCCTGGTGGGGACCATCTCCATCGAGAAGTCGGAGCGCCTCTCGGCCATGCTCCGCAAGCGGGGCATCCCCCACCAGGTGCTGAACGCCAAACACCACGCCCGGGAGGCGGAAATCGTTGCCCAGGCCGGCCGCCTGAAGACGGTGACCATCGCCACCAACATGGCCGGCCGGGGAACGGACATCATGCTGGGCGGCAACCCGCGTATGCTGGCCCAGAAGGAGCTCCTGGGCCGGGTGGAGATGGACGAGGAGGCCTGGAGGAGGACGCTGGAGGAGGAAGGCATCCCCTGGGAGGAGTGGGAGCGCAAGCTGGCCGAGGTCACGGCGCGCTGCGAGGAGGAGAAGAGGAAGGTCATCGAGCTCGGCGGGCTCTATGTCCTGGGCACGGAGAGGCACGAGGCGCGGCGCATCGACAACCAGCTCCGGGGCCGTTCCGGCCGCCAGGGTGACCCCGGCGTCTCCCGCTTCTACCTCTCCCTGGAGGACGACCTCATGCGCGTTTTCGCCTCTCACACCGTGGCCTCCCTCATGGACCGCCTGCGCCTCCCCGACGACCTGCCCATCGAGAACAGGATGGTCACCCGGGCCATAGAGACGGCGCAGAAGAACGTGGAGGCCAACCACTTCGAGATGCGCAAGAACCTCCTCAAGTACGACGACGTCATGAACACCCAGCGGGAGGTGATCTACGGGGAGCGGAGGCGCATCCTGGAGGGGGAGGACATCCATTCCCGCGTGCGAGAGATGATAGAGGAGGTGATCGGCTCCGCCGTGGCCGGTCACGTCGACGCCGAGGCCCATCCCGAGGATTGGGACCTGGAGGGCCTCTTCCGCTATCTGAGGAGCGTTTACCCCGTGACCTTCGAGCCCTCCCAGATAGACCTGGACAGCGTCACCCCGGAGGCCCTGCGCGACGCCCTGGTGGAGGACGCCCTGGAGGTCTACGAGCGGCGGGAGAGGGAGTTCGCCGAGCAGGGCCAGGACATCCGGGAGCTGGAACGCCTGGTCATGCTGCGGGTCATCGACAACCGCTGGCGGGACCACCTCTACGACATGGACCACCTCCGGGACAGCGTGGGCCTGCGCTCCTTCGCCGGCCGCGACCCCCTGGTGGAATACCAGAACGAGGCCTTCCGCACCTTCCAGGAGCTCATCTTCAACATCCAGGAAGAGTTCCTCCGCTACATGTTCCATGTGCGCCTGGCCAGGGTGGAGGAGAGGCCTTCCCTGCGCGTGGTGGAGGGGGAGGGCGGAGAGCGGGGGAAGAGGGCCGAGCCCGCGCGCTCCCAGAAGGTGGGGAGGAACGCCCCCTGTCCCTGCGGTAGCGGGAAGAAGTACAAGCACTGTTGCGGTAAGAGCGCCTGAGAGGACCCCTTCGCGCCGTGCAACGGGGGGTTTCGCTTTTTCAGCCTACGGGGAGGCCGCCGTTTCTCGCCCGTCCGGCGGGCTCGGGGAGCGTTCGGGCCGGGGAGCGAGAGGAGGGTCCGGCGAGAGAAGGCTGGAGATTCTCGCCTCTCACCGGGTCTGTTGATGGCGTTTGACGTGTCCTTTGGGGGGCGCGGAGCGGACGGGAGATCGTCCGGAAATCCCCTACGACTTATGTGATTTCGCCCGTTGAGGCCGGAAGGTCACCGTTCTGTGGTATCCTTCATTCCGCCGTTCAGTGGTAACGAGCCCGAGGTTGGAGACCGGAGGGAGATATGGGAGAGGTTGGAGAGAGGCTGGAGAAGATAAAGGAGTATCTTTGACATCGAGGGCAAGAAGGCGCGCCTCGCGGCCCTGGAGAAGGAGGTGACCCGCCCCGACCTCTGGGAGGACCAGGAAAAGGCCCGCCGCCTCCTGGCCGAGCTTTCCGCCCTGAAGGACGTGGTGGAGCTTTGGGAGAGGCTGTGGTCGGAGGCCGGTGACCTGGAGGAGCTGGCCCTGCTGGCCAGGGAGGAGGAGGACGCCGGCCTGGCCGAAGAGGTGGAGCGGGGGATGCAGCGCCTCAGGCGGGAGATCGACCGCCTGGAGGAGGAGAGCCTGCTGGCGGGGGAGTTCGACTCCCACGACGCCATTGTGAGCATCCATCCCGGGGCGGGCGGCTTGGAGTCGCAGGACTGGGCGGAGATGCTCCTGCGCATGTACCTCCGTTGGGCGGAGAACCGGGGTTTCAAGGTGGACCTCAACGACGTGCAGCCCGGTGAAGGCGGAGGCATCAAGAGCGCCACCTTCACCGTGCACGGCCGCAACGCCTACGGGCTGATGCTGTCGGAGAAGGGTGTCCACCGCCTGGTGCGTATCTCTCCCTTCGACGCCTCCCGCCGGCGGCACACCTCCTTCGCCTCCCTGGACGTTATCCCCATGCTGGCCGAGGAGGAGCGGGTGGAGATCGACCCTAAGGATCTGCGCGTGGAGACCTACCGCTCAAGCGGTGCGGGAGGCCAGCACGTCAACGTCACCGACTCGGCGGTGCGCATCACCCACCTCCCTACGGGTATAGCGGTCTCCTGCCAGAACGAGAGGTCACAGATCCAGAACCGTGCCACGGCCATGCGTATCCTGGAGGCCCGCCTCTTCGAGCCCGCCCGCCGGGAGAGGGAGAAGGAGATCGAGAAGCTGCGAGGGGAGAGGAAGGACATCGGTTTCGGCAGCCAGATACGCTCCTACGTCCTGCACCCCTACCGGCTGGTGAAGGACCACCGGACGGGCATGGAGACGGGCAACGTGGATGCCGTGCTGGACGGGGAGTTGGACGAGTTCATCGACGCCTACCTGCGCTGGAAGGCCGCCGGCTCCTCCAGCTGAGGGATGCCCTCCCTTTCCCCCGGTAGCCTCAAAGGACAACGAATGCCAGAGGGCGGTTTCGACGCCGGAGGAAGCGTTCCCTTCGTCTGGAAAACGGGCCCAGAAGGGGAGTCTCCGGCGGAGGCATGGTCGAGCGGGAAGCGCCTCTCCGGCGGGCGGATAAAGCGGGAAGCAGAGGGATGGGGGAGAGCGGGTGATGGGAAAGGCTACCGGATAATGAGGGCCTTCCGCGTAGGTCACGCGTAATGTTCCGCTGCGGAGGGAGCGGGATCGGAAGAAAGGTCTTGGCTTGACGTGCTGTTCTCACGCGCCGGCTTGCTCGACTTTTTGGTCGGGTGTCCGGCGCGAGCGGCGACATCCGGAGGAGGATCAGGTGGAAAGGGGAGATTACCGGATAAAGGTGGACCTCCACGTGCACACGGTGTCCAGCGGGCACGCCTACTCCACGGTGGAGGAATGCGCCCGCTGGGCGGCGGAAAAGGGGCTGGAGGCCATCGCCGTCACCGATCACGGCCCGGCGGTTCCCGGTTGAGGTGGTCTTCACCATTTCTGGAACCCCAAGCTGACCCCCCGCCGGCTCCACGGGGTGGTTATCCTACGCTCCGTGGAGGCCAACATCCTGGACACGGAGGGTACCCTGGACCTCCCGGACAAGGTCCTGGCCGCCCTTGATGTGGTCCATGCCGGGCTGCATCCCTACACCGGATACCAGGGGGAGAGCGTGGAGGAGAACACCGCCGCCCTGCTCTCCGCCGTCCGCCATCCGCTTGTGGACAGCATAGTGCATCCCGACAACCCCGCTTTCCCGGTGGACATGGAGGCGGTGGTGGAGGCGGCGGTGCGGGAGGGGAAGGCTCTGGAGGTGAACAACAGTTCCTTCACCTACACCCGTAGCGGGAGCGAGGAGAACTGCCGCCGCATGGTCCGTCTTCTGGCGGAGAGGAAGGGCCTGGTGGCGGTGGGGAGCGATGCCCACGTGGCCTCCTTTGCAGGAGAATTCGGAGAGGCGATAGAAATATTACGCGAAACTGACATGGCTCCGAGCAGCGTGATAAACTACTCCATCGAAAGGCTGGAGGAATTTCTGGCGCGGAGGGGGAAGCAGCTGCGCCTGGAATGAGGCCGGCCGGCGAGCCAGAAAGGCGTGAAGATATGAGTGCCGTGCGCCCGGAGACGGAAGGGATGGTCTTGGAAGGGACGGAGGCAGACGAGCTCAGGAATAAGCTGGAAACTATTTCCAGAGAACTGCGGAAGGACATCGTGCGCATGATCGGCCTTGCCGGGAGTGGGCACCCCGGAGGCTCCCTCTCCTGCGTGGAGATCATGGCCTGCCTATATTTCTACAAGATGAGGCACCGCCCGGAGGAACCGGAATGGCGCCTCCGCGACCGCTTCGTGCTCTCCAAGGGGCACGCGGCGCCCGCCCTGTACGCCGTCCTGGCCCGGAGCGGGTACTTCGACCGGGAGGAATTGTGGCGGCTCCGCCGTCTGGGTTCCATGCTCCAGGGCCACCCGGACCGGCTGCGCACCCCCGGGGTGGAGATCTCCACCGGGTCTCTGGGACAGGGCCTCTCCGCCGCCTGCGGCATGGCCCTGGGGTTGCGCATGGACGGGCTTCCCTGCCGGGTATATGCCCTAATCGGGGACGGGGAGAGCCAGGAGGGAGGGATCTGGGAGGCGGCCATGCTCGCCGCGCACCAGCGGCTGGACAACCTCACGGCCATCCTGGACAACAACGGTTTGCAGATCGACGGGCGCTGCTGCGAGGTGGTGGACCTGGGGGACCTGCCCGCCAAGTGGCGGTCCTTCGGCTGGGAAGTGCAGGAGGTCGACGGGCACGACGTCCTGGAGGTCTGCGCCGCCCTGGACCGGGCGGACGGATCCCTTGGCCCCAGCATGATCATCGCCCACACCATAAAGGGCAAAGGGGTCTCCTTCATGGAGAACAACGTGGACTTCCACGGCAAGGCACCGACCCGGGAGGAGATGGAGAGGGCCCTGAGGGAGCTGGAAGAAGAGATATGACTGAGTGGGAGCTGCGCTATACCCGGGACGGGTACGCCGATGCCCTGCTGGAGCTTGGCGAGAAGGACCCGCGCATCGTGGTCCTCGACGCCGACCTGGCCAAGTCCACCCAGACGGAGAGGTTCAAGCTGCGTTTCCCGGACCGTTTCGTGGACTGCGGAGTGGCGGAGCAGAACCTCATGGCCACCGCGGCCGGGCTGGCGGCCACGGGGAAGATAGTCTTCGCCTCGACCTTCGCCATCTTCGCCACAGGAAGGGCGTACGACCAGGTGCGCAACACCATCGCCTATTCCGACCTCAACGTCAAGATATGCGCCAGCCACGGGGGCATCACCGTGGGGGAGGACGGCTCCTCACACCAGGCCCTGGAGGACATCGCCCTCATGCGGGCGGTGCCGCGCATGAAGGTGGTGGTGCCCGCCGACTATTACGAGGCGAGGGAGGCGGTGAAGGCCGTGGCCTACCTGGACGGCCCGGCCTACGTGCGCCTGGGGCGGCCCAAGGCACCGGTGCTCTTCAGCGAGGACTACCGCTTCCGATTCGGGAAATGCCTGCTCATGCGCCCGGGGAGGGACGTCACCATCATCGCCTGCGGGTACTTGCTGCACAAGGCCCTGCAGGCGGCGGAGCTCCTGGCCGATGAGGGTATAGAGGCCGAGGTCCTCAACCTGCACACGGTGAAGCCGTTGGACCGGGAGGGCGTCCTGGAATCGGTGGCCCGCACGGGGAGGGTGGTGACC
>MU158672.1:16121-16876 GCA_015711895.1 Candidatus Solincola tengchongensis | reverse complement strand
CGTGGTTCTCCGGGGACCCCTCCGCGTCATAACGGCGAAGCTCCACCCTCCTCTTCCCCAGCCGGCCGCCCAGCCTTGCATACCACCTTATCCCGAACGAGGCCAGGTCCTTGGCCACCCGGGCCAGCCGATGGCCGGCCACCGTGGGTTCCCCGGCCACCACGCATTTGCCTCCCGGCCTGAGGACGCGGTGCACCTCCCGCAGGGAAGCCCTGAGGTCGGGGAGGTGATGGAGCACGGCATGCCCGATGACCAGATCGAAGGACTCATCCTCGTAGGGAAGCTTCTCCGCGTCCGCCTGCTGGAGGTGGACCTTGATACCCAGGCGCTCCGCGTTCTCGCGGCAGACGTCCAGCATCCCCCGGGATATGTCGCATCCCCAGGCCTCGTCGAGGACCCCGGCCAGCCCCAGGTTGAGCATGGCGTACCCCGTGCCGCAACCGATCTCCATCACCTTTACGCCGCGGGGGAAGGGCCCTCCCAGGCCCAGTTCGAACTTGGAGAGCACGAAGCGGGCCATGTCGTCGTCGAAGCGGATGGCCCACTTGCGGTCGTATTCCCGGCTGGTCTCGTCGTGAAAGACCAGGTTGGCTTCCTTGACGTCCATAGGAAAGATTATATGCGCGGCCCTGGGGCATAACAACCGGAAGCCGCGTCCCCGGTTGTAGAATGGAGGATGAGCATACGCCGGTGGGATGACTAGGAGGACGGAACGTTGAACGGCACCATACGATCCGGGCGGTCGGCCGCCTCGC
>MU158672.1:13425-16111 GCA_015711895.1 Candidatus Solincola tengchongensis | reverse complement strand
TCAGCCGAGCGGGAGGGTCAAGCCTCAAGGTGCGCATCCTGGCCGACGGCCGGCAGGTGGCGGAGTTGGACCTTCCGCAGGGACACCGCTCTTTGTCCGTGGACGGGTACCAGGGGAAGAGCTTCCTGGAGATCGAGGGCGGAAGGGTCCGGATGGTGGACTCCGCCTGCCCGGACAAGCTCTGCGTGCGCACGGGGTGGATATCCCGCCCCGGGGAGAGCATAGTCTGCCTTCCCAACCGGGTGGTCGTAGAGGTGGTGAGCGGCGAAGGGAGCCCCGATGTCGTCAACCGCTGATCCGAGGCCCCTCCCCAGAATACCGTCCTCCGACCGGCGGGCCTATCTGGTCAGCCGCTTGGGACTCCTCGTGGCCCTGGGCCTTGTGCTCCAGATATTGGAAGGGATGCTCCCTCCCGTCCTTCCCTTGCCGGGAGCCAAGCTGGGTCTGGCCAACCTGGCCACGCTGATAGCCCTCTTCATCCTGGGGCCCTGGGAGGCATTGGTCGTCAACATCCTGCGCTGCCTCCTGGGCGGGCTTCTGCGCGGAAGCTTCGTGGGCCTGACCATAAGCCTGGCCGCCGGGACCACGGCCACCCTGGTGATGATGGCCATATACGCTGCCAGGCCCCCAGCCGTAACCCTCACCGGATTGAGCGTCGCCGGCGCCGTCTCCCACAACGCCGCCCAGCTTGGGGTGGCCGTGTGGCTGGTTGGCTTTCCGGGGCTCGTGCATTACCTCCCCTTCCTCCTCCTCCTGGCCCTGCCCACCGGCTTCCTGATCGGCGTCCTGGCCCGCAGGCTGCTCTTATCCCTTCCTCCCCAGTTCTCGCCCCACGCCCTCTCCCCACCCCACCGCGGGAGCAGGGCACGTGGCGGAGAGGCCCCGTATGGAGGCCGAACCGCCATCCCGGATGCCCTCCGTGATGAACGGACCCCGGATGAAAACGGGACGGGACCAGGAGGTGGGAAGGAGTCGGCCATCCTCCTGGAAGGAGTTACCATATGCTTCCCCGGGAGGGAGGACCGGCCAGCCCTGGTCGACGTCGACCTGCGGGTGGACGAAGGTGAGTTCGTGGCCCTCACCGGGCTCAACGGCTCCGGTAAATCCACTCTCTGCCGCCTGGTGAACGGGCTCCTGCTGCCCGGGCGAGGAAGGGTGCTCGTCTTCGGGCTGGACACCTCAGTCCCCGGCGATCTGGCGGAGATACGCCGCCGGGTGGGCATGATCCTTCAGGATCCCGACCACCAGATAGTGGGCTCCACGGTGGAGGAGGACGTGGCCTTCGGGCCCGAGAACCTGGGGCTTCCCCGTGAAGAGGCGGCCCGGCGAGTGGAGGAAGCCCTGCTTCTTGCCGGCATCCTCCACCTCCGCGACCGCCAGCCGCATCTGCTCTCCATGGGGGAGAAGAAGAGAGTGGCCCTGGCCGGAGTGCTGGCCATGCGCCCCCGCATCGTCATCTCCGACGAGTCCACCTCCATGCTGGACCCCGCGGGCCGGGCGGAGTTCCTGGACCTCCTCCGGAGGTGGCGGGAGGAGCACAAGGTCACCCTCCTGCACGTCACCCACCGGCCGGAGGAATTCCTGCTCGCCGACCGCCTGCTGCTCCTGGAAGGCGGAAGGGTGACCTTCGACGGACCGCCCGCTCTCTTCCTCTCCCGGCCCGAACTCCTGTCCCGCATCACGGCCCGGGAACCGGAAGTCCTGGCCCTGTCCCGAGAATTGCGCAGGAAGGGATGGGGGCTCCCCGAATACCCTCGCAACGTGGACGAGATACTGGAGGGATTATGGGTCTCGCTTTGAGGGACGTCCATTTCACCTACCATCCCGGCACCCCCATCGCCAGGGAGGTGCTCCGCGGAGTGGACCTGGAGATCCGGGAGGGCGAGATACTCTCCCTTCTGGGGCCCAGCGGTTGCGGCAAATCCACCCTCCTCCTGGTGGCGGCAGGGCTGCTCCCTCCCCAGAGGGGCACTCTCCTCCTCGACGGGAAGCCCTGCGGCGGGACACAGACCGCCCATGCGCCGCTGAGGGAACGGGTCGGATTGCTCCTCCAATCCCCGGAAGACCAGCTCTTCGCGGACACGGTGGAAGCGGACGTGGCTTTCGGGCTGCGCCGTGCCGCCCTCTCCCCCCGCGAGGTCAGGGAGAAGACGGCGGAAAGCCTGAGGTCCGTGGGGATGGAGCCCTCTCTATACTCTCCGCTCTCGCCATTCGCTCTCAGCCGGGGCGAGATGCGCCGCGTGGCCCTTGCCGGGGTGCTGGTTCGGGAACCCCGGTTCCTCCTCCTCGACGAGCCCTTCTCCGGTCTGGACGGGGAGGGCCGGGAAAAGCTTGCCTCCCTCCTTAGGGACCTGCGCGGCAATGGCACGGGCATCCTCTTCGTCACCCACGAATGGGAGGAGGTGGATCTCCTGGCGGATCGCGCCGCTGTGCTCTTCGAGGGGCGACTCCTCCTGGAAGGTGAGAAGAAGAAGGTCCTGGGGGACCGGGAAGGGCTTCTCCGCGCCGGCCTGGAACCCCCGCCGCGGGTGGAACTCCTCCACCGCCTGCGGGCAAGGTACCCCTCCCTCCCTCCCTACGCCGACGACGCAAGGGAAGCGGCGGAGAAGGTGGACATCCTCATGAGGGGGTGTGCGGGTTGAAGGGTCTGCGCCGCATTCGCATCGGGCAGTATTACCCCCTACCC
>MU158672.1:10218-13415 GCA_015711895.1 Candidatus Solincola tengchongensis | reverse complement strand
TGCACCGTCTCGACCCCAGGACCAAGCTGGCCTGTACCTTGGCCCTTCTGGTAGGCGCCTTCCTGGTCCGCCGGCCGGGAGGGGTGGTCCTCCTCCTCGTCTTCTCCCTGACCGCGATCTACCTGGCCAAGCTCCCCCCAGGACAGACCCTCTCCTCGCTGCGCTCGGTGGCCTTGCTCCTCCTGATCACCGGAATCGCCCAGCTCCTGTTCTCTCCCGGCAGGGAGATATGGAGATGGGGACCCCTGGTCATCACCAACACCGGCCTGGAGAACGGCGCGCTCTACTCCCTGAGGCTGGCCCTGGCCGTCCTGCTCCTGAGCGTTCTCACCATGACCACCGGACCGGTGGAGATGCTCTCCGGCCTGGAGTCCCTGGCCGCCCCACTGCGGGTGCTGGGCCTTCCGGTCCGCGACATGGCCATGATCCTCACCGCCGCCTTCCGCTTCCTCCCCCTCCTCCTAGGGCGCGCCGGCGACATTGCCCTGGCCCAGGAGGCGCGGGGGGCCGACTTCTCCAGCCGCAATCCCGTGAGGAGGATGCTGAACTTCGTTCCCCTACTGGTTCCCCTCTTTTCCGCCTGCTTCAGAGACGCGGAGGAACTGGGCGCCGCTCTGGCGGCACGCGGATACAGGGGGGAGGCCGACCGCACCCGTTACCGGGCGATGCGCTTCCGCCGCTCCGACCTACTCGCCCTCTCGGCGGTGGCGGCGGTTGTGGCCCTCTCCCTGTGGCTCCCGGCTTGAGGGATCAGGGACCGACGCTCAACGCAGGGCCTGTACCAGGAAATCCTCCCAGGGAACCTGGGCCATGAAGTGGTCGTTGAAATCCTTGATCATCACGTACATCCAGTAAAGGCCGTAGATGCCACAGGTGACGAGAGTGAGGATGAGGAAGGTGGCGAAATCCCTCTGGGGCACGGAGGGCGCCGCCTGTCCGGCCTCTGTGGCCAGCCCCAGCTTGGCCAGCGCCCCGCTCATCAGGGTGAAGAACTGAGCCTCCAGAACGTCATGCTGCACGTAATCCTGCATGAGCAGGTAGTAGAGTATCAGGTAGCCTATGCCCGTGAACATGCAGATGAGAAGCCAGATGGCGGCCCCGCGTTCCGTGGCCATGGTGGCCATCTGCATGCGTACCTGCTCCAGCTGGGAGAGCTCCGGCGCGATTAGTTCCTCCCTTCCCTGCGCCTGGGCCTTCGCTCTCAGGGCGGCCACCGCGGCATCCGCCACCCCGGCCATGCGCCGGAAGTGCTCGTCCCTCCTCTGCACCAGCTTGTAGGCGATGTACAGGCCGTAGATGCCGCAGGTGACGACGGAGAGAAGGACGGCGGTCCCGGGATCGGTGATGAAATCCGTGCTCACCCGGGCTCCCACCTGGTACTCGAGGGGGTTTCCGGGTTGCGCCGCATAAGGAGTCCCTTCCATGCTTACCTCCTTCCTCCTCCCGGCCCACAGGCCGCTCACACGTTCACGCCGAAGATCACAAGCCTCGCCGCCCAGGCCGCCACCAGGAGGGCCAGCCCCGCCCTTGCCAAACGTCTCCTGGCCTCCTCGTCCGGCCTGGGCAGAACGCGCCGTCCCAGCGCCCGTTCCAGCAAAGACCCCAGTGTAACCCCGAGGACCAGGAAATACAGGGGCGGTCCCAGAAAGTGGCAACGGAAGGCCTCCGCCAGCCTTCCATGGGAGGTGGCGGCGAAGCTGCGCGTCATCCCGCACAGCAGGCAGGGGAGCCCGGTAAGGCGATGAAAAAGGCATCCCGGGGATATGCGTTCCAACCATTCCCGCATGTAGGGATAGAGATATGAAGCGACGAGGATCATGGTCCCTCCCACCGGGAACACGATTCCCTCTTCGAGGAAGAGGACGCCTGCCGTCGGGCTCTTCGGCCTCCATGCGGGACCCATTCCCGCATCCTCCCGGGACAACGTGTTGTATGGCATATCCTTCCAGTTCCCCCTGCTCGCCGCAGCATACCCTCCCTTCGGAGAGTCCGGACCGTCCGCCGACCGGACGCCACTGCCGATCCACCCGCCATCCACGCCTTCTCTTCGCGGCGTTTCCATAGCCGGACTCCGGCCTCCCGGATCCCCTTCATTCGATTCCATTCGGGACTCGCAGCCTCCTCCCCCAAACATTTTCCACTAAATGGAGAACTCCCGCACTCTTCCTTTTTCCCGACAACGAAGGACATCCGAAGGGGCTGCAAGCCCTCTCTCCGAATTATTCCCCCACGAGACGGAAATCATGTCCGCCGGCCCCGCGCGGCCAAAGCAGGTTCTTTCGGACCCCTCGCCGACCGCTCGGTCATCAAACTCCTCGAGAGCATGTCGTTTTCCTCAATAGTTTCCCCAAACTGAAAAGAGGCAAGCGGCCAGCCAGGCGGCAAAGGGGTTCCCCGGGGCCTCGCCCCCCGTTAACCGGAGGCGGCCCAGGTTTCACCGGAGGCTGCCCGATCGAAGGGAAAACGAAGGATGGCAATCCCGGAGCCGTTCAAGGATTACCTCACCCCCACCGAGAATTATGTTGAGCGCGGGATGGTGAACGATGAGAAACCGGCGCCCCGGCGAAGAAGATGGTTTCACCGTCGTGGAGATGATGATGGTCCTTCTGATCATCGGCATACTCCTGGGTATCGCCTTCGTCTCCTATTCCTTCTCCCTGGACCGCACCAAGGAGACAGTCTGCCGTGCCAACCTCAAGAGCATAAGGGAGGCCATCATCGTTTACGAAGCCGAGAACAATGCCTGGCCACCCTCCCTCCAGGACCTGATACCCGTATATCTGGAGGAGGATTCCGATTTCCGCTGCCCGAAGTCCGGGCAGGAATACATATACGACCCCCTCACCGGAACGGTCTCGTGTCCCTACCACCAGGGCCTGTGATCTTGGGGAGAAAGGACGGAAGATGAGGTACGCCAAATTCGAGCGCATGGTGCTCCTGGTGATGGGCCTGGCCGTGGCGGCCATGGCCGTGGGGATGGCGGTGCAGAAGACGGACGCCGTGGAGATCTTGGGCCATTGCCTGATGCTGGCCGTCGTGGTGGCCAGCCTCTATGGTGGTAAGCGCGGCGCCGCCCTCTCCTTCCTCGTCAGCCTAGCCATTTACGCCGTCTCCCGCCTGGCGTGGAGGGGGGAGTTCCAGGCCCATGTGCCGGCCCGGCTGATTGGGGGTGGAGTCGTGGTCGAGGGGAGGCTGTC
>MU158672.1:0-10192 GCA_015711895.1 Candidatus Solincola tengchongensis | reverse complement strand
ACTTCTTCGTGAAGATGGAGGAACAGGACCTGGTGGACGACGAGACCCAGGTGGGCAACGCCCGGTTCCTCCGCAGGGAGATCGAGCGGCGCGTCCTGGAGCACGAGAGGTACGGCAAGCCCTTCTCGCTGGTGATCTTCTCCTTCGATCCCGCCCTCATATCCCGGATGAGGAGCAGGGAAAGAAGGATACTACGGGACGTGGCGGTCAACGTGCTCAAGCCCGACACCCGCGCCGTGGACGAGGTGGCCAGGGTCGAGAACCGCCTGGTGGTGCTCCTTCCCAACGTGGGTCCGGAGGGAGCGCGGACCTGTGGTGCCCGCTTGAGGGGGAAGATCGACGGCATGCTCACCTTGCGGGAGGGAGAAGAACCCGCAGGAGTCCGGTTGACCATCAGCTCCTATCCCGGAGACCGCGAGGCGGTGGAGATGTTCCTCGCCGAGCTGGAGGAGGCAACCCAATAGGCTACCGGGGCCCTACCCGGAGCGCGGGCCTCGCAGCGCCTCCGGTATTCCCACTGGGCGCGGGTCTTTTTGATTATCCCCCGTGTCCCCTCCCGCACCGTCCACTCCCTTTCCGAGCACTGCGACGACCCGTGGACGCATCGACTTCCTTCCCACCAGCCTCGCGCTCCACCAGAAGGAAAGCCCTCCGGTGACCACGGCGGCGGCCACTGCCGCGCCCTGGTGGACAACCCCGGCCAGAGCGAGGAGGATGAGGCTGAGGACGAGATATGTGGCGGCCATGGCCAAAAGGGGCAGCCCGAAGGCTATAAAGAAAGAGGCGAGCACGGCGCGCCCGGGTATCTCCAACAACACCACATCTCCCTCCCGTGCCGCCCCGTGCTCGAGGACCGTGAACTCCACGTCCTCCCCGCCGCGCCGGGAAAATATGCCGCATCCCCCGCACTCGGCGCAGTCACTCCCGGATACCCGCACCCGGACAGTCTCTCCTTCGCGGCCGGTGACCAGAGCCCTGCATTCCATACGAACAGTATACGGCCGGTCGCGGGCGGACCCAACCCCAGGGAACTTCATCACGGAAGGCGGAGCCGGAGCGCGTCGGAGACGAACCGACGGGTCGGGATGCCCGAGCGGTCTCCGGGAAAGGAATGCAAGGACAGTCCAGGGGACGGGATCCGGGCGCGCTCCAACCCACCCGAAGGAGGGGGGACAAGAGTCCATGAGGGCATGGGGAGAATCACCCCGCAAGGCCCGAAGCCCCAGCTCCCTTTGAGCGTTAGGCGGGAACCGCTCCCATCCGGGAATCCGAAATCCAATGCCTTGCGCCTCCGTCCACTCGACCCTCCGCCATAAAAGGGGTTAGGGTCGCAGGACTCTTCCTAGATTTCGGGACCTTTAAAAAATTTTTTGGAAATTTCGAAAAAAAGCTGGACACAATCTCAGGCGGAGATATAAATTACAATACGGTTTTATTCCGCTTAGGTTGGCTGTCTTTCCCTTGGACATGGAGACTCGATGGGAATCACGGCAGGCATAAGGACCAGGTGGGGAAAGAGGGTTAAGGGCGGTGTCCACCCTCCGGAGAGCAAACACCTCACCGCCGACAAACCCATCGTCCGTATGGAAGCCCCTGAGCTGGTAACCATCCCCCTCCGCCAGCACGTCGGGGCGCCATGCTCCCCGAGGGTAAAAAGAGGAGACCGGGTGCTGGTAGGGACGCTGATCGGGGATTCCGAGGCCTTCGTCTCCGCCCCCGTGCATTCCAGCGTCTCCGGGACCGTACGCGGCATAGCCCCCCATCCCCATCCGGCGGGAGGCGAATCTCCGGCGGTGACCATTGAGAACGACGGCCTTTACGAGCGCGACCCCTCCCTGCGCCCGCTGGAATGGCGGGACATGGAGCCCGACGAGATCCGACGCGCGGTGCGCGCGGCGGGGATGGTGGGCCTGGGAGGAGCGGCCTTCCCCACCCACGTGAAACTCGCACCGCCCAAGGAATTCCCCATCGACACGGTGATACTCAACGGCGCGGAATGCGAGCCCTTCCTAACCGCCGACTACCGCCTGATGCTCGAGCACCCCGAGGACGTGGTGGAGGGGTTGAGGATCATCATGAGTGCCGTGGGAGCGCATCGGGCCATCATCGCCGTGGAGGACAACAAGCCCCTGGCGGTTAAAAAACTGGCGGAAGTGGTCCGTGACCCTTCCATAGAACTCCGCACCCTCAAGACCCGTTACCCGCAGGGAGCGGAAAAGGTGCTCATCACCAACCTCTTGGGAAGGGAGGTCCCCTCCGGAGGGCTGCCCATGCACGTGGGGGTGGTGGTGAACAACGTGGGGACGGCAAGGGCCATAGCGCAGTATTTCCGTACCGGCCTCCCACTGGTGGAGAGGGTGGTCACGGTGACCGGATCGGTGATACGGGAACCCTCCAACCTCCTGGTCCCGCTGGGAAGCAGTTTCGCCGCCGCCGTGGAGGCCTGTGGGGGCTTCTCCGCCAGCCCGGCCAAAGTTATCATGGGCGGACCCATGATGGGGCTGGCCCAGTATACCCTGGAGGTCCCGGTGGTCAAGGGGACCTCCGGAATCCTGGCCCTCTCGGACCGGGAGGCGGCATACGAGGTCCCCCGGGAGCCGGTGTGCATACGCTGCGGCCGGTGCGTGGAGGCCTGCCCCATGAACCTGATCCCTACCTACCTGGCGGCCTTCTCCCACCGCGAAAAGTGGGATCAGGTGAGGAGGTTGAACATAAACGACTGCATAGAGTGCGGGTGCTGTACCTACACCTGTCCCACGCGCAACCCCATCGTTCAATTGATAAAGGTGGGCAAGGCGGAGCTGGCCCGCTTGAAGACACTACAGGAGCAGCGGGCCCGGGAAAGGGAAGAGGCGATGGAGCAGGGAGGTCGCGATGGAGACCTCTAGGTTCATCGTCTCCACCTCCCCCCACATCCGAGACCCCATAACCACCCGGAAGATCATGTGCCAGGTCATCGCGGCCCTTGCCCCGGTGACCCTGTACTCGGTGGTCATCCACGGCATACACGCCCTCTACGTTATTGCCTCCTCCATCGCCGGGGCCATGCTGGGAGAGCTGGGAGTACAGAAGGCCAGGCGCCTCCCGGTGACCATTGACGACTGCAGCGCCCTGCTTACCGGCCTGCTCCTGGCCCTCACCCTCCCGCCCCGGGTTCCCTGGTGGATAGCCCTGGTGGCGGGCATGGTGGCCACGGTGCTGGGAAAACAGGTCTTCGGCGGCCTGGGCCACAATCTCTTCAACCCCGCCCTGGTCGGAAGGGCGGTGGCCTTCGTGTCCTGGGCGGCTTACATGACGGCGGGATACGTCAAGTCGGCTTCCATCGGTATCGCAGGCACCGCGGCGCACCGGGCCATCGAGAAGGCGGTGGACGTGGCCGGCGGGGCCACTCCCCTGGCGGCCATGAAGATCGTCTACGACCCGTCGCTGAGCCCCGTCGGCCCATCCGGGGTGCCTCGGGGGATCCAGGCCTCCTCATATTATAAGCCGTTGCTCCTGGCCAATCCCTGGGGGTGCCTGGGCGAGGTATCGGCCCTCCTCCTCATCCTCGGAGGGGTCTACCTGGTTGCCACCCGCGTCATCGACTGGCGGATCCCGGTGATCTACTTGGGGACGGTGGCCGTGCTCACCGCCCTCACCGGCAGGGACCCCCTCTTCTACACCCTGGCCGGCGGATTGCTCCTGGGGGCCTTCTTCATGGCCACCGACTACACCACCAGCCCCCTGGCCCCGCGCGGGAAGGTCGTCTATGCCCTGGGACTGGGGCTGGTGACCTGGCTCTTGCGTTTCTGGTCCAACAACCCGGAGGGCGTGATGTTCGCCATCCTCTTCATGAACGGGCTGGTGCCCATAATCGACCGCTATATCATGCCCCGCACCTCCGGTACGGCCCCCCGGGCCAAGGCGGCGGGCGGGCCATGCTGCGCCACATCCTCAACCTGGGCCTGCGCCCCTTCCTGGTCTGCGCGGTGGCGGCGGCGGGGCTGGGCCTGACCTACACCCTGGTGAAGGACCGCATCGCCCTGGAGGAGGCCAAGAGGCGGGCCAAGGCGGCGGATGTGGTGCTCTCATCCATCGACGCGCAGCCCCAGGAGAGCGAAGAGCTGACGGCTCTCCTGCAGCCTCGTTTCCCGGACCTCATTACCGTCTTCGAGGGCCTCGACGCGGACGGGCGGCGAGCCGGTTACGCCTTCGTGCTCAAGAGCAAGGGCTACAACTTCATCACCCTGGCCGTCGGTGTGGACGTGGAGGGGAGGGTCACGGGCATCAAGGCGGTGACCAACGAGGAGACCCCGGGGCTGGGAGCGGTGGCCCTGGACTCCAAGGAGTACCTGGAGAAGTTCAGGGGCAAAGGTCCCGAACCCCTCACCCTCAAGGTGGACGTGGATGCCTGGACGGGGGCCACCTTCACCTCCAAGGGCATAACCAATGGGGTGAACATGGCCCTCCGGATGTGGAAAGCGCTTCAGGAGGGGGGTGAGGGCTGACCATGGAGGAGAGGGAGAGGACGTTGTGGGGCGAGCTGACCAAGGGGTTCATCACCACCAACCCCCTGCTGGTGCTCATGGTGGGCCTATGTTCCTCGCTGGCCATCTCCACCCGGGTGGAGAACTGCATCTTCATGGGGCTGGCGGTCATCTTCGTTCTCACCTGCTCCAACGTGATCATCTCCCTGATACGCAACTTCATACCCGACCAGGTGCGCATCCCCATATACATCGTGGTCATCGCCTCCTTCGTGACCATCGTGGACCTCACCCTGAAGACCATCCCCGCCGTCTACGAGCGCCTGGGGGTATGGATCCCCCTCATCGTGGTCAACTGCATCATCCTGGCCCGGGCGGAGGGATATGCCTCCAGCGCCAGGGTCTCCCATGCCCTCATGGACGGGCTGGGCATCGGGATGGGGTACACCTCGGTGCTGCTCATCATGAGCGTGTTCCGGGAACTCTTCGGAACGGGCAAGATCGTGCTCTTCGACAAGACCGCCAGCGACCTGCACATCAAGGCCGTGCCCACCATCCTCATCATGTTCCCGGGCGCCTTCGTGACCTACGCGCTGCTCTCCGCCCTGCTACAGTGGTACCAAGCACGCAAGAAACCCGGAGTGGAGGAGGAAGGACCATGAGCGAGGCCTGGAGGTATTTCCTGCTCTTCTTCGGCGCCTCCGTGGTGGCCAATATCCTGCTCATCCGCTTCATCGCCCTGTGCCCCTTTTTCGGGGTCTCCACCAGCCTGGACACCTCCCTGGGGATGAGCATCTCGGTGATCTTCGTCATGACCATGGCCACCTCGGTGAGCTGGATAGCCTGGAACTACGTGCTGAAGCCGCTGGGGGTGGGGGAGTTCCTGTACATCCCCTCCTTCATACTCATCATCGCCAGCCTGGTGCAGTTCGTGGAGATGGTGATCAAGAAGACCAGCCCTCCCCTCTACCGGGCCATGGGCATCTACCTCCCCCTGATAACCACCAACTGCGCGGTCCTGGCCGCGGCCACGGAGAGCGTCAAGCCGGGGTTCTTCACCAAGCTGAACATCGCCTACCACTACGCTTTCCCCGAGGCGCTGGTCTACACCGTCGGCGTGGCCGTGGGGTTCTCCCTGGTGCTCATCCTCTTCGCCGCCATGCGTGAGAGGCTGGAGCTGGCTCCCGTTCCCAAGTTCTTCCGCGGAGTGCCCATCGCCTTCATCACCGCCGCCCTCTTCTCCCTGGCCTTCATGGGCTTCGCGGGCATGTTCAACCTGTGAGGGATGTGAAATGGAGTGGTCCCTGGTCTGGAAGGCGGTGATCGGCCTGGCCGGTTTCGGGATCCTTCTCGGGGCCCTCCTGGCCGTGGCTTCCAGGCGTTTCCATGTGGAGAGCGATCCCCGGGCGGCGGAGATACTGGAAGCCCTCCCGGGTTCCAACTGCGGAGCCTGTGGCCTCCCCGGTTGCGAGGCGGCCGCCGAGGCTGTGGTCCGCGGCGAGGCCCCGGTCAACGTCTGCCGGGCCGGGGGCCCGGACGTGGCCGCGGCCGTGGGCAGGATAATGGGCCTGGAGGTGGAAGCGGGGGTGGCCCTGGTGGCCCACATCCACTGCCGAGGCGGAAAATCCCTCTCCCCGCTTCGCGCTTTCTACCAAGGGGTCAACTCATGCCGGGCCGCCCATCTGGTGGGAGGGGGCAAGGCTTGCCCCTTCGGCTGCCTGGGGCTCCAGGACTGCGCCGAGGTCTGCCCGGTGAGCGCCATCGCCTTCGACGAGGAGGGCATCCGCCGGGTAAACGTGCGCAAGTGCACGGGGTGCGGCCTTTGCGCCGACGTATGCCCCCGTGAC
Source organism: Candidatus Solincola tengchongensis (assembly GCA_015711895.1). GTDB lineage: Bacteria > Actinomycetota > Geothermincolia > Geothermincolales > RBG-13-55-18 > Solincola_A > Solincola_A tengchongensis. The sequence continues at coordinate 3,879 of MU158672.1, read as the reverse complement.
CTCATAGAGATGGTCCCCGTGACCGCCAAGGTCTTCGTGCGCTGCAGGAGCCGGTATACGGGGAAGAAGGCCACCTCGGTGTGCAAGGTGGCCTGCATAGGGTGCCGCCGCTGCGAGAAGGCCTGCCCGGCGGACGCCATACGCGTGGAGAACGGCTTCGCCGTGATCGACTATGAGAGATGCACCAATTGCGGGGACTGCGCCGCCGTCTGTCCCACGGACTCCATCCTGTTGTGGGTGGGAAGGGAAGGCCAGCCAGAGGGCGGGGAGATCGTGGTCCCGGAAGGGAGAGAGATCAAGGGACGGAGCAAGGAAGAGGGAACCGACCCCGCAAAAGAAGGAGAAACCGCGTAGTCCCTCGCCGCCCCCGAGCCCTGAGACGGGACACGCCCACAAACCACCTCGTTTGAGGCAGCCCTCAAACCTGTTCCGGTAGATTCCCGCAATGAGGACAGGCGATGGCCCCACTCGGCGCATGACCTCCGCGATGCATGCACAATACCCACCACTGCCGGGGCGTCCACCAAGAAGGCGAACAACCCCGGCCGGTACCCTATGCAAGGCTTATCCTCTCAAATCCCCGCATCAGGATAGCGGGAATGCATATGAGGATGAACACCTGCGGGCCATGTCCACTATCAAGGCCGGGGTTTTCGCCGCGCCTTCAACAATGCCTCCCGAACCGGCGGGGCTTGCCGGCATCGCGGAGGGCATTAGGGCCAGGACGACGAGGATGACCGATGCCTCGGAGAGGGAAAAGAACTCTATGGTATATATTACCAACCCTCTTCTCTCGTGGTGTGCGACTGCAGTCCTAATCCGCGGTCTATGGCACGTGCTCCAAAGCCTGGAGCGGGCACCGCCCCGAATCCCCTTCAGCCACGTCGCCCACCAGGATCGCCCCGCCCCTCGCCGAGCGGAAGCCTTTTTCCGAAAAGAGGAGCCGCGGCGCATCCGGTATCCTGCGGTGTCCGGCCCGGCGTCAGCCCCGCAACCATTTCAAGGTAGGCGCCAGGAAGGGAAAACGGGACTCGAGCCGGCGGAAATCCGGTCCGGACAGTGCTCCCCGGCGACGGACCCACGGCAGACGGTTGTCGTAGGCCACCTCGACCCGGCACGCGGCTCCCGCACCCGTCTCCTCGGACATGCGGTCCCCCACGTACTCCGCGAGATGCCGAAAGAGTTCGTGCACCCCCTCGTCTTCCTGTCCGAGGTCCTCGGGCAGGAAGAGGCCCAGGAACCGCGGTGCGCGGTAGACGGCTATGGCCGGGCGATAGACCATGGCGAAGAGGCGGGTGCGGAAGCGGAACAGGTGATGCCCGCCGCGCGGCAGGTAACATGTGCCCTCCTCCCTCTCCCCGCGTTCGCAGGGAGGAAAGACCTCCTCCACCGCCTCCCGCAGGACCATGTCCAGCGCCCCACAGGCACGCTCCCAGGAGCACGCTTGCGGGAGGGACATCTCTACGAAGAGCGAGCCGCGCATGGGAAGCGTCTCGACCCTCTCCACCTCCAGGGGCTCCAGGAAATGGACCAGGCCGCGGGCGGCGTAAGCGGTATAGGCATCCTCGCCCATTCCGGCCAGCCGGCTCATGGTATCCTTTTCCAGCCGCAACACCCTGGCGCGCAATCGGACCAGCCCCCAGCCCCCATCAAACCCCTCGGGGAGCAGGACCGGGAGACGGGGAAAATCGCGGGTGAGCACGTCTCTCAAGTGAGCGGGGAAATCGGGACGGTCGAAGTCCCTCCTTCCCGAGGGGTATAGGAATCCGATCCCCAAGCCATCCGGGAGCCTCGGAAGCCGGCACACCGGGAGGTAATGGGGGGAGGTGGGGGGAGGCGGCTCTCCCCGACGCAGGGCGGCGCGCATCTCCCCCATCACGTAGGCCGGGTAATAGGCGCGGGGCTGGTAGAGGACGGCATAGGCGCTGAGCATCCCCTCCGCCTCCACCGTGTCCCCCTCACGGAGCGACTCCCCGAAGATGGCCTCCTTTATCCCCTGCACTTCCATGCCGGAATGGTCACGCCCTCTGCGGTCCCTGCCCTCCGCCGAGGAATGTTCGGAAAGCGCGTAGCATATGGAATATTTTCCCATTTCCTCGGCGAGGGGATCCCGCTCCCTGCGTGCGGGGGTTCGGTACCTCTCTTCCATGACCCCATTATAAACGGGAAGGCTCCCGTGGCCGTTGTCGTCCCCCCTCTTATAAGCTCGGGTCTTGATTGACGCCCCGCCCTCATTCCCGCTGCGCCGCAACCTGACTCGCGGCACCCTTCTCGTAGCCACTCTGGACCAAGCCATTTCTCTCCCCCGGGAGGCAGGAGAGGCCCCCGGCGGGCCTTCGACGCCCACACTGCAGGCCTGCCGGCCTTCCCATCCCGGACGTATGCGGGAGGCCTCAAGATAACCGGGGCATGGCTTCCCGCCCGCCGCTTGCGGAGCGCAGACCTTTCGGCGCCGGGACGCATTGCTGGAAGTCGAGGGAATCACTGAACGCGCTTATCCCGCCGCCTTCGGTCTTCCGGTGATAATATATTTCCGGCGCATCCGTCCGGGAGGGCATGAGGAAGGGGGGCCGAGTCTTGTCCGAGGCATATGACGTCACCATCTACGGCGCCGGCATGTCCGGCCTCGTGGCGGCCATCGACCTGGCCCGCCACGGCTACCACGTGGTGGTCCATGACCGCGAGGAAGGGTACGGAGGGGACAGCGTCTACAATCCCTCCACCCACACCACCTCCATAGACGTGGAACGCACCTCCGAATACCTGGGCATCGACCTCTCGCCCGTCTTCCACCCCCTCATCCGCTGTCCCTTCTACTTTCACGAGTCCGTCTTCCACCCCCCGCTGGAGGTCCTGGACATGTATACCGTGGAGAGGGGGAACCGGCCCACAAGCCTGGATACGCTCCTCTACGCGGAGGCCACGAGGCTGGGGGTGGAGTTCCGTTTCTCCTCCCCGCTGCGCCGGGAGGACCTGGGAAGGCTTCCCGAGAACACCATCATCGCCTGCGGGCTGACCCCAAGCGTGTACGAGATGTTGGGCCTCCCCTACCTGCGCTGGTACGGGTGGATCTCCCGGGGCGAAATCGGCTTCAGCAACCTCTCCTGGATCTGGGTGGACGAGGTGGTCTCGGAATACGGCTACCTGAGCTCGTGCAACAACTACTACTTCGACCTCCTCTTCTCCAACCGCCACATCGAACGCAAGGCCCTGGAAAAGTACCGGGACTTCATGGTCCGCCACGAAGGAGTGGAACACGACAACTGGACCTACGTGTCGGGCGCGGTGCCTCTGGCCAGCCCGGACAACCCCCGCCTCTTCCACCAGGGCCTGATACTGTGCGGCACCATCAGCGGGGCCATGGACCCCTTCTTCTGGTTCGGGATCCTGGGAGCCTTGGTGACGGGAAAGGTGGCGGCCATGGCCGTCTATGACCGCTCCAAGGCCATCGAGGAGTTCAACCGCTTCAACCGTCACTACCGGAGAGGGTACAACTTCAAGAATCGGGTCTGGTACCGCATACGGCCCCACGTGAACTGGCTGGAATGGCAGATGAACCTGGTGGGCCCGTCGAGGATGACCAGGCTTGCCGCCCTCTATTTCCGCCGATTCCGGGCCCCTTTCAACCTCCCCGGTTTCGCCCGCCTCGGCGTCTACTGAACGGATCGAACAACATCCCCACGGCTTTGGGGGTCCTCCCCGATGCCCCAGCGGAGGAGGGCCACTGCCCGGCGGCCCAACCCCGAATCCGCTCCGGCAACCGATAAGGAGACCAACCGGGGCCGGACGGGTCGGTCGCAGCGAGCGCTCCTTTCCCTCGCCTTCTTTCTCGGAGACGGTGCGAGGAGGCGAGCGAGACCGTTACCCTCCGGCCCTTCG
>MU158671.1:2978-11522 GCA_015711895.1 Candidatus Solincola tengchongensis | reverse complement strand
ACCTCGGGGTCCACGTCGCGGGCCGCCGGCCCCAGGAAGGTGCAGCCGAAGTAGGGGTCGAAGTCCCGGCAGCCGTTCTCGCTGCGGCAGGGGCAGCGGCGCAGGATTACGTGGTGGGAGGCCTCGCGGATGAAGTGCTCGATGACCGAGAGGGGAGCCGCGGTGCCGGCGGGCAGTTCCATTTCCTGGTGGATGGGCACGTAAGTCAGGTTGGTGTTGCGGTAGTCGATGACCGGCCTCCCCAGCTGGCGGATTAACGGCCAGTTGGTCATGCGGAAGGCGAGGTCCTTGTAGCGGTAGAGCTTGAGGAAGCGGTCGAAGCTCTTCCTGCTCCTTCCCCGGGAAGCGGCCATGACTCCTCCTTTCCGGAAAACGTGGAATGCCGTTCCACGACCCTCCCAGGGCGCTTCGAGCGGCGGAGAACGACAGCCATCACCCTGAAGGGATATTAGCACGAGGGGTTTTCCGGCTCAATGTCCGTGGCATCCTGCGCCACCCGGCGCCTCCGGTTCGCGGGTTGCGGGCTCTTGAGGACTAGAGGGAGCGGATCCGGGTGGATTTAAGGATCGTTTCCAAACAGCACCTCCCCGGGGGAGGATCAAGGCGACCGCGCCGGCGGACCTTTTTCCGACCCGGCGTTGCGGCCGCCAGCAAGAGGAGGTGGAGGAGGGATGATCCCGATGAACGAAGGCGAAACCGCCTCGCACCGGTGTCCCTTCAGGACGGCCGTCCTCACGGTGGGCGAGAATGGCACCACGAGGGAGCGGGAGGGCCTTTCCCGGAGTCTTCAGGCCTCACGGCCTGCGGCTTCGCAGGCGAGGTGCCTTTGGAGCGCCAGCGGCGGGATACGCCTCCATCCCGGCGAAGAAGCCCCCTTGGCGCCGTATCAGTGCGGGCTCCCGGGATGGAGCCAGCCTTTTCTCCAGGCGCGCAGGGAGGCTTCCAGGTCGTTCCACCACCCCGGGGCGACCGCGGGTCCCCGGATGGCCGTCACGCCCCGCCCGCCCGTTGCGCTTTCCTCCTCTCTCCTTACCCGGTGAGGCGGGAGGGGCAGGAAAGGCGTGCGGAGCAGGTTCTCCCGCAGCGCAAGGGACAACCTGAAGGTCGCCAGGGGCGCGGTCTCGTCCAGGGAATCGAATTCCAGGATAAGCGTCCTCCGGCCATGCGGGGAGAGTCCTGGGGCGGAGGGCCTTAATTTACTGATGGTAATATCACCCAGTTTCCCGGTACAGATGAGCAGGCGCACCGCCGGGAACGGCATCGCGCCGCGGTCTTCGACCAATCGCGCCGTTTGCGACGGGTCGGTGACGACGACGCGCGGCTCGCCCGCCGGCCCTTCTTGAAAGAGGAAAGGCCCTTCACTGCGCGGGAAATGGAGGCACAGGCCGGCGCCGAGGGCCAGAACGGCGGAAGCCAGCCAGGACGCGCCGTCCGGAGGGTGAAGGAAGAGACAGCGCCTTTCCTCTCCGAAGGGGAGGAGTAAACACAGAGCACGGGCGGGGTGGAGAAGGGCCCGGCTGGTGGACATAACCAGGAGAGGCCTGCCTTGCACTCCCGCTCTCGGTGAGAGCATGACCACACTGCTGGGCTTCAAGGTATAGGGGATGAAGAAGCCGGAGGATTCCGCGCAGGCCTCCTCCAGCGAAACCTCATCCGGTTCCGTGTCCTCTCGATCGACGGGCATGAGCCGGAAGCCTTCACGCCTCCTTAATAGATCCAGATTACCCGCTTCGTCCCCCCCGAAGAAGCCGCCGCCCACCAGGGTCTTGCCGATCCCGCCCTCCCGCAGGATGGCCTCCAACCACTCTCTCTCGGGCAGACGGGGGAGGGGTACGGCTATACCCCCGGCCTTGATGAGCGACATGGTGAGGAGGAAGGACTCTCCGGCATCCGGCGAGAGGACCAGGACGCGCTCCCCCTTGCGCAGGTCCAGGACACGAATGAGCGCCTCGGCGGCCAGATCCGTGAGGTGAAGTGTCTCCCGGAAGGAGATCTCCGTGTGCGGGACCAGGGAGGGCATGAAGGGGCGGGGAAGCGCAAGGGCGATGGAGGGACCGTAAAGCCGCGCCAGCCTCTCGAGGAGGTTGGCCATGCTCAGGCGGCGGTCGAGGGCCAACCTTATCCGTTCCGTGGACATGATCATCGTATCGCCTCCGGAGGCGTTTTCGAGCCTTTCCGGGCCATGACTCCGGTGGAGAATGAAAGAAAAGCCGCAATTTGGGCGCTGGTATATAAACTGCCATAGATTTCCATAAATGCTCCACGGTCTAACCTTAACGCGATAATTATAATGCATGAAACCGGAGAGAGAACGCGTTCTCGATGATGACCTCCTTTGTGTTTAATGACGCGGGGAGAAGGATAAACCACGAGAACCCAGGCGTGTCTGGACGTTTGGATGGCGGGAGGAGGCGGCGGATGGCGGCCTGCACGGTCCCTGAGAATCCTATGAATAAGGAATATCTGTCGAGCCGGCGTCAGAGCCATATACGGAAAATGCTTCTCGGAAAGCGGGAAACCGCAAGAACCTGTTTCTCCCCGGGGAATCAAGTTTTCGAGGGTCCGTGAGAGGGAGGCTTACGTCGCGGAAGTAGAGCGAACCCGATGAGGCTTGCCGCACCGGCACGGGGACGCGCGGAGGCGTTGTGTTGGCAAGTCTCGGGAACCGGCGTGAGAGGGGATTCAAAGTGGACCTGCGGTGAAACGCCGTGTTTTAAGGCAATCTCCCGTAGCTCTCCGCGCGGCAGGTTTTAGGGGACGTGGGGAAAACCCGTGTTTTGCAAGGAAAGGAAGGGGAAAAATCTATATTGCGAGGCCGATTTGCGGAAAAAGCCGCGGCAGGTGCCGGCTGGCCGTGGTCGCAGGGAGGGAGGAGGAACTGTGAAAGGAGCCCCTCGATCCTACGGCAAGGGAGGTCTCGGTCCACGAGGTTTGAGGCCATGAGGTGCTTTCCGTGCGTCGGAGGATAGGGCTCGGCGCCCCCGCCGCCGGCGCCGGACCATGACGCGTCTTTTCCACGGTTCATACTGCGGTGGCGTCCCGGCCATCCATGCGACGGGGAGGGAGGATTCCGCCTGAAGGGTTGGGTTCTACGGTTCAGGACAGGAAAAAGGAGGAAGCGCCATGCGTTCCATGCTCGAGGGCATAAGGGTCATCGACTTCACCACCACCGTGGCCGGTCCGGGCTGCACTTTCTTCCTGGCGGACATGGGTGCGGAGGTCATCAAGGTCGAGAGGCCGGGACTGGGAGACGAGGCGCGCCTTTTTCCGCCGTATAAGGATGGGGTGTCCGCATCCTTCGCCGTCCTCAACCGAGGGAAGAAGGGGATCACCCTGGACCTCAAAAACCCGGAGGGGGTGAGCCTGTTCAAGGAACTGGTGGCGGTATCCGACGTCCTGGTGGAGAACTTCCGGCCGGGGGTGATGAAGAAGCTGGGGCTGGACTACGAGACCTTAAAGGGCGTAAACCCCCGTCTGGTAATGTGTTCCATCTCCGGTTACGGGCAGTACGGGCCTCTCTCCCACCTTCCCGCCTACGACGCGGTCATCCAGGCCATGAGCGGCTTGATGAGCACCACGGGGACCCCGGACGGACCGCCACTCCGCTCGGGAACCCTCATCGTGGACATCTCCACCGCTTTCTTCGCCGCCTTCGGGATATGCGCCGCTCTCTTCGCCCGCGAGAGGACCGGAGTGGGGGAGTATTTGGACATCTCCATGTACGATGTGGGCATCAACCTTCTGGAGGCCAAGTTCGTGGACTACACGGTCACCGGGAACGTTCCCCAGCGGACCGGAAACCGCTATCCGTACGTGACGCCCTTCGACTCCTTCCGCACTCGAGACGGCTTCGTGCTCATCATCTGCGTGGGAGACCACCCCTTCCGCAACCTCTGCCGGGCCATGGGACGCCCGGAACTGGCCGATGACGAACGTTTCCGTGACCTCATGGCCCGCAACGCCAACGAGCCCGCGCTTAAGGAGATAATCGAAGGGTGGTCCTCCGGCCTCACCACCGAAGAGGTCTGGCGGCTCATGCAGGAGTACGAGGTCCCGGGGGCTCCGGTCCAGGACGTCGGGCAGGTGGTGGAACACCCCCATACCCGAGCTCGCGGGATGCTCGTGGACCTGGAGCAGCCCGGGGCGGGAATCATCACCATCTTCGGCCCGGCCGTGAAGGCGGCGGGGAGCGACGTCCGCCCCCGGGGCCCGGCTCCCGCCCTGGGCGAACACAACCGCTGGTTCCTCGAGGAGTTGCTGGGCAAGGATCCCGCGGAGGCGGACCGTATCCTGTCTTCCGGAGCCATGGGTTGAGGTTGAGCCCGGAGGCGAAGGGACGGAAGGAGCGCGCGGGAAGCCGGATTCCGAGGGAAGGCCTCGGCGTGCGACACGGGGAAAGCGGAAGGACGGAGGGCGCGGCGGGTAAGCCGGCGCGGGGGAGATGTTTTCCCGTCCGTGTCCGTTGGCGGTACGGCGGAGGGAGGGGAGAGCGGCGGGTGGTGACGCCGGGGCGGTTGCCGGAGGTCCACGGCGGGGACGGTCTTCCCGACTCGGTCAAACCCGGGAGAGGATGACGGTGGATGGTTGTTATGGTAATATTTACCATAAATTGGACTTTAACCTAAAGAGGAGCGAGGTGCGAAGATGAGGAGACTGGTCTTCTACGGCGATGACCTGGTGGCGGTGGACCTCCCGGAGGGCACCCGGGTGCTCGAGGCGCCGCCGCCTCTTCCCCCTCTCCCCGACTATGCGGGGAAGGTGCGGGAGGCCCTCAGGAACCCCGTGGGCTCGCCACCGCTTTCGGAGCTGGTGGGGCCGGGCTCCCGGGTGACCGTCGCCTTCGACGACCCCTGCCTTCCCCTGCCTCCGGCCATGCGGGATCCCCGGGGACCTGCGGTGGAAGCCGTCCTGGAGGAGCTCTTCTCCCTGGGTGTGAGGCGGGAGGACGTGGAGCTGGTGTGCGCCGTGGGCCTGCACCGCAAATGGACGGAGAGGGAATTGCGACATCTGCTTGGGGAAAGGGTGTGGGCGGTGATGGGGCCGACCCGCATCGCCAACCACGACGCGGAGGACCCCGCGGGGGTGGTGGACCTGGGGAGCACCCCGGAGGGATACCGCGTGGAGGTCAACAGGAAGATAATGGAATCCGACCTCACCGTTTACGTCAACGTCAACTGGACGAGCATGAACGGGGGTTGGAAATCATACCTGGTGGGGTTGGGGACCTACCGCACCATCCGCGCCCACCACAACGCCTCCGTGCTCGTGGAGGGCGGCTCGGTGATGGACCCCTCCAGTCGTTTTCACGACATCCTGCGCTCCCAGGGCGAGTACCTGGCCCGCCACGCCAGGCTGCTCAGCGTGGAGACGGTTCTCAACAACCGGGTGTGGCCGGGACCGCTGGAGAGGTTCCTTTCCCTCTCCCGGGACCGGGTACCCCTACCCTTCCGTCTCTCGAGGTATCTCCCGCGGGCGGCCAAGTCCGTGGTCTCCTCGGCGCTGCGCAGCGCCTACGCCCCCGTGGCCGTGCACGCCGGTAACCCCGGTGAGGTTCACCGTCTCACCTTGCAGGAGCTCTACCGCCAGCAGAACGTGCGCCTGGAAGGGCAGAGCGACGCCCTTTTCCTGGCCCTCCCGGACATCAGCCCCTACGCGGTCTTCTCGCGCATCAACCCCCTCCTGGCCGCCAACGCCGCTCTCGGGTACGTCTTCAACCTCCACCTGGGCCGCCCGGCGGTGCGCAGGGGAGGGGTGGTGATACTCCTGCAGCCGTTTCACCCCGGCTTCCACCGGCGCCATCACTTCCCCTACGTGGAGTTCTTCGAGCGGGTGCTCTCCGAGACCCGCAATCCGGTGGAGATGGAGGCGCGCTTCGAGGAGGAGTTCGCCACCCGCCGGGAATACGTGCACGCCTACCGGCACGAACATTCCTATCACGGGGCGCATCCCTTCTACGTCTGGTACTGGTGCGGCCTGGCCTTGAGGGACCTGCAGAGGGTCATCGTGGTGGGGGCACGGCGCCGCGAGGTGGTGGAGAGGATGGGCTTCCGGTGCGCCGGTTCCCTGGAGGAGGCCTGGAGGGAGGCGGAGGGGCTACTGGGCAAAGGTTTCTCCCTCCTCCACCTCTCCGTCCCGCCCATCTTCGCCGTGGAGACGGTCGGGGAGAGCGGGTGAGCGGAAGCGCCGCAGGCCTCTTATCCACGCGGCATGAAGGTGGGCCGAGGGGAGGGCGATGAGTCCCTTCCGGGGAAGGGCGCCGGGCGGTTCCCCGTCTCGCGGGGGCTTGAAGGGGGGGTCGAGGAAGTCGACGGGTGGTAAGGGGGCTCTCTGAGGGCACAAGAACGCTTGCGCGTGGGATCAGGCTCTTTAGACGGGGACGGCGTTCACGAAGCGGCCTTGCGGCGCTGCATGATGCGCAGGGCCTCGGCCACCGCCCGGCGCACTTCCTCGCTGCGGTCGGCGGCGTAAGCCTGGAGGATGGAACGGCATTCCTCGCCGCCGATGGCTCCCAGGGCCAGGGCGGCCGCCGCCCTCACCTGGTCGTTGCGCCCCAGCCGGAAGGGCAGGCGGGAACCCCTGCGCAGGAGGTGCCGGCAGTAAGGGATGGCGGAGCGGTCGCCTATCTCCCCCAGGGCCCAGAGGGCGGCCGCCTTCACCGGGCCGGTGCGGCGCTTCTCCCGCCGGAAGCTGCGCGGCGGGCGCACCACCTCCACCAGCACGGGGACCGTGCTCACGTCCCGCATGCGGCCCAACCCCAGGCATGCCTCCCTCTGCACCTGTTCGTCCCGGTCGTCCACCGCCTCCACGAGCAGGGACGTGGTCTCCGGGGTGCGGATGCGGGAGATGGCCTTCACCGTCTCCCGGCGCACCTCGGGGTTCTGGTGCTTGATGAACCGGGCCAGGGACTGGATGATGGAGCGGTTGCTGATCTCCGCCAGGATGGAGATGATGTTCCGGTACATGTGCCAGGGGTTGTACTTCTCCAGGTCGTTTATGAGGCTGAGTATTGCATCCTTACCAATGTTTTCCAAAGCTTCGAAGGTCACCCGTTTGACCAGGAGGTCCTCGCTATCCTTGAGGACCTGGATGAGGGGCTGCACGGAACGGTCCTCGAACTTGATGAGCAGCTCGGCCACCTCGGTGATGGTCTGGATGTCCCCCTCCTTGAGCACCTCGGCCAGGTTGTCCAGGACCTGCTGGCTGGCCACGGTGACCACCGCGTCCAGGGCCACCTTGCGCTGTTCCGGCTTCCGGCCCCCGTCCTCCCCGTAGTGGCGCCAGAAGGTGTCGATGATCTCCAGGGCCGCGTCGTAGTCCTTGGAGAGGATGAAGGTCTGGGCCAGGGCGGCCAGGCAGCCGGCCAGGGTGGTGTAGATCTCCGTGAGCTCCCGCTCCCTCTCCAGGCGGTCCAGGAGGCGGTCCTTCATCTCGTAGGCCACGGGGAATTCCTGCAGCCGGCGGCTCATCTCCAGGGCGTCGGGTATGTTGCGGAGGGTCTCCGCGGTCTTGAGCCGGATCTCCGGGCTCATGTCCTCCAGGTTGTCCAGGAGGCTCTCCACCAGCTTGATCACCGTCTCCGGCTTCCGCGCCCGGTATAGTTTCTGAAGCAGGCGGGGGATGTTCTCGTCGATGGTCAGGGTGCGGGAGAGCTCGTCGATGTCCAAGGTGAAGCCCTCGTTGACCAGGAAACTGCTTATCTGGTATACGAGGGTGCTGGCCCCGGCGTCACCCCTCTCACCCTTGCCCTCGGCGATCTTCTTCCACATGTCCGCCTGGAAGATGCGGTCGCTGACCTTGGATTCCCAGGGCTTGCCCACCGAGGCCTGGTAGATCTCGTCGATAAGGGTGGAGAGCTCCCTGCGACGCAGCTCCTGCTCGGGGCTGAAGGGCACCTCCTGGTCCTCGGACAGCCGGTGCAGGTATTCGTGCTCGCGGATGGTGCTCTCCAGGAGGTCCAGGGTCTTGTTCTCGCGCAGGCCTTCCAGGATCTTCTTGCGCGGCGTGAGCCTCTCCAAGGAGGGGGGTTTATCCAGGAGGAGGAAGTCCTTGAGCTCCGAGGACTCCAGGAAGGCCGCGGCGCGGGCCACCTCCTCCCCGTCCATGTGGCGCAGCTCCGGGTCCGGGACCTCCTCGAGGAGAACGGCCGCCCTCTCCAGCCCCGCCACCACCTCTTCCAGCGCCTCCTCCGGGTTCTCCTTCTCCACCACGATCTCCCGGACCGCCTGGCGGAGGAGCATTCCCAGGCGTGGGGGATTGGAGACGACGTCCCGGATGGTCTCCTCCCCGACCTCCCGTCGGCTCCGGGCCCCGGTGACGTAGGCCACGAACCGCTCGTCCTTCAGCTTTTCCTCCAGGCGGAGCAGTTCCTCCTCCTCGGCCCTCACCTCCTCCGCCCTCTCGCGGGCCTCGGCGGTGATGACCTCCTCGTCGGTAACCGAGACGAAGCGCCTCTCGTTCACCTGGATGTGGGCGCATCCCTGGCGGGAGACCTCCTCCGCCAGGCCCCCGCTGCGGCGGAGCTCCTCGGGGTCGCGGGCGATGATG
>MU158671.1:1189-2942 GCA_015711895.1 Candidatus Solincola tengchongensis | reverse complement strand
AAGGCCAGGAACTCCTGCTGGTCCATGCCCCGCTCAAAGGTGATGCTGTACACGTCGCGCCGCCGCAGGCCCTCCAGGAAGGAGAGCACCGGGGGACGGGCCTGGTCGCGGTCGTGGAGCCTCTCGCCGTTGACCAGGAGGAGGTTGTCGGCCTCGCCCAGGGCGAGGGTCCCGGTGGCCTCCAGGAGCGGTTCCAGTCGCGCGTAAGCGGTCTCCACGGAGGCGCTGATCATGTCGCTGGTGGGAGGGTACATGTGGATGTTGATCATGGCCGCGTTCAGGGCGATGAGAAGCTCCACCGCCCTGCGAGCCAGCTCCTCGCCGGCCTCCCGCGCTTTGGGGGTTTCCTCTCCGGGCCGAAGGTCATCTGCCATATTTTGCCATTCCCTTCCCCGCGTCCTCTTCCCTTGGGGTCGCCGGATTTGTCGCTCTTCGTCCTCTCCGCCGGTCTCGCTTCCGGCCGTTCCCTTCCGGTGGGCGCACCTTCGCGGATGTGTCCGCAGCGCCGCCCTCCCGCAACTCCTTTCAGGATATTTTTATCGTCAGCGATGACCGAGGGCATTAGGAAAACCCCTCTGTGGAAGGATATTCCCCCGCCCCCTGACCTCGAAACACCAGGTTCCCTCAACCCCTGGAACTGCGCCTGCCGGAGCCGTCTCCGCGTGGCTCGAGGTCGGGAACATGGTGGGCGGTCTTTCCCACGCGCCCCTATCCACCGCTTCACGGCGCTCGAGGCCCCTGCGCCGGCGATGCTGTCCCTTTCCCTGTATTTTGCCGCGAGGATGACGGGACAGGCACCGCTCGAGACCCTCCGTTTCTCTTGCGCTTATTCCCCTCCCATTCATGCTGTAGAATACCCTTATGCCCGAGATCCTGTGTTTCGACGAGCATTCCCTGGATGTGCTGTTCGCCCGGTGCGCGGAGTCCCTGGCGCGTGGGGGCCTGGCCATCCTCCCCACGGAGACGGTCTACGGGCTGGCGGCCAGGGTGGACCGGCGGGAGGCCGTGCGGCGCATCTTCGAGGTCAAGGGCCGCGAGGCGGCCAAGGCCCTCCCGGTGATGGTGGAGGATGCCGCACGCGCCGCGGAATTGACGGCCCCGGAATGGAGAGAGCCCCTCCTCCGCCTTTCCGTGTTCTGGCCCGGCCCCCTGACCCTGGTGGTCAAGGCCGCTCCCCTGGAGTGGCTGGAGTGGGTGGCTCCGGGCTCCCGGAAGGTGGGCTTTCGCGTCCCGGACCACCCCTTCCTCCTGCGCCTCCTGAGGGAGACCGGGCCCCTTGCGGTCACCAGCGCCAACCTCGCCGGGAAGGAGCCTCCCGCCGATTCCAGGGACCTCGACCCCCTGCTGGTGGAGAGGGTCGACCTGGTCCTGGACCAGGGCCGTTCCGGTACGGGAAGGCCCTCCACGGTGGCCGAGCTCACAGAGGGGGGGCTGGAGATAATCCGCTCCGGGGCGTTGAGCCGGGAGGAGCTGGAGAGGGCGTTGCGCTCCGGCGGTCGGCGCCGGCGGGAGTTGAGGGATGCTTGACCGGAGGTGAGGGATTGAAAGTCCTGTTTCTCTGTACCGGGAACATCTGCCGGAGCCCCATGGCGGAAGCCCTCTTCCGGCGACGCCTGGAAAGGGATTACCCCCATCTCCGTTTCGTGCGCTGGGATACGGCGGCCGACCTGCACGCGAAGCTGCTGGATATCCTGGTGGAGGAACTCGGCCTCTCGGGCCGGGATGACGAGCAGGGCTTCGAGCTGTCGCTTGG
>MU158671.1:0-1179 GCA_015711895.1 Candidatus Solincola tengchongensis | reverse complement strand
GCGGACCTGGCCCTGGCCATGGCCCGGGAGCATCTGCTCTCCGTGGAGAGGCTGGACCCGCATGCGCTGGAAAAGACTACCACATTGCCCTACCTGGCACAGCGGGAGAGGGATATCCTGAAAGCGCTCGGCGAAACCACGGTGCGCGGGGAGGAAGAGGCCCTGGAGAGGCTGGGGAAGGTCCTCGGGATACTGCGCGCAGCGCCCTCGGGGCCGCCCTACCTGGCGGATATGCAGTCCTCTTCCTCTGATATAATTGACCCCATCGGGAGCTCGCTCCAGGTCTATATAGGCGTCGCCGAGGACCTGGATATGGCCCTGGAGAAAGCCATGCGCGCCCTCTTCGGATTGCCCGCACCCGGTGGAAGGGAGAGTCCTGCCGGCGACAGGTGAAGTTGTGGACGTTGGGGAAACGGTTATGAAGGTGGCCCTGGGTTCCGATCACGCGGGATTGGCCCTCAAGCGGATGATAGCCGAGTGGCTGCACCGCGACGGGCACCAGGTCCTGGACGAGGGGACCTTCTCCGAGGAGTCCTGCGATTACCCGGATTTCGCCCTCAAGGTGGCCCGCCGCGTGGCTGGCGGGGAGGCGGAGCGGGGCATAGCCGTCTGTGCCACGGGCATCGGCATGGCCATGGTGGCCAACAAGGTCCCCGGGGTGCGCGCCGCGGTGTGCAACGACCTCTACGCCGCGCGGTACAGCCGGCTCCACAACGACGCCAACGTCCTGGCCCTGGGGGCCAGGGTCATCGGCCCGGGGGTGGCGGAGGAGATCGTGCGCACCTGGATGAAGACCCCCTTCGAGGGAGGCAGGCATTCCCGGCGCTTGAGCAAGATGGCGGAGGCGGAGACCTCCGGAAAAGGGGAAGCATGAACGACTGGGAGGAGATAGCCCGCGTGGATCCGGATATAGCGGAGGCCATCCGCGGGGAGCTGGAGCGCGAGAGACGGAAGATAGAGCTAATCGCCTCGGAGAACTTCGCCTCGCGCGCCGTGCTGGCGGCGGCCGGATCCGTTCTCACCAACAAGTACGCCGAGGGATATCCGGGACACCGCTGGTACGGGGGATGCGAGTTCGTGGACGTGGCCGAGAGGCTGGCCATCCAGAGGGCCAAGGAGCTCTTCGGGGCGGAGCATGCCAACGTGCAGCCTCACGCCGGAGCCCAGGCCAACTTGGCC
>JACVJH010000446.1 GCA_015711895.1 Candidatus Solincola tengchongensis | reverse complement strand
GGCCCGGAAACTTCAGGAGGCCTCCCGGTTCCTGCGCGAGGGGAACATCGAGGCCGGCGACCTCTCCCGAATGGCGGAGGCCTATACGAGGTTCGAGGGGAAGGAGCTGTGGCGGAAGACGGTGGGCATCATCGGCCTCGGAGAAGTGGGGCGCCGAGTGGCCATTCGCCTGCGCCCCTTCGGTGCCAGGACACTCTTCTTCGACCCCGCCGTAGGCGAGGAAGAGGGCGCGCTGTACCACGCGAAGAAGGTCTCTCTAGAGGAATTGCTCGCGGAAAGCGACTTCGTCACCCTGCACGCGCCGAAAAGCGAAGGTACCCGAGGGATGATGAATCGCGAG
This sequence comes from Candidatus Solincola tengchongensis, assembly GCA_015711895.1. GTDB lineage: Bacteria > Actinomycetota > Geothermincolia > Geothermincolales > RBG-13-55-18 > Solincola_A > Solincola_A tengchongensis. Next base: position 6,258 of record JACVJH010000446.1, on the reverse strand, counting down.
GCCTTCGCCGCCATGAAGGAGGGCGCGTTCTTCATCAATACCTCGCGGGCCTCGCTTGTGGACCACGATGCTCTGCTAGAGGTCCTGCAGTCGGGCCATCTGGCGGGGGCGGCCCTGGACGTCTTTCCCCAGGAGCCGCCGGCATCGGATCACCCCCTTCTCCTCCTGGACAAGGTCATCGCTACGCCCCACATCGGCGGCGACACCGAGGAGGTCTCCGTCCACCAAGGAGCGCTGGTCGTGGACCAGCTGGGTAAGCTGCTGCGGGGCGAAAAGCCCGATCACATCCTCAACCCTGAGGTCATGGAGAGCTTTTCCTGGGAGGGACCGAGGCGCGAACCTTCCGCCCCGGATAGAGAACGCCTGGCAAAGAAGGAAAAACCTTCCATCACCTCATGACCGATGGACGAGATCCGGGGGCAAACGAGTGGGCGTCGATGACCGCCTTGAGTCCGTCGGCAATGCGATCCAGCTCGTTCATCAGGGCGGTTATCTCCTGCATGGCAGCGGCCTGTTCCTGAAGTGACGAGGATATCTCCTGCATGTTGCCGGCCACGGCCTCGGAAACGGCGGCCACGGCGCGTATCGCTCCGCTCATCTCGTCGCTCAGTGGCCCTGTGGACCTGGCGGCTTCGATGACCGACTCTATATGTCGTGAGATCTCCTGTGAGACGGAGTCGATGCGGGAAAGGAGCCCGTGAGCCCTGTCGCTGACCTCCATGCCTTCTCCCACCTTCCCGCTGGCCTCCTCCATGGCCCCCGCCGCCCTGCCGACGAGGTTCTTTATCTCGTTCACCAGCCCTTCGATGCGACCCGCGGCGGTGGAGCTGTCTTCGGCGAGCCTCCGTACCTCGGCGGCCACCACGGAAAAGCCGCGTCCCTGCTCACCCGCCCTTGCCGCCTCTATGGCCGCGTTGAGGGCCAGCAGTTTTGTCTCGTCGGCTATGGAGGAGATTACCTCTATTATCAGGCCGATCTCGCCGGAGTGCTCGTCCAGCTCGCCCACCAGTTCCGCAAGCCGACCCGTGGATTCCCGTATCTCCTTCATCTTCTCCGCCGCTTCCCGCACCGCCTGCGCGCCGCTACCGACGGCGGCCTTCACGTCTTGCGAGAAATCCAGGGCTCTTCTCGCCGCTTCCTCCACCTCCCGGATGTCCCGGAAGAGTTCGGTGGCCGAGGAATCCAGGCGTGATATTCCCTGGTGTTGCTCCTCCGCCTCCCTGGCCAGATCGTAGACGGAACGCGATATTTCCTGCAGGTTGGTATTGCTGTTCTCGGTTATCTGGAGCAGCGTGTCGCTGGCCTCGGCCAGTTTGCCCGAGCTCTCACCGGCCTGTTCGATGAAGGCGGAAAGCGCACCGCTCATCTCGTTCAGGGTGGAGGCCACCTCTCGCATAACCCCGGCGCCCTCCACGTCCTCCAGGCGCGAGAAATCCCCGGCCTGCAGCCGGTAGCAGAACTCGTCTATGCGTATGAGGGGTTTTATATAGGTCTCCGCGGCGAAGAGGACGCAGAAGAAGACGGCGGCGAGGATGACCGGGATTCCGATGCCGAAAACGGCTATCCAGTGCCCGTTTCTTACGGAAACGGCCAGGTAAACGATGAAGGCCACCCCGGCCAGGCCGATAGGCGTGGCGACGGCGAGCATCTTGGCCAAAAGGAGGGCGGTTTCACGCCTGTACCTCCTCCTTCCGCCTTCGCTGAGCCTCATGGCTTGAAACTCTCACCGCCCATTGTCGAGATCGAGCTCCCGATCGCCGGCCTGTAGCCCGTCATCCTTTCCCGTCCTCTAGACCCTTTACGCCGGACCCGGTACGCCCGTACACGATCGTCATGCCTTTCGCCCTGCTGATCTCACATTTAAGAGGCGCTGACCTCTGGGGCTCGCCGCCGAATCACCACACCCGCTTCTTTTTTCGTTTCCTCCCTTGGCAAGTCCTTCCGCATGAACCTCGGGAAAGGAGGGCATGGTCATCGTAACCTGCTCGCCTTCCACACCTGTACATCGGCCAACCAGCCGGGCGCCACCTGCCGGCTCACACGGTTCGAGAGTCCCGGGGCTTTCCACGCGTGGCGCGCCACCCTTGGGATATAATATTTTCGTCGCCTCCCGTTGAAACACGAAAAGACCACGTCCCGGCGAGCGGAAGTTTGAGGTCCTTCGAGGCCTCTCCGCCCTAAGGAGGCAGAGGGAGATGCTTTACAGGAGATTCGGAAGCACGGACTGGGAAGTCTCCATCCTGGGATTCGGGTGCATGCGCCTCCCCACAACGGACGGCATACCCATAAGTGAAAACGTGAACCTCGATGAGGCGGCAGCCATGATACGCAAGGCCGTAGAGCAGGGCATCAATTACCTGGACACGGCGTACACCTATCACAACGGCAGGAGCGAATCCATCCTGGGCGAGATCCTCGGCGAGGGATACCGGGAGAAGGTCCGGCTGGCCACCAAGTGCCCCGTCTGGCTGGTGGAGGAGCCCGGGGATTTCGACCGCTTCCTCGACGAACAGCTTGGGCGGCTCCGGGTCGGGCACATCGACTATTACCTCTTTCACGGCCTGAACCGCCGGAGGTGGGAGGACGTCAAGCGTCTCGGCCTCCTCTCCAGGGCCGAGAAAGCGCTTGCGGACGGTCGTATAGGGGGCATAGGCTTTTCCTTCCATGACCATTTTCAAGCTTTCCGGGAGATAGTGGACGGCTACGACGGTTGGTGTATGTGCCAGATCCAGTACAACTATATGGACGTGGACAACCAGGCGGGCACGCGAGGGCTGCGTTATGCCGCCGAAAAAGGGCTGGCGGTAGTGGTCATGGAGCCGCTTCTGGGCGGGAACCTGGCCCGACCTCCCCGGGAGATAGCCGAACTCTTCGAGTCTTTCCCCGTGAAGCGCACGCCGGCCGAATGGGCGCTTCTCTGGCTTTGGGAACAACCGGGGATATCTACCGTGCTCAGCGGCATGAGCACCATGCGGCAACTGGAGGAGAACCTGCGTACCGCCGAGCTCTCGGGCCGCCACAGGCTGAGCGACGATGAACTGGGCTTGATCGAGGAGGCCCGCCACCGTTTTCTGGAGCGGGCAGCCGTTCCCTGCACCGGCTGCGGATACTGCAAGCCATGCCCCAACGGCGTGGACATCACGGAGAACATCTCGCTTTACAACAGCCTGGTGATGTACGACGACCAGCTCACCCCGCGCTTCCGTTACCATCGCTTCCTGCTCGAAGGGGAAAGGGCTTCCGCGTGTACGGGGTGCGGAGAATGTGAGGACAAATGCCCGCAGGGGATAAAGGTGGGCGAGCTCATGCCCGAGGTCCATGCCGTACTCGGGGAGGGTAAGGCGCCGACACCGCCAGCGCGTTGAGCTCGCCTCCGCACCGGTAGGAATCGGCCTGATTCGCCTGCGATGAAGTGTCTTGAGATGCCTCCGCTTAGGAACTCGGAGACCAGGCTCGTGCTCTATCGTCTACCTCGCCGCTTTCGCCACGATCGCCTCCTCCCCCGCGAGCATAGCGCACAATAGCGCTTCAGCGGACGCTTTCAGCGCCGAAAACGGAGGCCATCCTGCCCCAGCCGGGCTCCGATGTGGAAAGGCTGTTAAAATGTGTGATGGCGGTTCCTCCCCGCATATCGGGAGGGCGACCGGTGAGGGGGAAAATGACCTTAAGCTCGCTCCTCCACTTGAAGGTGGAGCCAGGAAAGGGACTAATACCAGGCTCCGCCTACTATCGCTCCGTGAGCAGGGCGGTGGAGATATCCCCTACCCTCTTCATCCCCGGGGAAAGGGTGAAGACCCTCGCTCTGGGAAAGCTCGTCCTCAGCTTGGATGGAGAGAGCCAGCGCCTCATCGGGCTTCGCGCCTACACCCCCTCAAACCGCTGGAAGGTGGAGGGCACGGAACCCGTGCCGGAGCCCGATGCCCTCGGAGAGGTGGTTTTTACCCACGACTTTCAGGACCAGGAACTCCGCTTTTACAATCTTTATCCCAGGTACGAGTTCCATGCACCGGACGGCAGCCTGCGTATAAGGCTCCGCGGAAGCCACGACCTGGTCATCCGCGTGGGAGACAGCCTGCTCCTGGGAATGGACCGCTCCGGGGTCCTGACGGACTTCTGGCTGGAGAAATTGAGGTTCACAGATTGAACCACACGGCGCATGAAAGGATGCCTATCTCCTTCTCATGAACAGGGTAGGGAAGCATATACCATATTTTAGAATCTATTTGGAGGTGAGAGGATGGCCAGGGAAAGCAAGGTGCTGAAGAAAGGTGACGGGGCGCCGCACTTCAGGCTGCCGGACGCAGCGACCGGCGAGGAAGTGAGCCTCTCCGCGCTTCTCGGAAGGCCGCTGCTAATATACTTCGGTCGAGGCACCTGGTGACCGCACTGCCGGAAGTATATGGTCCATATACGGGAAAAGATCTATCCGGAACTCGTGAAGCGGGACGGCCGCGCCGTGGTGATCCTCCCCCAGAAACGGGATAAGGTGAGGGATTACCTGTCCTCTCACCCCTACCCTTTCCCGGTGCTCGTGGACGAGAAACGCCAGGTGGTCAAGGAATACGGGGTCTACGTGAGGGTCAACCTCGAGTCCCTGCACATCGCCCGTCCTTCAGTCTTCGTCCTGGACCCTGACGGGCACGTGAGATACGTCTTCATAGCCAGCGTCCAGACCGAATATCCGCCGGACGGTGAGGTACTGGCCGCCCTGGATTAAAGAAATAACACACGGACAATGGCTGGAAGAACCTGGTTGAGGGTCGAAAAATCACGCATCGACCACGGCTCCGGCGGATCCACGCTCTCCGCCCTCCGGAAGGTGGCCACCTCTGAAACGGGGGAAATCCCTCGCCTTCCGCAACGGTGTGAGGAGGCCGGTATGGGCATCGCCGCACAAAAGCGGCGGGCAGGGGATAAAGGTTGTATTCCTCCACCGCAGAGGGGAGAATTATAAAGAGGTTGCGGTCCCTTACCCGGATAGCGGAATTTGGGAGGTGCACGGGGGATGCGAAGAGCAAGCGAAAGTCCGTGGAAAGGTAAGTCACTGCTCGCCGCCCTCCTGGCGCTCTTCCTCCTCACTCTCGCCGTTCTCGCCGTGGGATGCGGCAGGGGGAGCAGTAAGCCCTCCGGTGAAGCGGAGGAATCGGAAAGCGATGCGGGATGGAGTGGGGAAGAACCCTACGGAGACGAAGCGGGAGGCAAAGAGGAGGGGCTCACGGAGCTGAAGGGCTTCGGTTACGGCGAAACCACCGGGGGCACCGAGGAAGTGATGGTACTGGAGGGGATCCGTTTTGGGGATCATGCCACCTATGAGCGCCTGGTCATCCAGTTCGCTCCCCAGGCCTACAACCCCCATTACGGGATTCCGCGCTATCGCGTGCGCTACCTGACGCCGCCCTACGAGGACGCGGAGGGGAACCCGGTCCTCGTGGAGGGGAAATACCTCCTGGAGATAACCTTCAACGGGAACAAGGCGGACCTCTCCCCACCGGAAAGCTATGTCCAGGTATACACGGGCCCGGACGAATTCTCTCCCGGGTACACCGTGATCAAGGAGGCGAAACTGGTTCCGGCTTACGAACTGAACACTATGATCCTGGTGGTGGGCCTGGGGAGCCACGCCCCCTACAAAGTCCAGGAGCTGACCAGTCCTCCGCGCATCGTGGTGGACGTTGCCAAGCCCTGACGATCGACAACAAAAGCGGGAGATAAGATGGACCTGCTCGAGGAGACGAGAAACTCTGCGGGAACGGAGCTTTTCGGCGTCGCCGATGCCCGCATCTATGAGGCCAAGGCCCCCGCCGGACACCGTCCCTCCGACTACCTGGACGGCGCGCGCAGCATCGTCGTTCTGGGCATCCGCCTCCTGGATACCCCCCTGGACGGGCTCCCCTCGACGCGCAAGGAATACACGGCCAACTTTCACGTGGCGAACACTAGGTTGAACGATTCCCTTTTTCGGGTCGCCCTCCTTCTCCAGGACCGAGGGCATGAGGTGTTTCCCGTCCCTTACCTGGAAATGCCTGGATGGAACCTGGACAAGAGACCTCCGGCATTCCTCAAGCTACTGCGCCACCTCGCCCTGTTTCCCCGGGTAAAGGATGTCCTGAACTCCAAGGTCCTCTGGGAGAACCTCTCCTACAGGCACATGGCCGTAGAGGCCGGCCTGGGGGAGATAGGCCTGAACAATCTTCTTCTGACGCCGGAGCACGGTCCCCGCGTCCGCCTGGTGGCCCTGATCACCGATGCCGAGCTCCC
>MU158670.1:4788-20150 GCA_015711895.1 Candidatus Solincola tengchongensis | reverse complement strand
CTTGCCGGTGATCACTATGCCGTCCCAGCCCGCCGCCTTGAGCTCGGAACCCACGCCGCCGGAGGCGATGCCGAAGCCGATGAAGCCGGTGGCCGGGGAGCGGGCGCCCACGATGTACTTGGAGGACACCGGGACCAGGGTCCCGGCCACCGGCCCCGTCCACAGGCAGAGGACGTTCTCCGGCGAGAGGGGGTCGGCGCCGTCGGGGACCTCGTTGTACAGGGTCCAGGCCACGAGGCCGTATCCCCCGATGAAGGCCCGGGCCACCTCCTCCGGCAGCCTCTCCCTTTTGATCTCGCCCGTTCCAAGGTCTATCCTGAGGTATTTTCCGGCGTATCCCTTCATCTGCCATCCCTCCTCGTCATCCGCCTCCGATGAGCAGGGCGAAGGCCACCCGGTCCCCCGGCTCCACGGATGTGCTTCCCAGTTTCTCCGCCTCCACGATCCTGCTGTTGAGTATATAGGTGGTGTTCCTCCTGCGCGCCCTCTCCCCGAAGGAGGGCCCCAGGCGCGTCTCCAGCCTCGAGATCAGCTCTTCGAAGGTCACGGGCTCCTCGAGGTCCAGTTGGTAATTCTTTCCATATTCCCGGAAGGGCCCGAAGAACTCCACCGTGATCCCCTCTTTCCGAGTCTCCATCGGTAGCGCCTCCCCAAGCCCTCACGCGGCTTTGCCCGCCGCCCGTATCATGCATCAGAACAGGACTCCGTTCCTTTACCGGAGAGGATGATGCCCACCTTGGCCGCGGCGGCGCTGCCGTGGGTCACGCAGTCCGGTATGTCCTTGGGTCCCTGGCACACGCCGGCGATGAAGACGCCCTCGCGCGGCGTCTCGCACAACCCGTCCACTGGGTGGGCCTCGCGGATGAAGCCGTAACCGTCACGGGGCAGGCCCAGCAACCCCCGCAAGCTCCTGCCCGCCGGCGATGGCTGCAGCCCGCAGGCCAGGACCACCAGATCGACCTCTTTCCTCTCTATCCTCCCCGTTTCCGGGTCCTCGTACACTATGATCGGGTCGTTGCGGGTACGGTTCTCGTAGACCGTGGGGATGCTCCGGATGAAGCGCATCCCCTCCTCCACCGAGCGCCGGTAGAGCTCCTCGAAGCCCTTGCCGCAGGCCCGCAGGTCATTGTAGAAGACCAGGACCTCCGCACCGGGCGCGTGTTCCATCACCAGGCGGCCGCCCTTCACCGCGGCCATGCAGCAGAAGAAGGAGCACCAGGGGTTGTGGTTGACGTCCCGCGAGCCCACGCACTGCACGAAGGCCACGGAGCGGATGTGCTTCCCGTCCGGACGTACCAGCTCCCCCTCCGTGGGGCCGGCGGCGTTGCATATCCTCTCGAATTCCATGTTGGTGACCACGTTCTCCTGGCGGCCGTAACCGTAGCGGGGGATGGCCGAGGGGTCGAAGACCTGGCCACCCGTGGCCACCACTATGGCTCCCACCTCCAGCCTCTCCTCGTAGGGCTCCTGGGAGAGGTCGATGGCGTCCAGCCCGCAGGCCTGCATGCACAGCCCGCACTCCACGCACCTCTCCCGGTCGATGACGTATTTGAGCGGCGCGGCCTGGGCGAACATGGCGTAGATGGCCTTGCGCGGCTTGAGGTTCATGTCCCACTCGTGGGGCACCACGATGGGGCACACGTCCACGCAGGCCCCGCAACCGTTGCACCTCTCGATGTCCACGTACCAGGGATTCCGGCGCAGGGTGACCGTGAAGTGGCCGGCCTCCCCGTCCACGCCGATTACCTCGGTGTTGGTCACCAGCTTTATGTTCTCGTGCTTAGCTGCCTCCACCAGCTTGGGGCCCAGTATTCATATGGAGCAGTCCATGGTGGGGAAGGTCTTGTCCAGGGCGGCCATGATGCCCCCGATGGAGGGGTCCTTGTCCACCAGGTAGACGGGATAACCCTGCTCGGCGGTGTCCAGGGCCGCGTAGACCCCCGCAACCCCACCTCCCACCACCAGCACCTCCTTGCGGGGAGGGGGGAGCAGGACCCGGCCGGTGGGCATCAGGGTCATCTCCTCGTGGATGCGCACGGCGAGGTCCTTGGGGTCTTCCGTCCCCTCGTAGGAGAGGAACCCGGCCTCCCCGGGCAGCGCTCCCCGGAAGACCTCCTTTCCCAGCCCCCGTTTGCAGACCAGGGCCACCCTTTCCTCGCCGGCGCACCTCTCCCGGAGAAGCGCCTGTCCCCGCGGGCTGCACCATTCCTCGCCGAGGACCACCTCGTAACCCGTTTCCCGCAGGTGGTCCCCCAGCGCACGGAGGTCCTCCAGCCTCTCCCGCGGGGTGGTGCAGACGAAGACCATGGGGCTCATCCTCTCACCCCCTTTCTCGCCTCCTCGAGCTGCTCGCACAACTCGCACATCACTTTCTGGAAAATATTACCTTCAGCCGAGGATATCCACTCCAGGCGCAGGCGCTCCGGGTCTATCCCCTTCTCCGGTAGGACCTTCTCCTTGAGCTTCTTGATCATCTCCTCGCACTGCAGGTTGCCGTTTATGTACCGGCAGTCCCCGGGCGGATGGCATCCCCCCACCAGGACCAGCCCGGCGCCTTTCTCGAAGGCGTGGAGTATCATCTCCTGGCTGATCCTCCCGGTGCACATCACCCGGACGATCCTCGCCTTGGTCGGGTACTGAAGCCTGCTGACACCTGCCAGGTCTGCTGCCCCGTACGTTCACCAATGACACACCAGGGCAAGCACCTTGCCCCCGGGGTCCTCCTCCAGGGCCGCGTCGATCTGGGAGAATATCTCCGGGTCGCTGAAGCCCCGGGCCTCGATGGCCTTCTGTTTGCAGCGCGCGGCGCAGATGCCGCACCCCTTGCAGGAGGCCTCGATGACCCGGGCACGTTTCCTCTTCTTGCCCTCCACCTCCGCCTCCTCGGTAACGATAGCCGAGAAGGGGCAGCGCTTGACGCACACCAGGCAGCCGTTGCACTTCTCGGGGTTCACGTGGGCGATGATGGCGTCCAGCCGCATCTCCTCCTTGCCCAGGATGCCCAGGCACTTGGCCGCCGCGGCGCTCCCCTGCAGGAGGCAGTCCCCCAGGTCCTTGGGGAACTGGCAGGAGCCCGCCAGCATGACCCCGGTGATGGCCGTCTCCAGGGGCCGCAGTTTGGGGTGAGCCTCCATGAGGAACCCGTCGGCGCTGGAGGGGACCTTGAGCATGTCCTGCAGGCGCTGCACGCCGTCCTGCCGGACCATCCCCGTGGCTAGCACCACCATGTCCACCTCCTGGCGGACGGGACGGCGCATTACCTCGTCGTAGGCGTGGATGACCAGGCCGCCCTCCCCGGGCACCACCTCCCGCACCGGCGCGCGCAGGAAGATGACCCCCTGGTCGCGGGCCAGGCGGTAGAGGTCCTCGTGGTCCTTCTTGTAGGCCCGGATGTCCCGGTGGTAGACGTAGATACGCACCGAGGGGTAGAGGGCCTTCAGGATGAGGGCCTGCTTGATGGTGTTCATGCAGCAGATGCGCGAGCACCAGGCGTTGCCCTCCGGGTCCCGGGAACCAACGCACTGGATGAAGGCCAGGCTCTCCGGGAGACGGCCGTCGCTGCGGCGCAGGGGCTTGCCGCCCGTGGGGCCCAGCGGGTGGAGCATGCGCTCCATCTCCAGGGAGGTGAAGACGTCGCTCTTCCCGTCGTAGGACCAGGGGTTCTCCTCCGGTGGCCGGTAGGGCTGAGCGCCCACGGCTAGAACCACCGCCCCCACCTCCACCGTCTCCTCCCCGCCCTCCATCCCCAGGTCCACAGCGGAGCGGGGACAGGCCTCCGCGCAGGCCCCGCAGCGCGTGCAGGCCTCCTCGTCGACGCAGTAGAGGTAGGGGGCGGCCTGCGGGTGGGGCAGGTAGATGGCCTTCCTTTCCGCCATACCGACCTGGAAGGGATCGGGGACGGCCACCGGGCAGGCCTCCGCGCAGGCCCCGCAGGCGTCGCAGGACTCGCCGACGTAGCGGGGCCGCCGGGCCAGCCGCACCTGGAAGTTGCCCACGTAACCGGAGATGGATTCCACCTCCGTGAGGGTGAAGACTCTGATCAGCGGGTGGTTGAGCACCTTCATGGCCAGGGGCGATACCAGGCAGGACATGCGCTCCATGTGGTCGAAGGTGCGCAGGAGCTGCGCGGCCCTTCCTCCCAGGAAGGGTTCCCTCTCCACCAGGAAGACGGGGTATCCGGCGTCGGCCATGTCCAGCGCCGCCTGCATACCGGCCATCCCGCCCCCGATGACCAGGGCGGCGCGCTTGACCGGCACGTAGCGGTCGTGCAGGGCGTGGGCGTGCCGCACCTTGGCCACCGCCATCTTCACCTGCTCCATGGCCTTCCGGGTGGCTCCCTCTGGAGCGTCCCGGTGCACCCAGGAGCAGTGTTCCCGGATGTTGGCCATCATCATGAGGTAGGGATTGAGCCCCGCTTCCTGGCATACGTTCATGAAGGTGGGCCCGTGCATCTTGACCGAGCAGGCGGCCACCACCACGCGGTTTAAGCCGTAGGCGGCGATGTCCTCCTTGATCTGTATCTGGCCCGGGTCGGCGCAGGAGTACATGTTCTCCCGGGCCACCACCACGTCGGGCAGGGTGGCGGCGTACTCCGCCACCGCCGCGCAGTCCACCACCTGGGCGATGTTCAGCCCGCAGTGGCAGACGTACACGCCGATACGCAGTTCCTCCTCCGACTCCTCCGTCTCGGGTTCAGGCCCCGCTTCCGCAATCTCCGGAAGGGATTCCTCAGCCCGGGCATTCTCTTCCATATCCTTCCACCTTCCTCGCCTCTCACTCCCCGGCTCACTTCCCGCGTGAAAGTCACAGACGGGATTTCCTGAGCATCTCCACCAGCTGGTAAAGGCTCCCCTCGTTGTGCATCAGGAAGCGCGCGTTCTCCGAGAGGAGGCGGTCCACGGCCCGGCTCCACACCGCCGAATATCCGTCCTCTTCCGACCTCAGCCGCAATCGGGTCAGGTCGATGGCCCCGTGGGGACAGGCCACCAGGCAGGCCCCGCAGGCGATGCAGTGGCGAGAGTCCACCCTCACCCCTCGCTCCTCGAGCGGCGTATAGCTGCGGGTAGGACAGGCACGCACGCAGAGGTCGCACCCCGGCGGGCACTTCTCCACCTCCACCTCGATGGTGCCCTCGAAGAGCCTGGTCACCCGGATGGCGCCCTCGATGGGACAGGCATCGGCGCAGTGGGCGCAGGAGAGGCACCTCCCGCGGTCGAGGACCACGCCGGAGGCCTCCACCCGTAGCGCCTCCCGGGGACATGCCTTTACGCAGAGGTCGCACCCCGGCGGGCACAGGGAGGCATCGAGCTCCATGCCGCGGGAGAAGTGCGGGATGCCGCCCACGTCAAGGATGGGCCGCACCTCCTCCTCCGTGCCCTTCCATGTATTGCGGTAGACCATGGACACCGCGTTGACCGGGCAGAAGGCGGTGCACAGGCCGCAGAAGGAGCAGGCCTCCTCGTCAACCTCGGGGACGGCGCGTGATGCCTCCACCTTGAGGGTTATGGCCTCCTTGGGGCAGGCCTGGCGGCAGAGCTCACACCCGATGCAGGTCCGCTTGTCGAAGGTCAGGACGTATTCCTCGACCCAGAGGGCCTGGCGGATGCGGATGGCGTCCTCGTCCTCCCGCTTGGTCTTGGTCCTTCTCAAGGAGAGCCTACCTCCTTGTGGTAACTTTTTCCAATTTCACGGCGCACACCTTGAACTCCGGTATCTTGGACACCGGGTCGCGAGCCGGGTTGGTCAGGGCGTTGGCCGCGCTCTCCCGGAAGTTGAAGGGTATGAAGACCACACCCGGGGGGACCATCTCCGTGACTCGGGTCCTTATCTTGACCTCACCGCGGCGCGAACTGACGCTGACCAGCTCGTGGTCCTCCACCCCCAAACGCTCCGCGTCCCGGGGGTTGAGGTCCACGGCACCGAAGGACATCTCCCGGTTGAGGGTGGGGCTCCTGCGGGTCATGGTCCCGGTGTGGTAATGGAAGTGCACCCTGCCGGTGGTCAGGTAGAGGGGGTATTCCTCGTCCGCCACCTCCAGGGGAGGTTTCCAGGTCACCGGGGTGAAGAGCCCCTTCCCCCTGGCGAACCCCTCCCGGTGCAGGAATTCCGTGCCCGGATGTTCTTCCGTGGGGCAGGGCCACTGCAGGTAACCGTTCTCTTCCAGGCGACGGTAGCTCATGCCCGCGTAGGAAGGGGTCAGGCGGGTTATCTCCTCGAAGATCTCCTCCGCACCGCGGTAGGCGAAACCGCCGGCACCCATGATCCGCGCCAGGTCGCAGACGATCTCCCAGTCGGCCCGGGAGTGGCCCACCGGGTCTATGGCCCGGTGCACCCTCTGCACCCGGCGGTCGGTGGCGGTGAAGGTCCCGTCCTTCTCGGCGAAGCTGCAGGCCGGGAAGACCACAGTGGCCAGCTCCGCGGTCTCGTTGAGGAAGATGTCCTGGACCACCAGAAGGTCCAGGTTGGCCAGGGCTTCCCGCACATGGTTGATGTCCGGGTCGGAGAGCATGGGGTTCTCCCCCATGATGTACATGGCCCTTATCTCCCCCTCCGCGGCGGCGTCTATCATCTCCACAACGGTGAGGCCCGGTTCCTCCGGCAGGAGCGCCCCCCATGCCTCCTCGAACTTGGCCCGCGCCGCGGGGTCGTCCACCCTCTGGTAGCCGGTGTACACGTCCGGCAGGCCGCCCATGTCGCAGGCGCCCTGCACGTTGTTCTGGCCCCGCAGGGGGTTGATGCCGCTTCCCCGTTTGCCCACCTGCCCGCAGAGCATGGCCAGGTTGGCCAGGGTGAGCACGTTGTCCGTCCCCGTGACGTGCTCGGTGATGCCCATGGCGTAGACGATGGAGGAGTTGGGCGAGAGGGCGTAGGTGCGAGCGGCGATGCGCAGCAGCCCGGGCTCCACCCCGGTGATCTCCCGCACCCTCTCCGGGGTGTACTCCGCCACCCTGGCCCGGAGAGCCTCGAAGTTCTCGGTCCGGGAGCGGATGAACTCCCTGTCGTGCCACCCCTCCTGGATGATGACGTTCATCATCCCGTTCACCAGGGCCACGTCGGTCCCCAGGCGCGGCTGGATGTAGAGGTCGGCGTAGTTGGCCAGGTGGATGCGCCGGGGGTCCACGACGATGATGTAGGCTCCCCTCTCCCGGGCGTTGATGATCCGCGAGGCGATCATGGGGTGGTTCTCGGTGGTGTTGGAGCCGATGACCAGGATGCACGAGGCCTCATCCAACTCGGGGACGGAATTGGTCATGGCCCCGCTCCCGAAAGCGTAGGCCAGGCCGGCCACCGTCGGCGCGTGGCAGAGCCGGGCGCAGTGGTCGATGTTGTTGGTCCCCACCACGCTCCGGGCGAACTTCATGAACACGTAGTTCTCCTCGTTGGTGCACTTGGCGGAGGAGAGGAAGGCGATGGAACGGGGCCCGTAGCGGTCCCGTATGGCCTTCAGCCTCTCGGCCACGAAGTAGAGGGCGGTATCCCAGTCGGTGGGCTCCAGGTTGGCACCTCTCTTCCACAAAGGACGGGCAAGGCGGGCCTCTCTCTCCACGAACTCGTGCGCCGACCAGCCCTTGATGCAAAGAGAACCCCGGCCGATGGGGTGGGTGGGCGAGGGCAGGGTCCCCACCAGGTGGCCGTCCATGACCTCCAGGTAGAGGCCGCAGCCGCAGCCGCAGTAGGGGCATACCGAGGGCACCGCCTTATAGTCCAACCCAGCCCACCTCCCGGGCGACGGCCTCCATGAACCTCGCCACCTCATCCTCCCCTTCCGTTGTGAAAGGCCCTTCCTCCAGGTCGGTGAGGAGGGGGGACTTCTCGCCCGCGTCCCTCCCGGCCCTGTAGTCGAAGAGCCGCTTCATCTCCTCCCCGATCAGGCGGTGCAGCCGCCGGATGGGGATGTGCATGGGGCAGGCCCTCTCGCAGGCCCCGCAGTCCACGCACTTGTCCGCCAGGTGAAAAGCCCGGATGAGGTGGAAGGAGGGATACTCGGGGGGTATCTCTCCTACCCGCACCCAACGGGACTCCTCCAGGCGGCAGTCCACGCAGTTGCACAGGGGGCAGCTGTTGCGGCAGCCGTAGCACTTTATGCAGCGGCTCAACACCTCCGTCCAGTAACGGCGGCGCTCGGAGACCTTCATCCCCAGGAGCTCCTCCAGCTCGCGGCGGTCAAAGAAATCCGCATCCGCCAGGGGGTGTCCGGCGTCCACCTGGTTCGGATAAGGGCGCGAGCACCCGCACTCACGGGCCTCCTCCTCTGTGCAGGCCACGCCGATGAGAGCCACTCTCCTCGTGTCCAGCGCGTTCTTCTTCTCCAGCTCGACGAAGTGCCTCTCGTCGCACCCCCGGGAAACGACCGCCAGCCTTCCGCCCTCCCACTTTTCCAGGAGGCGCAGGGCCACCTTGGCCAGGGGATATATCCCGGAGAGGCTCAGGTCCCCCAGCTCCTCAGGCCGGGAAAAGAGATAGGGGAGCACCTGGCCACGCCCACCCCGCAGGCCCAGGACCGCGCGGGCCTCGCCCGACAGGAGCATTGAGCGGGCCCGCTCCCTGGCTTGCTCTTCCCGCCTTTCCTCCATCCTCGGAAACCCCCGTACTCGAACCGCCTCGGACTCAGCCCAGGTACCTGAAGGAGCCCAGCTCTCCCAGCTCGCTGACGTACTCGGATATGGAAGCGCGTACCAGCTCTTCGTCGAAGGGCGGGACCAACATCAGGCGCAGCCTCTCCGGATAGATTCCCAGAAGGGAGAGCATGTTCCGGAGGAGGGCGAATCTCTTGAGCGCCCGGTGGTTGCCGGTGAGGTGGTGGCATTCTCCAAGCTCGCATCCCAGGACGAGCAACCCGTCGTAGCCCTCGGAGAAGGCCTTGGCCACGAACTCGGCCTCGATCCTCGCCGTGCAGTCCACCCTCACCAGGAGGGCCTTCTCCGCCGCCCTCTCGGGAAGCATGGCCCGCACCCGTTCGGCGTCCGGGAAACACCAGCGGCAGTGGAACACGGCCAGGGAGGGGAGGTAATCCGGTCCTCCCTCCCGGAACCCCTCGCCCAGCCGCTCGTAGATCCTCACCGCCTAACCTCCGCTCAAATAGTCCAGGATCTCCGGGTCGTTGAGCACCGCCTGCTGCGCCGCCCCGTTGGTGCAGACCGCGGAGCAACTTCCGCATCCCCGGCATTCGGAGGGGTCCACTCTGGCCACCAGGCCGCGCGGGCCGCCCTCAACCAGGGATACGGCCCCGTGGGGGCAGGCGCTCACGCATGCTCCGCAGTGGATGCACATCCGTTCGTTGACCCTGGCCGCTACGGGATTGGGGATGCCCTCCTGGAGGGCCAGGTGGCGCAGGGCCCTTATCACCTCCGAGATGCTCACCCCCTGGGGACAGCTCTCCTCGCAGCGCCGGCACCCGGAACACATCCAGATGAAGCGGCTGCGCAGGAGTTCCCCGGGTTCCCCCAGGATGGTCAGGTAGAGTACGGCCCTGGGCGTCAGGGGTTCCTCGTGGGAATGGAAAAGGGCCGCCTTGCACACGGAACTGCACCTGGCGCAACCGAAGCAGTCGTTGAGGTCCAGCTCAAATCTGGAAGCTGCTACCAGTTCGGAAGCGAAGTCCCCGGGAGAGAGGCGGAACTCCTCCTCGTCGGAGGCGATCAGGCTTTCCTCATCCTTGAAATGCTCCATTCCGGACCATTTATAGCACAGGGAGGAGCGGTTAACAATGTCCGTTCACCGAAGAAGCGGCCCGTTCCGAGCGGCCCAGGGGAAGGCCCTTTCCGCCGTCTTGAGGGACCCCGGGATATACGCTCCGGTAACCGCTCGAGCCCCCTCGCTCGCTTGTCGGCTGCTCCTCACCAGGTCCAGGAAGGCCTCCAGACGCACCTCCATCCCCGCCGCCGAGGTGTGCTCGTCGATGCAGAGCGAAAGGTAGGGAAGGCGCTTTTCAGCGGGGATGCCCGGGATGACGGCGCGGCAGACGTTCTCCGGCATGCAGGTGAGGGGATAGGCGTGGATGACCCCGTGGAACCCCTCACGGGCGGCGGTGAGGATGCCGGCCAGGGTCATGTGCTCCTCCCCGCCCAGCACGTAGGGCAGGTAAGGCCGGGCGCGCCGGCGGGCCACGTAGCCGGTGAACTGGATACGGGGGTCCAGCCAGAGGGGCCCCAGGAGCCAGCGGTAAGTGGAGAGCACGGGCTGCACCTCCACCCGGTGCACGCTGCCCAGCCTTCTCACCAGGTCGTGGTTCAAGGCTGGCTCGAGGAGGACGTAGAGCTCGCCCACAAGCCTGAGACGCAGGGGTTCGAACCCCCTATCTATGGACAGGGTACGCACCTCAAGGCGGAAGAGGCGGCGCAGCTCCCGTACCCGCCTCAGGGTGTCGGCCCCGTCGAGCTCCGCCAGGACACGGTCGCACAGGGCGTCGGCGCTTCCGGAGACCTCTTCCCGGGGGCGCGCCCAGCGGACCCACCTCTCCACCTCCTCCACCGCCGCCGCCTTGGCTCGGAACATGGCCAGCGCCGCGGGCACCCTGCGGAGCGCCTCCGGGCCCAGGAAGCGGCGCAGCGCCTCCAATACCTCGCCCACGTTCTCGCGGCTGATGATGAGGGATTGAAAACGGTACCCGAGATCCCTCAGGATCATGTGCTGCACCCTACCGTAATGGCCGAACCGGCAGGCCCACATGCCGCCGACCATGGCCAGGAGCTCCGCCCCCCGCTCCAGAGCGTCCATGCAGTCCCCCAGGGTCACCTTGAAGGGCAAGCAGGCGGATTCCGGGGCGTGGCGCGCGCCCACGGAGACGGTCCTGCGGTTCGGCCTCTCCGGAACCACCGCCTCGGCGCCCAGGCTCTCCAGCAGGGCCCGGAGGGGTATGTACGCGTTTCCCATGTGGGGAAAGGCCACCTTGACGCTCATGGCAGAGCCTCACCTCACCTGTGCTTCCATGCCGCGCATAAAGCGGCTGAGCGGCGGGATGGCGCGAGGGAAAACCATTGCCCACCCCCAACAATCGCTCTCCACCTCGGACCAAGAAAGTGCAAGCGGGCAATGCATCCCCTTAACACTCGCCCCGAAGACGGGCGTGTGATCATGAAAGGTGCGTCTCGCGAGCGAGGCGAAGGTAAGCCCATAATCCGGTCCCCCGTCGCCTTCCGCTTCAACATGAATCCCGATCACCACAACATGAAGACCATACGGTACTCGCATGCTCCTCCACGACGCTCAGCTCCCGGGTGAAATGAGAAAGCGCGACGGCGAAGAGGCCCCACGCCTCCTCCCATGACCCTGTGCGGAGGTCGCCCGCCTCCTACCCTCCACGGGTTTTTGCCGCAGGATCATGTCCACGAAGGCCTCCGCCCTGGTGCGCACCGCGGCATCGCCGGTGTGCTCGTCGAGGACCACTTCCAGGAGGGGCTTCCCGCAGCGTGAGGTTATCTCCCTCCTGGCCATCTCCACGGTCAGGGAATCGGGGCCGCAACCGAAGCTGGTCAGGTAGACCACGCCCTGCACCTCGGGGCGGCGGACGAAATGGGACGTGGCGGCCAGGAGCTCCCTCTCGTAGCTCCAGGAGGTGACCGGCACCCGGCGGGACTCCCGCTCCAGCACCTCCGGCGAGAGCATGGTGCACGGCCAGGCCTGAGCTCCCGCCTCCTCCAGCCAGCGGATGAGGCTCTTGTTCACCAGCCGGTCGGCTAGGAGGTAAGGATGCCCCACCACCCCCACCGTTACCCGCTCCCTCCCCAGGTCCCACTGCCGCACTTCATCTCGGTCCTGAGACGCCGAGCCGGCTTGACTGGCACGACCTTCCATCAGCATCCCTTCGTCAGAAAGAAAGGCGATTCGAGGTTTCGCCACAGCGAATCGATTCATGTCTCCCGGCTCTCCCGCCTTCCAGCCATTCCGGTCCGCCGCCGCCCCAACCGCGGACGAAAGTCCCTTGGCGCATGTCACCCCGGCGCGGATATACGGCTCAACTCCGGTTTCATCAGCGCTTGCCGACTCTTCACCCATGCTCCTGTGCCGACGGCGATTATCTACCATATTTTCCCATATATCCAACGCTTCGTCGGGAAATAACCCCTGGCGGAGCAGGTACTCGAAGACACCCTGCGCCCGGCATGCCTCCCGGTAGGCCTTACGAGCCCTCCATGGAGATACCCGAAGACGCGCCGCCAGCAGCGCGCAACCCCACCACCACGGGGCCTCCGCCGCGTTCAGCACCCATTCGAGGAGGAGAGGGGGACGCTCGCGGAAGAAACGGATCATGTCCGGAGCGGCGATGAGCTTTGGGCAGGTGAAGGTGTCGTGGTGGCGTCTCTCCACGCTCACGGGGCGCGGGAGCAGCAGGGCGTCCGCTTCACCCTCCAGGAAACGCACGTGGCCGAAGAGGACTTTCACCGCCACGCAGACGTCATCCACGCAGGCTTCCGCCCCAGCTTCCAGGATGCGCATATCGGTTGGAGGGGAGGAGAACACCTCCTGTCCGCATCCCTCCAGGAAAACTTTGAGAAAGGGGTAATAGCGGTAGAAGGTCAGGGCGCGCGGGATCCCTATCCTCATCCCGTTTCTCACCTCCCGCACACGGAAACCCTCTATCTTTGCGGATCCCGGCCATCTCGTCCCGAATAGGTCCCTCCCAGCCCTTCCTTCCCTTCGGGCATGACCCAAGCCCCTTCCGGGTTCCCTGCACGAAAGCTCCCAGCTCCATCCCGGCCCTTGGCCCGAGCGCTCCGGTTCCTGAAAGCCGGCGTCTCGTCGGGCGCCTATTGGAAAATATTCCCTGATCCACCTCGCGACGGCCTAACACCCGGAACAGTTCCGCCGATTGCGCGCCGGAGCGCTAGGCCTCGCGCCCTATTTCCAGATGTCCAGGATTATGCGCAGGGGCGCGGTCGCGTAGGTGAGGCGGAAGGGCCTCTTCGTCTTGGTGCTCACGAAAAGGTTGACCGGGTCCACCCCATCCAGCGAACCATAAGTGCTCATCAATATCTGGTAGCAGACGGGGTCCCCCGTCAGCTGCCCGTGGCCTCCCTTCAACGAGGTTATCTGCACGTCCTCCGGCTTGATCCCCCGGATGTAAAGGCGTATCTCCGTCCCGTACTCTATGGTGGGGTCGTCGGAATAGTCGGCGAAGCACCAGGGGACGTTGGTGACGTCGGTCCCGTCCAGTCGCTTCAGCTCGGCCACCACGCGGAAATAATCCTCATGGCTGCCCCAGCGCACGTCCACCAGCTTAAGGTACTCGAAGGGGGTCTTGCTGCCGATCACCTGCCCCCCGTAAACATAGCCGGCCGGAGGCCCGGCCTCGGCGCTCTCCTCTCCACTCGGAGCCGTTTCCTCGCCTCCCCTTGCCTCCCCGGCCGGGATTTCCCCCGCCACCTCTTCCTTTTCCGCCGTCTCTTCCTCCTTCGCCGCCTCCTTGCCCCCGCAACCCAGGAACAGCATCGACGATAAGGCCAGAATAAGGACGACGAACACGGCCACCGCTTTCCTCATGATTTCCTCCTTTTTCCATGCTCTCTCAGGAGCTCCCGCCGGCCAACCCCAACCGGAAGGGCCTTCCTTCCGGCAGATGCCCGATTTCCCAGGAGCAGCTCCGCGGACTACGCGGTTCGATGTCGATCTCCCACCCGAAAGGCCGTGTTCCTGACCTTCACCCAAGAGCTTTTTCTTGAGGTCATCGAACGCCGCTGCGTCCACCGCGCGAAGGTGTCCATTTCCTCCCTCTGTCCACGGGGGCCGCCCTCCCGTGCCGCCGGAAAGGCCATCTCCTTTCGCCGCGGCCACCCACCGCGAAGATCGTTTCTCCTTTTCCCTTCCTACCGCAGGCCCGGAACCTCGACCCTGCGGAATTCGGCGGACTCCCTTCAAGGAAACATCTTTAAGAAACAACTTTAATTCTATCCAGCTTCCGCTCTTTATATGCCTGTCGCTGTTCCTGTCGCCCGGAAAAACGAGGGTTCCCGTGTCCCGGCGGAGCGGGGCCACAAACGCACCGGTCCGCATGCCGCGGACAGCGCTTGCCCCCGGAAGCGCGAAATCAATAAAATTGACTGGACACCGCTCCGGTTCCCGGTGGAAAGCGGCGTAGTGAAGGAGGAAGCAGGGTTTGCCCTCAAGGCGAGGAGCGGCCTAAGTCCCGGGGGTGAGGATGAAGTCCAGGGATCATCGTTTTCGCAATGGAAGCAAGGGGCGCTCCTGCGTGAACCGCCTGCCCGCGGTACTTGCCACCGCCGCAGGCGTCTGCCTCTTTCTCCTCGCCCTGCTTCTGGGGTTGGAGGGAGCGCGCGCCCAGGGGGAGACCCCTCCCGTTCCGGAGACACCCGGCGAGGGCGTCTCCCAGGCCGGGCAGGTGTACTTCTACCTGGAAGGTAAGCTGTCTCCGGTTTCCAGGGAAGTGGCCGGAGGCCCGCAGGCCGTGGAGTTCTCCGTCATGGAGCTGCTCAACGGGCCGAAGGAGGAGGAAAAGGCGCAGGGTTACGTGACCTACATCCCCGAGGGCGTCAAGTTGCAGTACACCACCGTGAAACAGGACCGCAGCGAGTACAGCGTCAACCTCTCCCGGGAACTGCTCCAGCTGTCCGGGGACCGGGAGAGGGCTCTCAAAGCCCTAGCCCAGGTGGTCAAGACCGTGAGGGACGCCTCGCAGATAGAGAAGATCGGGGTCACCGTTGCCGCCGAGGAATCCGGTGTGCAGCCCGCGGACGCCTTCCAGGCCCTGGGGGTATCCCCGCGAGACGTGGAAGCCGAGATATCCGGCACTTCTCCCTCGGGCGGGAGCAGCCGCATGTGGCTCGTGTTGCTTCTGGCCCTGGGCATCCCGCTCCTCGTCCTGATCGCGGCGCTGGCTTTCATCCTCCGAAAGCGGGCCTCCAACCCCGGGGAGGTGAGGCCTGTGGTGGGCACCGCAGCCCGGCCCGCCCTGCGGGTCAAGAGGCGGCGCGGGGCAACGCCTCCGCCTCCGGCTCCCTGGAAGGAACCCCGCTCCAGGAGGAAGGGGAGGAAACGGGGCAAGCACGAAAAATGAGGGGCCCCGCGGCGGGGTGAAAACGCCGGCCGGAACCTCCATAGAGCCAATGCCGCAGCGAGAAGGCCGGCAGCCGGAAGGGAGGGCCGGGGAGGGCACTCAAGGCCGGCGGGGACGGAAGGCCGGTCCCGGGGACGGATCAGCGAAAGGAGGGTAGGCCGCTCCCTCGAAGGTCGCCGTGCAGCGGCGATGGCGAGGTGATGACGTAAGAGGGTGGCCTGAGCAGGGATGAAATCGGCGAGTTCGTCAAAGTGGCGGGCCCCGTGGATTGCGGCGGCTCCGGTCCTTTTTCTGTCCGCCCTGCTTCTCCTGGGAGGGTGCGGGGAATCACCGTCCGCGCCGGGCGGCGGGG
>MU158670.1:0-4778 GCA_015711895.1 Candidatus Solincola tengchongensis | reverse complement strand
GGAGGGGCCACCGGTTCACCGCAGAGTGCCGCTCTCGAGGACTTCCTGAGCGAGCGCCTGGAGGAACTGGGGCTGGTGCCGGTGGACATGCTGGGACTCTCCGACTTCCGCCAACCTTTCCAGGTACCCGCCGACCGCTGCTACCTGGACCGGGAAACGCGCCCCGACGAGCTGGTGGAGGCGTGCAACATCCTGGGCATGATGCGGGGGGAGACGGAGGACATGGTCATCCTCACCGCCAACTACGACGGCCTGGGCCGCGACCCCGAGAGCGGGCAGGTCTATCCGGGGGCCGACTACAACGCCTCCGGGGTGAGCGCCGTCCTGGAGGCCGCCGCCGTGCTCTCTTCCCTGGAAGAAAATCCTAAAAAGACACTGGTCTTCGCCCTGCTGGGAGGGGAGGAGTGCGGCGGCTTCGGGGCCTCCGCCCTCTCCGAGGCGCTGGAGGAACGGGGTTTCCGGGGACGCGCCAGGATAATAAACCTGGAGGGGCTGGGGGCCGGGGACGGCGATTACATGGACGTCTGGGACCTGAACTATCGTCCCAACCGGGAGACGGTCCGGGCGCTGGACGATGCCGCGGAGGCCATGGGGGTCACCCTGGAGCTGGGAGGGGCGGACCCGGGGACCTCGGCGGGAACCTTCTTCATGTACCACATCCCCGCCGTGACCTGCGACTGGTCGTGGTTCGAACGCTCCGAACACCCGGATTTCCACCGCCTGACCGACACCCCGGAGAGGATGAACCGCGACGGCCTTCTCAAGGCCACCCGGGTGGTAACCCTCGCCGCCTGGAACCTGGCCCGGTCATAGCAAAAGCACCGGCGTCGGGGCCTGAAGCCAGGAGCGGGGAATAAAGCCGCGAGCCTTGGAAGGCCTCGTTTTTCCGAAAGATGACCCCCAAGATTTTCGAACGGCAAACACCCCTTATGCTGGGCGGGGGAGAAACCTCAGATGTCGCGGTAGATGACCCTGCTGCCTTCCTGACCCTCGATGCGCTCTATCCACAGGTAGGGATGGCGGATCTCATCCGCTCCGGGGAGGTTGTCCTCCCTCTTCCAGGCCAGGTTCAGGAACTCCAGCCCCTTCTTTTCCACCACTTCCCTGCAGAAGAGCTCACCCACCTGGTACTGCTGCAGCTTGAGGTCGAACCCCAACATCCTCTCCACCAGGCGTTCCGCCCCGGATTTGGAATCGCGCCGGTGCCGGAAGGCTATGCTCATCTGCCTGTAGGTGGGGATGATCTCCTTTCCCACCATGTCCATGACCAGGTTGCTGTAGCCCTCGACCAGGGACATGAAGGCCTGGATGCGCTCCAGGATCTCTCGCTGCTCCGGGGTATGGATTATGGACATCAGGCCGCCACGGCTGATGATCTCGTTGAGGCGCCGCGCGTCCCGCAGCTCCTCCGGCCTCAGCCGGAGGCTCATGTCCTCCAGGCGAAGGGAAACGCTCTGGAAGTAGCGCTCCATGAGCGACCTCAGATAGTCACGCAGCCAAGGATGAGCGGCGAACTCGAAGCCGTGAGTGACCTCGTGGAGGGTTATCCACAACCGGAAATCGGAGGGCTCGAGGCGCATCTTCTCCTCCGCCTTGAGTAGGTTGGGGTAGACGATGTACAGCTTCCCGCTGTCCTCCAAGCGGGGAAGCCCGAGGTCGAACTGGCCCAGCACGCTGCGCGCCAGGTACCCCATGACCATTCCCAGCTGAGCGGTGAGCAGGCCTCTGGTGAACCTTCGGCCGAGGTGATACTCGCGACTCCTCTGCTCCTCGAGGGTCCTGAGGGTCTTGCCGTAGCTCTCCGCCAGGGGTTCGAAGATGAGCTTGAAACTGGAGATGTTGGCCTCGATCCACTGCGGGCGGTCGAAGACGAAGAGGGGCCCCACCTCCTCCAGAGGCCGGAGCCCGGTGTAGGCCCTCACCAGCCCCTCGCTACGTTCCCGCATGGCCTCGAACTGCACCCTGACCTGGGGGTCGGGAAAAGGTCCCGGGCCCTCCGACTGCGCCACCAGGGCGGCTATCTCCCTGGCCTGGTCCCAGTCGATGAACCCGTCGCCCTCCCCGGAGAAGGCCTCCCGCAGGGAACGGAGGATGGGTATCTTGCGGGCCACAGCCTCCATAAAGCGGTTGACCTCCCGGAGGCTGCGGTCCCAAGGGTTGTCGGTCTCGTAGGACAATCTATCCACCTCGCTCCATGGCCTCTCACGCTGTGCCGCCCTTTTCCACCCGGCATCACCGATTGCGGTTTACGCCTCACGGAACAGATCCCGGCACAACAGGCCCTTTCCGGGATCATGCGAGCCGATCGCCCGCCTTCGGGACCCCGCTTCTTTAATGGTACCAGAAGGCGGAACCCGGCCGTCGTTCCCCACCCGCATGCGATAACCCCTTCGGCACCGCGTACCGGCACCTCCGCCATCGGGCACGACGACCACCTTCTCCCCCAGGAATCCGCTTGCGGGAAAATCGCCGGGGACCGCGCTTCGACCATCGGGCCTCATTCCGTCCTCTCCCCTGGCGCTTGGGGCGGGGCATTCCGTCCTCTCCCCCCTGGCGCTTGGGGCGGTTAAAGGGCACGGGAACGCTCCGATGCCGGGGCCATTTGCTAATACTGGAGTATTATTTTCCTCCAACAAATTAATACCTTCGTGGAATGTTCTTCCCTTACGTTCTTTCGTATGTTTGTTATCGGTAAAGGAACCTTGAAAAAGGCCCCAAGCGGACCCAGGGGATATAGTGCCAGAGAAGAAGCTTGAACGTCGTGGGCGAGCCGGTTACGCTACAGTCGCAGCCCCCTTAAGCAGACGCAGTAGCATTCCCCTAGCACCATCCGAAGCCGACTAGCCGAGACAGCCATCTACCCCATTACATCGATGCAGCCCAGACGGACTACTCAAACCCTCGCCCATGACGCAAGATTTGGAGCACAGAAGCAGCCCGGTCGCAGCAGAGCACGCAGCAACGAACGCAGCACAGTCGCAGCTCAGCCGATCATCCCTGAGGTATCCCCTGAATCCCCAATGGAGTCCGCATCAGCGGAAGGCCCCGTTCCCCCTGCGGGGCCTTTTCCGTTTTTGGGAACTTTCCCGTTCCCGCGGCTCGCTTACGGTTGCGCCCGTTTCCCTCCTCGAGTAACCTTGTGGCAAGGAGGTGGGAGATGGGCGTTTCCGATCGCTGTCCTTCATGCGGGCTTCCGCTCTCCCTGAGCCGGAAGCTGGTCTGGACCGAGGACGGCGGGATATATTTCCGGGACAAGCGCTCGGAACGGCTCGTCTTCCTGGAGCACGACGAAATCTCCCTCATCGTCGCGGAAGGGGTGAGGCTCCGCGGCGAGGAGCTGCTGAAGACCCTCCGCGAGAGGCGCCGCGCCTTTTCACGGCGGGAGGTCATCCTTCAATTGGGCGGGATGCGCCGCAGGCTGCTTGGGCGCCGCCCGCTGGCCGGGAGGGTGATACGCGAGGCCTTCCGGGAGGCGGCCTTTTACGGGAGCGGGAATCTCTCCATCTCCGAGCTCAAGCCGGGACGGGAGATGAAGGTGAAGGTGCGCCACCCCTATCACCCTCACCTCATGGCCGGGGACCTCTGGGGGTTCTGGGAGGGCCTCTTCGGAGTGGAGGCCCTAGCCTCCGTATCCGCGGTTTCGGAGGTGGAATACGAGGTCACGGTGAAGACCGTGGACAGGCGCCGTTGGGCCCTGGAGGGGGAGCCGCCTCCCAGGCGGCCAAAGCGGGATTACGAGCTTGAGGTCTGTGAAAGGTGCCGGCTGCCCGCCTTCCACCTGGAGATGAGGTGGGACCCCGACCTGGGAACCATATACCATCCCGACGGCCACCGGCGCCTGGTGTTAACCACGGTGCGTGGATGGCGGGAGGTCATGCAGGAGATAAACGGGTCGCGCCGCGAGGAGCTCCCTTCCTCCCTGGCGGAGGCCGTGACCGCCAGGGCGGCCGCCGTTCACGCCCCGCCGCCCGGTAGCAACTACAAGACCGCCTACCGCAACTTCTTCATGGGACTTCCCGTGCTCGGATGGGGAAAGCCCAGGAGGGTCATCCGCAAGCCCTTCCTCATCGACGCCCTCATCGAGGGAGTGCCCTTTCCGCAGTTACTCTCCTGGAAGATGGGGGGCGTCTTCCAGGCCCTGGAAAGGGAGGCGCCGGAGGGGGAAGACTGGAGGGGGCCTTTCTCCCCGTTCCCAGCCTGGCCATCCCGGAGGACCTCCCCGTCTCCCGGCGGGTCATCCTTCCTTTCTGACGACCTTGCTCATGCCCCCAAGGGCGGGGGAGGCCCGCGCCGATCTTCGAGAAAAGAGGCCGGCTCGCCTCCCGTGACGCACGGATCCACGCCGCATGCAGGGGGATACGGAGAGGCCTCCACGGCAACCGAAGACCCGGGGTCGAAGGGAGTGAGCGGGGCGGGGGATTTTTCCTCAAATCGGAGGCTTGTCCGGCTTGACGCTCTCCCGGTCCTTGAGGACCAACCCCCTCTCTATGGCCCAGAGGACGGCGTTGGTGCGGTCGGTGACCCCGATCTTGCGGAAGATGTTGCGGATGTGCACTTTTACCGTGTGCTCGCTGATGAAGAGGATGTCGGCGATCTGCCGGTTGTTGTAGCCGCGTGCCATGAGCTTGATGACGTCCAGCTCCCGCTGGGAAAGACCCTCGTATTCCTCCTCCCTCCGCTTCTTTCCGGCGGGCTCGCTTATCTCCTCGATGAGCTTGCGGGCCACCGACGTGGAGATCAACGACTCCCCCCTGGCCGCCGCCCGTCCTGCCTTGCCC
>JACVJH010000443.1 GCA_015711895.1 Candidatus Solincola tengchongensis | reverse complement strand
TGCGCAGGATCCGAGAGGAGCGCCTCAAGGAGGAAAAGAGGATCTCCTATCAGAGAAGGATCCTGCATGGAAAGATCGACCTCCTCCGCGCCGAGTTGGTGAGGAGGAGGAAGGAGGGTCTCAAGGAGGGCCGCATCCTCTTCAACGAGGAGGACATACGGAAGCTCAGCGAGATACTGGCCGGAGAGGCGCTGGGAGTCAGCCGCAACGACCCCACCTTGGATTGATTCCTCCAACGGGAATGGCACCCGCAATCATTGCCGCAGACCGCATAAGATTGAGCTTATCATCTCTTCGCTTCCGAAGAGCGATCGTATTCCCACAACCTTAACCATAAAGTTTTTCTTTAAAAATCCGGCGGGAAATATTATCAGTAAGTCCGGAAGGGCCGCGATCTTCGGTAGCCCATGACCTCTTTGTGGGGTGCTTTTGGCGAGTGGGCACGGGATAGAGGGAGAGTTCCGGCCACAGAAGGGCCGGAGGCCGTCTTCAAGGATACCGGAGATGCCCGAGAACGGAGGATTGGAGGGGAGGAGGGATAGGATTTGCGCTGCCGAAAGTGTGGTTTCGTGAACCCTGATGGCAGCTCCTACTGTTCCCGCTGCGGCACGATACTGGAGGAGAGGGCCTGCGCCGATGAAGCAACACGGGGCATCCCGGTCATCGAGCCCGATATGGAGGAGGAGGATGTGGAGGTAAGCCCTCCACTGACTGCTCCTGCGAAGGGAACCGCCATTCTGGTGATAAAGAAGGGGCCGGACGCGGGAATGAACTTCACCTTGGAGAGCGACGTCACCGTGATAGGAAGACACCCGGAAAGCGACATCTTCCTGGACGATATCACCGTGAGCAGGCGTCATGCGGAGATAAGGAGGGAAGGAGATTCCTATTTCATCACCGATACCGGTTCCCTCAACGGCACTTACCTTAACCGCGAGCGCATAGACAGCGCGCCTCTTTCCAGCGGCGATGAGATACAGATAGGGAAGTTCAAGCTGCTCTTCCTACGGGGCTGAGGGGATGTGAGGGAAAGGAAGACGTGCCCGAGGGGTGAAGCGATGGGCCAGGTCAAGGAAAAGATGAGCATCGGGGAGCTTCTTAAGCTTCTCCAACAGGAATTCCCGGAACTTACCATCTCCAAGATCAGGTTCCTGGAGAGTGAGGGCCTTCTCAGCCCGGAGAGGACCCCATCGGGTTATCGTAAGTTCAGCCAGGCCGACGCCCAACGCCTGCGCTTCATCCTCAAGCTCCAGAAGGAGAAGTACCTCCCCCTGAAGGTGATCCGGGAGAAGCTCAACGAGCTGGAAAGCGGCAGGATGCGCGCTGGAGACCTGGCCGCGGCCGGAGAATCGGAGGCCTTCAGGGTAGGGGAGGAGATATCCGCATACCAGGAAGCCACCCTACCCCGGGAGAACCTTCCCCAGGCGCTGGACATCGACCTCTCCTTCGCCGACACCCTGGAGGAATACGGGCTCATCTGCTCCCACCAGGGAGAGGACGGCCTTTACTATGAAAGGGAGGACGTGAAGATCCTGCGAATAGCGCGTGAGTTCTCGCGCTACGGCCTGGAGCCGCGCCATATACGCATGTACGAAAACCTCACCGACCGGGAAGTTATGGCCTTCGAGCAGATCATCATGCCTTCCCTGAAGTCCAAGGACCCCGAGGCGCGGAAACGCGCCCTGGATGTCCTCCTGCAACTGGTGAACCTCTCCCGGGAGCTCAAGGACCAGCTGCTCAAGAACCGGGTGAAAGAATATTTCCGGCAGAACAACCAACCCGTTCCCTTCTGAGTTGACCGCCTCATGGACGCCATACCGCTTCCTGGCCGACCGCATGTTAGGGCGGCTGGCCCGCTATCTTCGCCTCCTCGGATACGACGTCTCCTACCCCGAGCCCTGTGAAGATGCCGGACTGGTGGCCATGGCCATGAGCGAAGGCCGCGTTCTGCTGACCCGTGACCTCGGGTTTCTGGAACGTATCGGGCCGGCGAGAGGCAATCCCAAGGTGGTCATACTGCGCTCTTCTGTGGTGACCGAACAGGTCGCGCAGCTGGCATCCGAGGGATGGCTGGACCGTCCCGGACCGCCGCGCTGCGCCTCTTGCAACCGGCTACTCGAGGACATCGACCTCCTTGAGGCCCGCCACCTGGTCCCCCCGTACACCTTTTCCGTCCATACTCGGTTCCTTTACTGCCACGGCTGCAACCGCGTCTATTGGGAGGGAAGCCACCTGGAGAGGTTCCGGCGCCGCCTACGCCTCCAGCAGTGACCACCCGGCCACTCTCCGGCGAAGGCGGGACTGAACTCCCCTCGCATTGACTGCCCGTGTGGCGGGAAATACAATTTTTCCCGTGTCCGGAAGGGGGTTCATACATGTACTTCTTCTCCGAGCTGCAGGAAAAGAAGGTCCTGGACAAGCACGGTCGCCTGGTGGGCAAGCTCCAGGACATCGCCGTGAAGTGGGGCCACGGGTTTCCGCGCAGCGAGTCGCTCCGGGTGTACAGGACCAGGAGGGGCCGCCGGGAGACGGCGGTGGTGCCCTGGGAATGGGTATCCTCTCTGAGCCGCGACGGCGTGACCCTTTCCTGCGAGCGGGACGCGGTGTGGAAGAGCGAGTTCCAGCCCGAAGGCCTGTGGCTGGGACGCAACCTCCTCGACCGCCAGATCGTCGACCTCAACGGGTACAAGGTCGTTCGAGTGAACGACCTCCGTCTCGCTGAATCCAACTCCCACCTCACCCTCACCGGGGTGGACGTGAGCCAGAGGGCCCTCCTGCGCCGCCTGGGCCTGGAGAGGATGGTCCGTGCCGTGGCCAGATTGGGCATCGACATCCCGGAGAGGACCATTCCCTGGAATTTTGTGGCCCCCTTGGAGGTGAGTCAGGCCGGTTTGAGGCTCACGGTCACCCAGTCCCAGCTCGGGGAGATGCATCCCACGGACCTTGCAGACATACTGGAACAGCTCGATGCCGGACAGCGCGGCCGCCTCCTCGATCTTCTGGATGCCTTCACTGCCGCCCAGTCCCTTTCCGAGGTGGAGCCCGAGATGCAGGCGGAGGTCATCGAGGGGCTCGCGGAGACCAGGGCCTCGAACCTCCTGGAGATCATGCCCCCCGACGAAGCCGCGGACATCCTGGGACACCTCCCCAGGGACAAGGCGGAGCGGCTCCTGAACATGATGGGTGTGAAGGAGGCGAAGCTCATCCGGGATCTGCTGGGCTATGCGGAGGATACGGCGGGCGGGAAGATGACCCCCGAATTCCTGGCCGTGCTCAGCTCCTACACCGCGGGGGAATGCATAGACTTCCTGCGCAGTAAGGCGCCGGACGCGGAAACCCTGTACTACGTCTACGTGGTGGACGACGAGGGGCGGCTCAAAGGCGTAGTATCCCTGCGGGACCTGCTGACCGTGGATCCGGAGGAGAGGGTGGAGGAGTTCATGCGCCGCGACGTAATCTCCGTGAACCTGGACGACGACCAGGAGGCGGTCGCCGAGGTGATGGCCCGCTACAACCTACTGGCCCTCCCGGTGGTGGACGATGATAACCTGCTCAAGGGGATAATCACCGTCGACGACGTGATTGACGTCCTGCGCGAGGAGGTCATGGAGGACCTCTCCTATCTAGGGGGTCTGGAACTGGCGGAGGCCGGGCTGGCCACCTCCTTGCGCAGCCGGTTGCCTTCCCTGGCCGTCACCCTCCTGGGGGGCTCTCTCTGCGCCCTGGTGCTCATGCTCTTCGAAGGGCGCCCCATCCCCCTCGTCTCCCTGGCCTTCTTTATCCCTCTGGTCCTGAGGGCGGCGCAGGATGTGGGATTAGTCTCCCAGGCGGTCATCCTGGAGAGGCTGGGCGGTGTGGAGGCCTCCGTAAAAGAGGTCGCTAGACTGGCCTGGAGGGAATTCCGCCTGGTGTTCCTCATCTCCTGCGGCCTGGCATTCCTGGGAGGAGCAGCCGCCTTCCTCTGGAGGGGATACCTCCGCCTGGGTCTGGTTCTCGGCTTCACCCTCCTGTCCTCCATACCCCTGGGCGGGATGCTGGGCATGATCTTCGCCCTCGTCTCGCAACGCGTCACGGGAGAGCTCCATTTCGTCCAGGCTCGCCTTTCCGGCTTTCTAATGAGTCTGACCTCCCTGGCCATCTACCTGGGCCTCGCCACGGCCCTGCTCTCCGGGCACGCGCCCTGAAAACGGCCTTTTCCGCGCTCCTGGAGGCGCACTGCGGCACGAAGACTCTCCCTCTGCTGAACGGTGAGACCGTCTTCTGATAAACTCCACTTGATGATGGAACACGACTTGGAAGGAAGAGAGCGACGCCGACCGGCGTCGAGGCCTGCTGCGCAAGGCGGGATACTCGATCCCCGCCAGCGGCGCCGGATGGCCCGTAAAAGGATACGCGATTTGCGCCGGAAACGGCGGCGCGCGCTGAGAAGGTCCCGGAACACGTCCAGGATCGTCCTCTCCCGGGTGCTCGCCCTCCTTTTCGCAGTCCTCTTCCTTGCCGGCTCGCTGACTGCCTGGGCGGGAAGAGGCAGAAGCGGCGAAACCAGGACCTTTCAGCTACCCGCCTCCAACCTGGATGACCTGCGCGGGCAACAAACATCCGGCGTGGTCAGAGAACCGGAAATCCCGGCCAAAGCGGCCATACTCATGGATGCGGAGAGCGGAGAAGTGCTCTGGGAAAAGAACTCCGACCTGGAGCTGCCCATGGCCTCCACGACCAAGATCATGACCGCGGTGATAACCCTGGAGAACGCCTCCCTGGACGAGAAGGTGGTGATCAGCGAGAAAGCGAGTTCCACCGGCGAATCCTCGGCTTGGCTGGAAAAGGGGGAGGTCCTCACCGTGGATCAGCTGCTTCACGCCCTAATGGTACAGTCGGCCAACGACTCCGCCGTGGCCCTTGCCGAACACGTGGGCGGATCGGTGGAGGCCTTCGTGGAGATGATGAACCGGAAGGCCGAGGCCCTGGGAGCCCGGCACACCCATTTCGTCAATCCCCACGGATTGGACCAGAACGGCCATTACACCACCGCCCGCGACCTGGCGATGATAGCCGCTTATGCCATGCGCAACCCGGTCTTCCGGGAGCTGGTGGTCTCCGACGACTATCAGATCCCCTGGCCCGGACATCCCTACAACCGGGTTCTGGTCAACCACAACAAGTTCCTTAAGATGTACCCTTATGCCACGGGCATCAAGACCGGTTACACCGAAGGAGCCGGCAAGTGCCTGGTGGCCTCGGCGAGGAAGGAAGGCCGTGAGCTCATATCCGTAATCCTCAACGGGGGAGACAGCTACTGGGACCAGACCGTGCGCCTCATGGACTACGGGTTCGAGGGCTTCGTGAAGGTGGATTACGCCTACGCGGGCCAAGCGCTGGCCGTGATAGAAGTGGGAGATTTTCCCAGAAAAGAAGTAAATGCGGTCGCCGGCGAGGACATCGCCTTCACCGTGCGCAAGGACCAGCTTGAGGATTATCTCCTCTCGGAGGTCCACTGCGCGGTTTGGGTCGAGTACCCTGTGGAGGAAGGACGAAAAGTGGGGGAATTGAAGGTGGGGGAGGGAAATCCCGGGGAGCGGACGGCCGACCTGATAAGTTCCGTGGACTGCCGCCCACCCAACCTGTTTCTCCGTTTCCTGTCCTT
The DNA here is from genome assembly GCA_015711895.1 of Candidatus Solincola tengchongensis. GTDB lineage: Bacteria > Actinomycetota > Geothermincolia > Geothermincolales > RBG-13-55-18 > Solincola_A > Solincola_A tengchongensis. The sequence goes on along the minus strand of JACVJH010000443.1, from coordinate 3,858 downwards.
TCTGTGGGCGGTCCTCGGGGTCTGGTGGAGATGGCTGAAATGGCTGATTCCCGGCGTATGATGGCAACCGCTTTGGGATGGACCGCAAAAGAAGCATGTCGCTCTTCAAGCTGAAAGGGGGCAAGGCTGAAGTTTGCTTCCCGGGTGGAGTTGGGCAGCTAGCCTTTCGCCACCGCCGGGATCGGGCAAAAGATGGAGTCCCAGGGCTCCGATACATCGTAGAACCTTATGAGCGAGAAGAATGACGATGCGGAGGAGATCATGGAAGGGATAACCCTGGGACCGGTGCTGTTCAGCGCGGAGGCCATTTCCGCAAGGGTAAGGGAAGTGAGCGCCGAGAGCGATAGAGATTATGGTCCCCGGATTGATTCCGGAAGAGAAGTATTCCTGGTAAGCGTGCTGAAGGGGAGTTTCATCTTCCTCGCCGACTTGATACGGTGCTTGCGGCTCCCCGTGGTCATCGATTTCCTGGCCATCTCCGGGTATGGGGAGCGCGGTACCTCGGCAGGGGTCCGCATCCTCAAGGACCTCTCGGAGGGAATCCGGGGCAGAGACGTGCTGGTGGTGGAGGACATCGTGGATACCGGCCTGACCTTGAGCTATATCCTCCGCAACCTCGAGGCCCGCGGCCCGGAATCGATCAGGGTATGTACCTTCCTGGACCGGGCGGCGAAACGTATAGTACCCGTGGAGGTACACTACCGCTGCTTCGAGGTGGGGGAGGAGTTCGTGGTGGGATATGGGCTGGATTACGGCCAGAAATGGAGGAACCTCCCCTACGTGTGCGTCCTCCGTGGCAGGGAGGTGCCGGCAACCTGAATGTGATATGGAAGCCACGGCGCCGTGCGCCGAGAAAGGTGCGGGGATCTACGGGAATGCGACGGATAGAGCGTAACGGAGACCAATCCTCCCCGGTTGACAAAAAGATGTCAAACCTTTCGGCGGAGGGAACGATAAAAGAAGTATGAGGTCCTACCGAAGGCCTTAAATTCCATGCGGAGACCGGCTGCTCTCCCGAGGAATGGTTCACCACGGGGCCGCTCCTCTCACGGATGGATTATTATATTATATAGCCTCCGCGAGCGATGTCGGGGAGGGAGAGAGGGTTCACCCGCACAACTTCCGGACAGGATGCGGAGGCAGGAAGGCGGTTTGACAGGGTGATGGTGGTAATATAGTTTTTACCTTGTAGGCAAGGCGCGAGGATGTGAGGGCCATGGTGGAACTGACCCTGATAGGCGTTAGAGTGGAGCTTCCGGCCAATCAGCCCATAGTGCTCCTGAAGGAGAGGATGGGGGACCGCTACCTGCCCATCTGGATCGGGGCCTTCGAAGCCACGGCCATAGCCTTTGCCCTGCAGGGGATTGAGACGGCCCGCCCCATGACCCACGACCTGATGAAGAACATCCTCGATCAGCTGGGCATCGTCATGAAGGACGTGGTCATTTCCGACCTAAGGGAAGGCACCTTCTACGCGGACATCAACCTGGTCTACGAGGGAAAGTCGTTTAAGATCGACGCCCGCCCCAGCGACGCCATCGCCCTCGCGGTGCGTACCGGCGTCTCCATCTATTCCGACGAGCACGTGCTCAATGAGGCCAGCGTCTTCATCAAGACCGACGAGGAAGAGGAAATCGAGAGGTTCCGTGACTTCCTCAAGGACGTAAAGCCGGAGGATTTCATGTAGGAGGGGCCTCTCGATAGAAGACCGTATGCCCACGGACATCGTCTTCATTCCCCGAGGTTCTCGGGGCTCCAAAGGATTCCCTTCGCGACGGATCCTGAAAGCCCTTTCGTATTCGATTGGTCTTCCGGAAAGAGTTGATTTACAATTTTAACCAGGCAAAATGAGGAGAGGATAGCAAAGAGGCCTCCATGCTTGACAGACTGAAAGCCCTGGAAAAGGCGGTCATCCTCCTGGTGATCATCATCCTCATCGGGACCATTGGCTATATGCTCATCGAGAAGCAGAACTTCCTCGATTCCCTGTACATGGTGATCATAACCGTCACCACCATCGGATACGGCGAGACCTTCATCCTGAGCACCAACGGACGGGTCTTCACCATCTTCCTGGTCATCGCCGGCGTGGGCACGGTGGGATACACGCTGGTCAGTGGGGTAGAATTCATGATAGAGAACAGCCTCTCTGGATTGATGGGAAGGAGGAAGATGCGCCGGGAGATAGAAAGCCTCATGGGACACTACATCCTCTGCGGTTACGGGAGGGTGGGGCAGCGGATCGCCGAGGACCTCAAGGACGCCAAGGCCAAGTTCGTGATCATCGAGAAGGATCCCTCCGCCGCGGAGAAAGCCGCCAATCGCGGCTACCTGGTGGTCAGGGCCGACGCCACCACCGAGGAAGCCCTGCGGGAGGCGGGCATCGAGAAGGCCAAGGGCCTGGTCACCGCGCTCAGCAGCGATGCCGAGAACCTCTACATCACCCTGACCGCCCGCGAGCTCTGCCCCCACCTGTTCATCGTCAGCCGCTGCGACGTGGAGGAGTCCGAGTCCAAGTTGCGGCGAGCGGGGGCCGACAGGGTCATCTCCCCGCACTCCATCGGCGGGCGGCGCATGGCGGCCATGCTCCTGAAGCCCATGGTCTGGGATTACCTGGACCTGGCCACCAAGGGTCAGTATATACAGTTCAACATAGAGAACCTGGAGTGGCGAATAGATGACGTGGAGATACAGCCCAATTCCTATCTGGACGGGAAGACCATCGAGGAAGCCAAGATATATTCAGTGTCCGGCGCCCTGGTCCTGGCGGTCAAGAAGAGAGGGATGAGCTTCGACACCAAGCCTTCCAAGGACACCCGACTGGACGCCGGGGACTGCATCATAGCCATCGGGACCGTCGAACAACTGGCCAAGCTGGAGGAGATCGCCACCTCCAAAGCCTGGATGCAGGGAGGACGTTATACCTGACATTCGCCCCTTTCTGACGGGCCACTCCCGGTAGAGAAAGGACCTCAACCTCCACTTTCTGTTATCATGAAAGGCGAACCTTTACCGGAGGTTTCGATATGCGGATATGGCCAGGAAAAGGCGGTATGCCGGCTGCCGGGACCAGCGTTGTCCTGGCGGTGATCCTTGCCTGCTGCATGATTCTCGCCCTCCCCCCACTTGCCGGAGCCCAGGACGATGAGACGTCCCTGGTCCAGGAGGCCAACCGCCTCACTTATCAGATCCTTGACCTCAGGGCCAGGCGCGAGAAAGCACTGAAAGAGGGGGATGCTGTGCGGGCGGAACTGGAGGACCTCGACCGGAGGATCGCCGCCGGCCAGGAGGAGATGGACGCCCTGGAGCGGGAGCTCTCCCGGGCCCGCGAAGCTTATCGTGAATCCCTGCGGCGGCTATACATGCAAGGAGACATAAGCGAGCTCGAGGTTATCCTGGAGTCGCGGGAGCTGGACGAGATGTGGCGGGACGTGGATTACCTGGACCGTATGGCGGGCCTCCATCTCCAGGTCCTTGAGGATCTGAAGGACAAGATGTACTCCTGTCAGGTGAAGGAACGGGACCTGCGTGAGTACCGGGAACGAAGGGAGAGGCTGGCCGAGGCCCTGGACGCGGAGGCCCTGGAGCAGCGTATCCAGGCGCTGGAGTCCCGCTTGAGCGAGATAAACACGCGCCTCCGCGAGCTCCGCGCCTCGAGGCCCCCCAGCTCTCCCCCCCAAACCTCCGCCGCTCCCTCGACGTGGAAGCTCCCGCCCCCAGGAAAACTACTTGACCGCGTCCCCGTCATGCCGCCACTCTCGGACTTCGAGCGTACGGGGATCGTCTTCTCCGGATACACCACCTTCTACGGCCCCGAGTGGCACGGCAAACCGACCAGCAGCGGGGTCATCTACAACA
>JACVJH010000442.1 GCA_015711895.1 Candidatus Solincola tengchongensis | reverse complement strand
GAAGACGAAGTAGGTTATGCCCTGCCGCGCCGCCACGCGACAGGCCAGGGCCAGGAACTCCTCGTGGCCCGGGGTGCGGAAGAAGTCCTCGTTGATGTGCAGGAGGGGTTTGGGGAAGACGAAGGTCTTGCCCATGGCATCTCCCTCCAGATAGACCTCGAAGAGCGCCTTGAGGAAGGTCTGGGCCTCCTTCTCGTAGTCCTTGTAGGTCTTTCCCGTGTACTCGCCCCCCGGTCCGATGGCCGGGGTGTCCCGGAAATGGCGGGGGACGTTCCAGTAGAGGTTGAAATCGGTGAAGACCACCTGGCTCCCCCTCGCCCCCGCCAGTTGATTGAACTCATAGATGAGCATCTGGGCCAGCTGTTTTATGCGGCCGTAGTCCAGCCCCACCAGGTAAGGGGCGAAGAACATGTTCACCGCTTCCCAACCGATGGCCCCCGCATAGTGGGACTGCAGGGTGGAGGCCATCTTGACCATATGCCCGATGAGCACCTCGGGATGCCTGGCCGGGCGGGAGGTGCTGGTGATGTTGGGGAGGGAGAGGCCGTATTTCTTGATGTAGTCCAGGCTGTGCCCTCCACAGTTGTGAGAGTAGATCCCGTTGGCGATGAGGGTACCGCTTTCCGTGGTCACATCGTAGATGTATACGTCCAGCACGTCCACCGGCTCCACCATTATCACCACGGAAGCCCCGGAGCCCGTGGACGTGGATCCGGAGCGGTTCGACCGCATGCGCCTGCCCCTGCCGCGGGCGGTGCTCGTCGCTTGGGAAACCAGTTCCTCCATGCGGCGGTGGGCCACCAGGAGGTCCCCAGCGGCGAACCTGAACTTGAAGGTGGTGGAATTGGCCTCCAGGAGATGGGAGGCGTGGATCTCCTCCATACCCTCCAGGCGCCCCCTGGGCATCTCCAAGGTCTCCACGGCATCTCCCACCTCCACCAGGGACGCCGGCTTTACCTCATCCCCGGTGATCACCGGGTGGTCGTGCGTGACCACGCAGTGTTTCCCGTCCGAGGTGGCGATGAAGACCATCTGTTTCCCTAGGCGGTCCTTCTTGACCACCCGGCGTATCCCCGTCCACCGGCCCCCACGGTCCAGTATCTCGAGGTCCTGCGGGTATTTGACCCGCACCGTGGGTTCGGGCCTGGTCTCCCCCGGAAGGAGGTGGTAGAGCTGCTCCATGGTTGTGGTGAAGACCAGGGGCGAGCCTTTCACCCTCCAGTGGACCAGTGTGTCGCCGAGGTAGGAATAAGGGCGGATGATGAAGCCCAGGTCGTGAAGGTGGATGTCGCCCACCATGTGCGCTCTGGCGATGTCCTCGGAGAACACCTTGCGCAGGGCGAACTCCTTGAGGATGGCCTCCGCAAGGGTGAGGTTTATGGATTCCGGATTGTGCGTGGTGTTGCTGTTCTCCTTGTTGGCGCTGGTGATTATCTGCTCCACGTCGTACATGGGAAGGCCCAGGTGAGAGTGCTTCTTATGCATGGTCCCCAGGCCCCTCTCCAGGAGCTCCAGGTCCACCAGCTCGCGGATTATGGAGGTGGTCACGGTGTTCATGCCCGCCTGGACTATCCTCTCCTCCACCCGGTCGGCGATCTCCTGGGCGAGCTCCGGGCTGGCATCCGTCTCCAAGATGAGCGACTTCACGATCTTGCTCTTGTCCCAGAGGTTTATCTCCTCCTTCGAGGAGGTGCTCACCAGGAGGGCGATGTCCGTGGCGTCCTCCGCTTCCTCCCTCCTCTTCAGGACCCTTATGTTGTTCACCGGCGGTATGTCCTTCCGCTCCTCCGCGGCGTGCATCTCTTCCCTCCTTCCCATGCCCCCGACCGCTTCACCGACGGTTCTTCTCCACCTTTTTCTCCAGAAGCTGTCCCAGCTCGCTCTGGAACTCACTTATGTCTTTGAAATCCTTGTAAACCGAGGCGAACCTCAGGTAGGCCACCTCGTCAAGGTCCTTCAACCTCCTCAGTACGGCCATGCCGATGACGCTGGAGGGTATTTCCCTTTTGCCCTCCTCGCGCAGCTCCGCCTCTATGGAGGTGGCCAGGTCCTCTATCTGCTGGCTGGTCACCGGCCTCTTCTCAAACGCCTTCCTCAATCCCGCAAGCACCTTTTCCCTTTTATAGGGCTCGCGGTCTCCGTTCCTCTTTATCACCGTCAACGGAAATTGCTCGTATCTCTCGAATGTCGTGAACCTCTTGGCGCATTTCTTGCACTGCCTTCTTCTCCTTATGGATTGGCCTCCGTCCGATTCTCGCGAATCTATGACCTTGCTGTCCGGGTATCCACAAAAGGGGCACTTCATAGCGTATCCCCTCCCCTAGAGCTCCATCCTACATTTTGTGGTTAATTCAGAATTTAGAATACTAGATGTTGAGTTGTCAAGGGGTTTTAGAAAAAATCTTCCACTTTTTTCCTCTCCATACAGTAGATGTTGAGTCTGATGCCATAAACTTATGGTCAATCTTTTAAAAATTGACGAATCATAAAGAGTCGATGGAGGCATCCAAGTATCCTTCCCATTCCTCAAGGATAACTTTCATCGACAGTTGGTCTCCTTCCACCGAAGCGGAGAGCAGTGCAAACCGCATTGGGAAACCTCCCACGGATACCGTTATCTCTGAACTATCAATATAAGGTTTACTTTCATTGGTCTGGCCTGACATCTCCGTCGAAACCGGCTGGGGACGAAAGGTCATGCGATCTTCACCTGAAATGTAAACTTCATATTTAAGGTTAAGTCCCGATACATCCACGCCTATCATCCCCTCGCTTTCGGAAAAAGTGGCCACTCCTCCCAAAAGTGGCTCCAATCCGGCAAGCGGGATACGGAAAACGGAGCTCAAACGGGAAAGGGATCTTATCTCCAACCTGCCCCCAAAGACGGCGGCCATATCCAGCTCCACATCGTTCATTCTGAGGTCACAGACAGCGGATACGGGAAGGGACCTCTCTTCTGTGGAGAGGCAGAGGTCACCGGTCCATTCAAGACGCAGATCACGTATGTGGTTCTTGGCCAGGCTGACGATGAGGGGGAAGGAGTTTATACGCACACGAAGTCCGTCGTGCAGGCCATACTGTCTTTCCAGAGCTTCCTCCATCCCCCTCTGGGCAAGATAGGTCACCGCCATCTCCAGGCTAAGGGCTAAAGCCGCGGTCAAGGCCAAGGCGAAAAGAACCCTGCGCAACAATTGTCTCCCCTCCTCCAGAAAATGCGGCAGGATAAGCTTAACCGTCGGGAGTGACAATCATGTGCCGAGCCTTGAAGGAACGATGAGGGTCTGAGGTCATTCACCGAAGGGTCCGGAACATGTTGGCTTGGGACCGGGTCGCGCCTGCGGTCGACAAGGCCGGCTCATGCGGGTGGCGATCCCCCGCTCTCCTTGCGGAGCAGGAAATCCCGGAACAGTCTTTCCTCGGTCTCCTCTTTCAAGCGACGGGCCATAAGCTCGCGCAGCACGTCGGAGGGCTTGCTCCGTCCCTCGATGACCGCTTTCACCCCGAGGGCGATAGGGATCTCCACGCCGAGCCCTGACGCCATGTCCGTCACCATGCGCGTGGTGTAAACTCCCTCGACCACCATGCGGCTCTCGGAGAGGACGTCATCCGCCCGTTCCCCTCGCCCCAGCCTCTCGCCGAAGGCCCGGTTGCGTGAATGTCGGCTGATACAGGTCACTATGAGGTCCCCGATCCCCGAGAGACCGGAAAAGGTGACCGGGTTGGCGCCCATAGCCGCCCCGAAGCGTGCCATCTCCGCCAGCCCCCTGGTGATGAGGCTGGCCTTGGTGTTGTCTCCAAGGCCCAGACCGTCCAGGACCCCGGCGGCGATGGCGATGACGTTCTTGTAGGCCCCCCCTACCTCCACGCCTATCACATCCGGGTTGGTGTAGACGCGGAAATAATCGGAACTGAGGATCTCCTGCAGGGACCGGGCCAGTTCCCCATCCCCGGAGGCGACCACCGTGGCACTGGGCACCAGCCTGGCCACCTCCTCGGCGTGGTTGGGCCCCGAGAGAACGGCCACCCTCTCCCTTCCGGAAGGCCTTCCCAGCTCCTCGGCGATGGCCACCGAGAGGCGACTTCCCGTGTGGTAGTCGAACCCCTTTGCCAGGTTGAGGACCGGAGTCCCGGGAGGGAGGTAGCGACCCACCTCGCGGGCCACCTCGCGGGTCCACCGGGAGGGGACGGCCATCACCGCCAGTTCGCATCCGGCCAGAGCGTCCCTCATCTCCCCTTCGGCCCTCAATCCGGGCGGCAGGTCAATATCGCTCAGGAAATATGGGTTTCTCAGCGAGCCGTTGATCCCCTCGACCACCTCGGGTTCCCGCGCCCACAGGGTCACCTGGTTCCCAAGACGGCAGAGGTGGGCGGCCATGGCCGTGCCCCAGCTTCCGGCCCCTACCACGGTGATCCTCAAGTCCCCGCCTCCCTGGTCTTTCTCGACGGCAGCGAGATGCGGGGTTCCTTCCCCGACAGCAGCCGGCCTATGTTCTCCCGGTGCCTGTAGACAGCGAAGATACTGGCCAGGCAGGAGACCGCCAGGTGCGGCCAGTACATGGACAGGTCCCCGCGAAGGAGCACGGCGGCGGCGACGGGAAAGGCCACCGCCGCGGAGATGGAACCCACGGACATGATCCTGCTCACGACCACCATGAACAGGAAGGTTCCCAGCACGGCCGCAATCACCTGCCAGGGATAGGCGGCGATGATCACCCCGCCGCTGGTGGCGATTCCCTTCCCACCCTTGAAGCCCAGATAGAGGCTCCAGTTGTGCCCGACGATGGAGAGGAGTCCGGCCAGAAGAGAGAGCCCCGGACCCAGCCCCAGCGCCCTCCCCACCGCCACCGCGGCAACTCCTTTCCCCATATCGAGAAGGGTGACGGCGATGAAGGGGCGGACGCCGAAGTTGCGCAACACGTTGGTGGCCCCAATGTTTCCGGAACCCAAGCGACGGATGTCGCTCTTGAAGACCAACCGGGATACCAGGTAACCGAAAGGTATGGAACCCAGAAGATAGGCGCATATCAGCCACAGGGGCGCTTTCCAGGCCATGACTCCCCTCTTCTAGCCTCCCGCATCAGCGGATCAACTTGGCATCTCCTCAAGAACACGGAATCCGACGAAAAATATAACACACTGGAACGGGCAACGTTTCCGCCGGCGATGATAGGCGGTCTCTCAACCTTTTTCAAACCCTAAACTCATCTTGAACAGTCGATTTTTCAAACCACCAGGTAAAAGGACGTTTTTCACCCTCAGAAAAGGGCCGTGGCATTAGGATTGGCCTCTC
>JACVJH010000441.1 GCA_015711895.1 Candidatus Solincola tengchongensis | reverse complement strand
CCGGCCGGGAAGTGGGCATGGGGGTAGCGGAGAAGATAAGGTCCATAAGAATCTGACCCCCGGCAGCTGGAGAGCTCCCCACTTCGAACGTTTTCTGAAAGACTTGGAGAAGCAGTCTCCGGTTTCTCTTTACGGGGGGGTCACCCCGTGACCATGTTCTTCCATCTGACCACCCTAGGCTGCCCGAAGAACCAGGTTGACTCGGACTATATTTCCGGCCTGCTCCAGAGGGTCGGATGGAAATTTCAGGAAGACCCTAGGCGGGCGGATCTGGTAATCGTGAACACCTGCTCCTTCATCGTGCCCGCGGTGGAGGAATCCGTGGAGACCGTACTGGAGCTCGCGGAAGCGCGCCGCGAGGGAAGCCGCTTGGTGGTCGCGGGATGCCTCGTGGCCCGCTACGGAGAGAAGACGCTCTCGGGGCTTCTGCCGGAGGTGGACATCTTCGTCACCCCTGCGCAATATCCTGAACTGCCTTCCATCCTGGAAGGCGGTGGAGAGCGGGGGAGAAGGGGCCTCCAGGAACCGGTGCCGCGGGCCTATTCCTCCACCCTGTGCAGGGGTTACGTTTACGTGAAGGTGAGCGAAGGATGCCACCGGCGCTGCGCCTACTGCGCCATCCCCGACATAAGAGGCCCCCTGGTCTCCCGCCCCACGGAGGAGATAGTGAGGGAGGTCTCCTTCTTCCTGCGGCGGGGAGCGCGCGAGATAGTCCTGGTGGGCCAGGACACTACCTCCTACGGCAAGGATTGGGGTGGGAGGAGCCGCCTCCCCTCGCTCCTTGAGGAAATCACCGCTTTGGAAGGCGATTTCCGCGTCCGGGTGATGTACATGCACCCGGAAGGGGTGGACGAGTGGCTCCTGGAGGCCATGGACCGCCCCAAGGTGTACCCCTATTTCGACCTTCCTTTCCAGCACGTGGATCCCGCGGTGCTCAGGGCGATGCACAGAAGGGGGGATTACGCTTCCTACAGGAGAATTGTGGAAACCATACGCCGCAGCTTCCCACAGGCGGCGTTGAGGGCCACCTTCATGGTCGGCTTTCCCGGTGAGGACGCCGCCTCCTTCCGGCTTCTATGCCGTTTCGTGGAGGAATCCCGCTTTGACTGGCTGGGGCTTTTTGGCTATTCTCAGGAGGAAGGCACCCCCGCCTTCCCTCTCGGAGGGGGCTCCTCGCGTCGGGTAAAACAGGAGCGCCTCAGGAGACTCTCCCTCCTGCAGGAGGAGATAATGCGCGAGAAGGCCCGCCAGACGGTGGGGATGGACCTTTGGGTGCTTGTGGAAGGGGAGAGCGAGGAGGCGCCGGGTCATTGGGAGGCCCGTTCCTACCGCGAGGCGCCGGAGGTGGACGGCGTGGTCTTCATACCCCATGGCGACGACTTGAAGGCCGGCGAGTGGTGCGAGGTGAGGGTAACCGCGGCGGAGGGAATCGACGTCGTGGCCGTGCCCAAGGGGCGGCTCGGGAAGAACGGGCGAAAAACCCCGGGGCGGAAGAGGCGGGGAAATTAAGGGAGAGGGCCTCTACGGGCCGGAGACGGCCGGCCGAGACCTCTGAGAATGTGGCGAAAGAACGGACCCGAAAGGACGGACCCCTTGTCTTTGCCAGATAATACCAGAAGGGAGGAAGCCCCGGGCCCTTCCCCGGGAGAGAACTGGAACCTGCCTAATGCCCTTACATTTTCGCGCATACTCATCTCGCCGCTAATCGTGGCCCTTTTGCTCAAGGAAAGCCGCCGCAGGAACAGGCTGGCGGCGGCGGCCCTGGGGGCGGCGGCGGCCACCGACTTCATGGACGGGTTCCTGGCCCGCAGGCCGGGCAAGGAGACCAGGCTGGGACAGTTTCTCGACCCTCTGGCGGACAAGATATGCATCTCCTCCGTCTTCGTCATGCTGGCGCGGCGCGGGCGCCTCGCGGGTTGGGTTCCCGGGGTCATCATCGGCCGTGAGGCCTTGATCACCCTTTTCCGGGTTTACGCCGGGGTCCGCGGGAGGTCGGTCCCGGCGAGCATGTGGGGAAAGCTGAAGACCAACTCCCAACTCCTTGCCCTTCTGGCGGTGATAATGGAGGAGGAGGGCAAGGGCTCCGGAGCACTACGCCATGCCGCAGTGGCCGCGGCGGTGGCCCTCACCCTCTATTCGGGCTTGGATTACATCCTGAAATCGAGGCGATACCTGGCTCCCGCCGAAGGAGGTTGAGGGATGAAGGAATGCGCCCTGCTCGCCGTGGGGGACGAACTGCTCGACGGCAGGGTCACGGACACCAACTCCGACTTCATATCCTCTCGCCTGCAGTCCCTGGGGTGGAGGATCGTCCTCCGCGCCGCCGTGGGCGACGAACTCCGGACGCTGGCGGATACCGTGTCCTTCGCCCTCCGGGTCTCCGATCTGCTGGTCGTCACCGGGGGGCTTGGCCCCACCCGTGACGACCTCACCCGGGAGGCCGTGGCTTCCGCCCTGGGACGGGAGCTGGAGAGGGACCCCGAGGTGGAGCAGAGGCTGCGCTCCTTCTTCGACGCCATGGGGAGGGAGATGTCGCCCTCCAACGCCAGGCAGGCGGACCGGGTGCGGGGCGCGGAATGGCTCCAGGCCCGGCTGGGCACGGCGCCGGGCCAGTGGATAGAGGAAGGGGGAAGGGTCATCGTCCTTCTCCCCGGTGTTCCGCGGGAGATGCGGGACATGTTGGACAACGACGTGATCCCCCGCCTCAAGGAGAGATACCCCGGTGGGGAGGCGTCCACGGCCGTACTCCTGGTGGCCGCCCGCCCGGAGTCGGAGGTGGGGGAAAGGGTTAGCGAGGTCCTCGCGGGCCTGGAGGGCTTGAAGGTCTCCTACCGGGCGCTCACGGGGCAGGTGGAGGTCCGCCTCTCCGCGGCGGAGGCGGGACTCGTGGAGGAGGGGAGGAAGAGGGTAAGGGGGGCGTTGGGCGACTGGGTGGTCGCGGAGGGCGAGGAGAGCCTGGAGGGAAACCTGGGACGCGAGCTTCGGGAGCGTGGTATGACCCTTGCGGTGGCCGAATCGTGCACCGGAGGGATGGTAGGAGAGAGGATAACCCGGGTGCCGGGAAGCTCCGATTATTTCCGGGGTGGCGTGGTGGCCTACAGCTACAAGGCCAAGGAGGAGCTTCTGGGCGTGGATGCCGGATTGCTCCTCGAGAGAGGGGCGGTCAACGAGGAAGTGGCCGCGGCCTTCCGATCTGGGGTCAGAGAAAAGCTGGGCGCGGACCTGGGCCTCTCCGTGACCGGGGTGGCGGGCCCGGGACAGGGAGTGGAGAGGGAACCCGTGGGGACGGTGGCCCTGGCCGTTGCCGACGGCAACGGGGTGTCCACCTTCAAGTACCGCCTTCCCGGGAACCGGGAGATGGTGCGCATGTTCGCCGCAAATATCGCCCTGGCACTGGCATACTTTCGGGTCCGGGGCGTGAGCACGCAGAACCTGCGCTGATGGACGGGGGCTCCTGGGCGAGCGGGCCTCTTCTCTCCCCCTTCAGGACCACTTGCGCTTCCGGAAGGTAAGAAGGATAGAGATGGGAGGCGTGCAACGGTTGGGGATGGAGAAGGATATGGGTAGCGAAGCGTTCGATGACGGGGACGTGGGGTAATGGGAAGCAAGGAAAAGGGAAGCGGCTCCCTCCGGCTCTTCGTGGCCCTGGACCTTCCGGAGGGGGTCCGGGAGAGGATAGCCGCCGCGGTGAAGAAAAAAGCCGGCCTTCTTCCCCAGGCCCGCTGGGTAAAGGAGGAGAACCTGCACCTTACACTGAAATTCATCGGGGAATACCCGGAAGAGAAGGTGGAGAGGTTGGAGGGCATCCTAGAGAAGAAGGCACTTGAACACCGTCCTTTCACCGCCTCCCTGAGGGGTTGCGGAGGCTTCCCCTCTCCCGGCAGGGCCCGCGTCATCTGGGTGGGCATGGGGAAGGGGGAAGAGGAGGCGGCCTCACTGGCCTCCGGTCTGGACTCCGGCCTCACCAGGGTGGGGGTGAAGAGGGAGGCGCGCCCTTTCCGGGGCCACCTCACCCTGGCACGGCTGAAGAATCCCATGGACTGTTGCTCCTGGCTGGCTT
>JACVJH010000440.1 GCA_015711895.1 Candidatus Solincola tengchongensis | reverse complement strand
CCGGGGACCGTAAGGTCCAGGTCACCAAGGAGGTCAAGAACATCACCGGGCTGGGGCTCAAGGAGGCCAAGGCCCTGGTGGACGAGGCGCCCAAGCCGGTGAAGGAGAAGGTCTCCAGGGACGAGGCGGACCGCATCGCCGAGCAGCTGCGCGAGGCGGGCGCCCAGGTGGAGATAAAGTAGACATAAAATCCCATCCCAATGGGGAATGCGCGGCAGGCCCTGCCGCGGTATGGGAAAGTGTATAAATCCTCGAGTTGGAGAGGGATGCCGCCGCATCCCTCTTTCCCTATCCCCTGCCGGTGAGGGCATTTCGAGGCAGGGTGAGGAACCGTAGGGGTTCCAGATGGGGTCGAAAGGGATGGACGCTTACATCGTCGTGAGGCCCGAGTAAGGCCAAGGTAGGTGATCCGGAAAAATTATAAGAATATGTGCCCATGCATAGAATATGTTTCCATGCATAGCTGAGTCGAGCTCTTAAGGGGCGTGCTCACCGGGGGGCATGATTTTGAAAGGTCCCGCAGCCGAACGCGGTTATTGGGGGCTCACTCGGCATGAGACGGAGGAGGCCGGGAGCTCCTTGATCAGAGGAAAAGTCGCCCTCTTCCCATTTATATTGACAAAATAATTTATTCAATCATATGATAATGTTTTGCGTATATATAAGGGATTTTTTCGCTTCGCGAGGGAAAAGGAGTGAGGGAAGCGGTGAGTGTGACCCACGGAATACGCCAGAGAAGAAGCTTCGCTAAGATCCCGGAAATCCTCGACGTCCCCAACCTCATCGACATCCAGAAGAAGTCTTACGAGTGGTTCCGTACAGAGGGGCTCCGCGAGGTGTTCGAGGACATCTCGCCCATCGAGGATTATTCCGGGGACCTGGCGGTGGAGTTCGGGGAGCACAAGTGGCAGGACCCCAAGTACGAGGTGGAGGAGTGCAAGGAAAAGGACATGACCTATTCCTGCCCCCTCTTCGTCACCGTTCGCTTCATCAACCGCAAGACCGGGGAGATCAAGGAGCAGGAGGTGTTCATGGGGGACTTCCCCCTCATGACCGAGAAGGGCACCTTCATCATCAACGGGACGGAGCGGGTGGTGGTCTCCCAGCTGGTGAGGTCCCCCGGGGTCTATTTCAGCAAGGAACTGGACAGGACAACGGACAAGGAGCTCTACTACGCCAAGATTATCCCCTCCCGCGGGGCCTGGCTGGAGTTCGAGACCGACAAGCGTGACGTCATCGGGGTCAGGATAGACCGCAAGAGGCGGCAGCCAGCCACCGTGCTCCTGCGGGCCATGGGCTACGAGGACGACGACCAGATACTGTCCCTTTTCGATGGTTCGCCCATCATCGAGGCCACCCTGGAGAGGGACCACACCTCCAGCCGCGAGGAGGCCCTCATGGACATCTACCGCAAGCTGCGGCCTGGAGAGCCTCCCACCGCGGATACCGCCCTCACCCTGCTCGAGAACCTGTTCTTCAACCGTAGGAAATACGATCTGGCCAAGGTGGGCCGTTATAAACTGAACAAGAAGCTGGGGCTGGAGATCCCCCTGAACGTCACCGTTCTCACCCCAGAGGACATCCTGGAGACCATCCGCTACCTCCTGCGCATCATGCCCAGCGAGATCGAGGAGGTGGACGACATCGATCACTTCGGCAACCGGCGCGTTCGCTCCGTCGGTGAGCTCATCCAGAACCAGGTGCGCATAGGACTCTCCCGCATGGAGAGAGTGGTGAAGGAGCGCATGACCACACAGGAGGCGGAGGCCATCACCCCGCAGAACCTGATAAACATACGCCCGGTGGTGGCGGCCATCAAGGAGTTCTTCGGCTCCAGCCAGCTCTCTCAGTTCATGGACCAGACCAACCCCCTGGCCGGCCTGACCCACAAGCGGCGCCTTTCCGCCCTGGGGCCGGGAGGGCTTTCCCGGGAGCGGGCCGGTTTCGAGGTCCGCGACGTGCACCCCTCGCACTATGGGCGCATGTGCCCCATCGAGACCCCGGAGGGTCCCAACATCGGCCTCATCGGCTCCCTGGCCACCTACGCCCAGGTCAACGAGTTCGGCTTCATCGAGACGCCATATCGCCGGGTGATAAAAGGCCGGGTCACCGACGAGATCGTCTACCTCACCGCCGATGAGGAGGAGAAGTACGTCATCGCCCAGGCCAACGCTCCCGTGGACAAGCGGGGCCGCCTGGTGGGGCCAACCGTTCTCTGCCGCACCAAGGAGGCGGTGAAGGCGGTGCACCCGGAGGAGGTGGACTTCATGGACGTCTCGCCACGGCAGATAGTCTCCGTGGCCACCGCACTCATCCCCTTCCTGGAGCACGACGACGCCAACCGCGCCCTCATGGGCTCCAACATGCAGCGCCAGGCGGTGCCCCTCCTGCGCTCCGAAGCCCCGCTGGTGGGGACGGGCATGGAGTACCGCGCGGCCAAGGACACCGGGGACGTGCTCTGCGCCAGGGCGGCGGGCAAGGTGACCTACGTGGACGCCAACCGCATCGAGATAACCCGCAAGGACGGCACGGTGGACGTATATAAAGTGGCCAAGTTCCGCCGCTCCAACCAGGGGACCTGCGTGAACCAGAAACCCATTGTGGACGAGGGTGACCTGGTGGAGGAAGGGCAGGTCATCGCCGACGGGCCCTGCACCGACCACGGGGAGCTGGCCCTGGGCAAGAACCTCCTGGTGGCCTTCATGCCCTGGGAGGGCTACAACTACGAGGACGCCATCATCGTCTCCGAGCGCATGGTCTACGACGACGTGCTCTCCTCCATCCACATAGAGGAGCACGAGATCGACGCCCGGGACACCAAGCTGGGCCCGGAGGAGATCACCCGGGACATCCCCAACGTGAGCGAGGACATGCTCAAGGACCTCGACGAGCGGGGCATCATCCGCATCGGGGCCGAGGTGGGGCCCGGGGACATACTGGTGGGCAAGGTGACCCCCAAGGGGGAGACGGAACTCACCGCCGAGGAGAGGCTGCTGCGGGCCATCTTCGGGGAGAAAGCCCGGGAGGTGCGCAATACCTCCCTCAAGGTCCCCCACGGGGAGTCCGGGAAGGTCATCG
>MU158669.1:540-3647 GCA_015711895.1 Candidatus Solincola tengchongensis | reverse complement strand
CTCTGATGTGAGCCATGCGGCGACAAATGACAAGGGCGGGTCGCAGTACCGCCCCCACCGATCGTCTCCGTTGCCGTCTCCGGCGCCTGAGAGGCCGAGGATAAGCGGCCCTTCATGCACGAAAGGCGCGGGTTATCCCCCGCGCCTCGCCAACAATCTCCAAGAACGGTTAAAGGATGGCCAACCGGCCTTCAGCCGAGGTCCATCTCCTCCCTTTCCTCGGACTCCTCCCCCCGGCCCTGCAGCCTCTCCCTGGCCCGCTTGATGACCTCGAGTAGCTTATAGCAGGTGACCTCCAGGTTGGCCAGGCGCTCGTCGGCGTAGTCCTCCGCCTCCAGGCGGATCTCCCGCGCCTGAGCCTGGGCCTCCTCCACGATCCTCTCCGCCTCCGCTCTGGCCGCCTTGATTATCTCCGTCTCCTCTATGAGGCGCCTTCTCTCCTCCTGGGCCTCTTCCCGGATGCGCTCCGCCTCCTTGCGCGCCTCCTCCATGATCTCCTGCTTTTCCTTGACCATCCAGCGGGCCTGCTTCAACTCCTCGGGGAGGGAGCTGCGGAACTCGTCCAGGAGCTCGAAGAGCTCCGCCTCGTTTACCATCACCGAATTGGAGAAGGGAACGTGCTTGCTGGAGACGATGAGGTCCTCTATCCGGTCCAGTTGCTGAAAGACGTCCATCTATACCGCCCCTTTCCCCATACGGCCGAACTTCTCCCTGAACATCTTCATCAACTCCCCCTCTATATTTTCCGGCACCAGGCCGGTTACGCAACCCCCGTAGCTGGCCAGCTCCCGCACCGCGCTGGAGCTTATAAAGGTGTACTGAGGATTGGCCATGACGAAGAAGGTCTCGATGTTCTCCGAGAGGGCTTGGTTGATCTGGGCCATCTGGAACTCGTACTCGAAATCGCTGAGGGCGCGCAGGCCCTTGATGATAGCTGTGGCCCCCACCTGGCGGGCGAAGTCCACCAGCAGGCTCTCGAAGGCAGCCACCTCCACGTTCTCCAGCCCTTCCACCGCCTTCTTCAGCAGGTACATCCTCTCCTCCAGGGTGAACAGGGGGCGCTTGGCGGGGTTGGCGGCCACGGCGACGATGAAACGCTCGAAGAAACGGCTGGCCCTGCGTATCACGTCCAGGTGGCCGCAGGTTATGGGATCGAATGTGCCGGGGCAAACGGCTACGGTCATCTTCCGCCTTCCTCTCCTGCCTCTTTTACATCATTTTCCATCTTCATGTAAACGTCCACCGCGCTCTCCCCGTACTTCCTTCTCTCCCGGAACTCCAGGCCGGGCGGCGGCTCCGTGACGGGAACGCGCAGTGGAGCCTGCATGATGACCACCGAAGACGGGCCCAGAAAGCCGCCTTCGATTAACTTATTCAACACTTCTTGCCTGTAGTTTACATCAATTCTAAAGGGCGGGTCTATAAAAATCAAATCGAAAGGCTCGTCGGGTGGGGCATAACGGCGAAGGAAATCCAGTATTTCCGCCCTTACCACCCTCCCTCGGCCTTTCATGCCAAGTATATCCAGATTTTCCTGAATTACCCTGGTGGGGTCTCTTCCCCGGTCGACGAAAACCGCAGCCACGGCGCCCCGGCTCAGGGCCTCCAGGCCCAGGGAGCCGCTCCCGGCGAAGAGGTCGAGTACCCTGGCCCCCCTAACCCGGTCGCCCAGCATGCTGAAGACCGCCTCGCGCACGAAGTCCCGCATGGGACGGGTGCCCATGCCCCGAGGGGCCTTGATCCGCCTCCCCCTCGACTCTCCGCCTATGATCCTCATGCGAAGATTGTATCCCATGCGAAGGTCGGGGTGACTACGGGGAAGGCCGCCGGGACCATCGAGTCTCCACCTACCCGTCATTCCTCGAGGATAGAGGCCACAGCTCACAAAGCAGGAAACGCCTCGCTCCTCAAACGCCCTCCGTCCCCGCGTTACCCCCGATGCGGCACGGAGAAGTTCCCGCTGCGAGAAAGGGTTTTCCGTCTTTCCGGCGTCGGCCCCAAGCCGGAAAAAGCGGCGAGGGTCAGGCCTGGAAGAGCCAGCCCAGGCTCTCGCCGTAACGTTCTCTCACTTCCCGCCGCAGGAACAGGTGTTCTGGCTTCTCCAGGTGCGGGTCGCCCTCCACGAGGGCCGTGGCGTCCTCACGCGCCGCGCGCAGGATATGGTAATCTTTGGTAAGTCTAGCCACCCGGAGGTCGGTCATCCCCGACTGCCGGGTCCCGAACAGGGAACCCTCGCCGCGTATCTCAAGGTCCGCCTCCGCCAGCTTGAAGCCGTCGCTTATCTCCGCGATGGCCTCCCTGCGCCTCTGCGCCTCCTCGGTCTCCCCGTGGAAGATGAACACGCAGTGGGAAGGGTGCTCCCCTCTCCCCACCCTGCCCCTGAGCTGGTGGAGCTGGGAGAGGCCGAAGCGGTCCGCGTTCTCCACCAGCATCACCGTGGCGTTGGGGACGTCTATACCCACCTCCACGACCGTGGTGGAGACCAGGATGTCCACCTCCCCCCTGCGGAAGGACTCCATCACCGCGTCCTTCTCCGCCTTGTTCATCTGCCCGTGCAGGAGCCCTACCCGCCGGGCGGGGAAGACCTTGCGCAGCTCTCCGGCCTCCTTCTCCGCCGCCTTGGCCTCCACGGCCGGTGAGGGGTCCACCAGTGGACAGACCACGAAGGCCTGCCTTCCCCGGCTCAGCTCCTCCTCCATCAAGCGGTAGGCCTCACCCCTCTCCTCCGGGCCCAGGACCAGGGTCCTCGTCCCCGCCCTCCCCGCCGGGAGCTCGCGAAGCGTGGAGACCTCGAGGTCCCCGTACAGGGTAAGGCTCAGGGTGCGGGGGATGGGAGTCGCGGTCATGATTAGGGTGTCCGGGCGCTCCCCTTTCTCCTTGAGCATTATCCTCTGGCGCAGCCCGAAGCGGTGCTGCTCGTCCACCACCACCAGTCCCAGGTCCCGGAACTCCACGTCCTCCTGGATGAGGGCGTGGGTCCCCACCAGGATGTCCAGCTCCCCTGTGGACGCGGCCCGCAGTATCTCTCGCCGCCTCGCCGGCGGGGTGCTCCCCGTCAGGAGCTCCACGCGCAAGTGCAGCTCGGGAGGCAGGAGGCCCGTGAGGTT
>MU158669.1:0-530 GCA_015711895.1 Candidatus Solincola tengchongensis | reverse complement strand
GGGGGCCATGAACACGCCCTGGTGGCCGCTCTCCCGGGTGAGAAGAAGGGCCAGGAGGGCCACCACCGTCTTGCCGGAACCCACCTCTCCCTGGAGGAGGCGGTTCATGGGGCGGGGGCTGGCCATGTCCCGAGCGATCTCCCGGAAGGCCCTCCGCTGGGAAGAAGTGAGGCGGAAGGGCAGCGCCTCCAGGAAACCGCTCACCAGGGACCCGG
This sequence comes from Candidatus Solincola tengchongensis, assembly GCA_015711895.1. Classification (GTDB taxonomy): domain Bacteria; phylum Actinomycetota; class Geothermincolia; order Geothermincolales; family RBG-13-55-18; genus Solincola_A; species Solincola_A tengchongensis. Next base: position 315 of record MU158669.1, on the reverse strand, counting down.
GAGGGGCATGCTCTATCCCTCCCGTCTCCTCGCGCAGGTGACGCCGGTTGAGGGCCAGGGCCACCTGCATGAGCAGGAGCTCCTCGTAGGCCATCCGCTGGCGGGCGCGATTAAGCCGGCCCTGCGAGCTGGGGAAGTGCATCTCCCTCAGGGCCTGAGAGCGGTGCGGGTAGGCGTAGCGCCTCCGCAACTCGTAGGGCACCGGGTCGGGGAGGTCCCCGTACTGATCCAGGGCGCGCATGACCAGACGTCGCAACATGGCTGCGCTGAGCTTCTGGGTGGCCGGGTGCAGAGGGATGATGCGCGCCGTGTGCA
>JACVJH010000437.1 GCA_015711895.1 Candidatus Solincola tengchongensis | reverse complement strand
AGGCAACCCGGAGCGCTTCCCGTTCCCCGCGCCGCCTCGTTGCGTGCCCTTCCCTTTTCCGACGGCCTCCCGCCTCTCACCCCTCCGCTCTTCGCATAAGGGCCGGTTGCCTCCCTGCCGCCCCATGCACTCGGCTTTCCCTTCCTTCCCGCCGCGTTTTCGGACGAGCGTTCTACGCCCGGGGGTTTCTTTTCTTCCCCGGGATCCTTCGCCCTCCGTCCTCCGGCGGTCGCCAATCCCTTTTCTCCTCCCGGAATCATCGCCCGTGCAGACCGTTCAAGCGGGGTAGAGGGACCAAGACGCGGATGGAAGGCACAGCCGGTCGTCGCGGTACCGTTGTCACGAGCCTGCCCCGTCTCCTGCGAAGCCGCGGCGGCCGACCTTGAGCCTGGCGGTGCGCAATATCCTCTCCACCATCTCCTTGAAGCTGTAGCCGGCCGCGGCGGCCGCTTTGGGAACCAGGCTCAGCTCGGTCATCCCGGGCAGGGTGTTGACCTCCAGGCAGTACGCCCTCCCCTCCCCATCGACCATGAAATCCACCCGCGACACGCCCTCACACCCTAGGGCCCGGTGAGCCTTCACCGCAAGACGCTGCAACTCGGCGGCCAGCTTATCCGGTATGGGCGCCGGCACCAAATACTCGGTCATCCCCTTGGTATATTTACATTCGTAATCGTAGACCCCTTTGCTGGCCACGATCTCGAGCACCGGCAGGGTTTCCGGTTCCTCTCCGAGGAGCCCCACGGTCAGCTCGCGCCCCCGGATATACCTCTCCACCAGCACCACCTCGTCATAGCCCAGTGCCTCACGCAGGGCTTCCTCCAGTTCCTCGGTGTTGGAGGCCCTTGAGGAGCCCAGTGTGGAGCCCTCACCGGCGGGCTTGACCATGCACGGGAAACCGAGGTCCAGCGCTATTCCCTCCGCAACCCGCATCAAGCCGGCCCCCCGGACATCGGCGGCGGTGATGGTCACGTCCTCGGCCACCGGGATCCCCTCGGAACGGAATATGCGCTTGGACATGCGCTTGTCCATGGCCAGAGCGCTGGCCAGCACCCCGGAACCGGTGTAGGGTACTCCCAGGAGCTCCAGGGCGCCCTGCACCGTCCCGTCCTCTCCAAGGCGACCGTGAAGGGCGAGGAACGCGGCATCCACCTCCGAGCGCAGCGCGGTGAGTTGCTCCAACGCCGATGGGCCCAGGTCCACTTCCAGGACGCGGTATCCGAGCTCGCGCAAGGCCGCAGCGACCGCGGCTCCGGAGCGGAGGGACACCTCCCTCTCCGCGGAGACTCCTCCCATGATCACCGCCACCCGTCGCAATTCGATCTCCAATCCCTCTACCCCCTGCCGAAACCGATCAGATCGATCTCTTCCTCCAATTCCACGCCCTCTTTCCTTAAAACCTCCCGCTTTATCAACTCCACGAGCCGCAACACGTCATCCGCGCTCGCCTTACCCAGGTTGACGATGAAGTTTGCGTGCTTCGGGGAGACCATGGCATCACCTACCCTCGTCCCTTTCAGGCCACATCTCTCGATGATCTCCCCCGCGCTCATCCCCGGGGGATTGAGGAAGACGCTTCCCGCCGAGGGTCTGCCTAGAGGCTGCCTTTCCTTCCTCCAGGAGAGAAAACCGTCTCTCCTCTCCCTTATCCTATCCTTGTCATCAATATAAAGGTTAAGTTTAACTTCATATATAATATCCCGGTTTCCGATTCCCCGAGCGCGACGGTAGGCGAAGCACGCTTCCCGGGCGCTTAATGTGCGTTCCCTTATCTCCTCTCCCTCCAGGCGGAGGACCTTGACTTCCTCTACTATATCCCCGATGGTCCTCCCGTGAGCCCCCGCGTTCATACGCACCGCGCCCCCGATGCTCCCGGGAATGCCGGAGAGTTCCTCGAGCCCCGCCAGGCCGTGTTCCATGCACCACAGGATCAAGCGGTTCAACTCGCATCCACTTTCAATGTTTACTTTACCTTCATCTTTTATGCGTGCCCTCTTAAGGCCCGGCGGCGTCAGCACCACGACTCCTCGAAAACCGGCGTCGGAGACCAGGACGTTGCTACCCCTGCCCAGGACCAGGAAATCGCATCCGTGGTCCAGGATCGCTTGGGAGAGCAGGAAGAGTTCCTCCTGCCCCTTGGGAACCACCAGAAGGTCCGCTGGGCCCCCGATACGGAAAGTGGTATAGCCGGAAAGGGGCACGTCCCTCAGGACCTCGCCCCTCAACCTTCCGTGCAGCTCACGGTAAAGACCTTCGATCTTCCGCGTCGCACCCTTCCCCAGCGCCATCGCCGTTCCTTTCCCGCAGCAGGGCGGAGATCTCGCGAGCGCAGAGAGAAATGTCCCCCGCCCCCATGATCACGACTAGATCCCCAGGGCGGAGAAAGCGCACCGCCGCCTCGCCGAGGGCCGCCCGCCTCGGCACGTAGACCACCTGTTTGGAGGGTTCCTCCTCCAGCACGGCGTTGAGTATCAGTTTGCCGTCCACCCCGGGTATGGGATCCTCGCCCGCGGCGTAGACGTCGGTCAGGACCAGGAGGTCGGCACGCCGGAAGGCCGTGCCGAAATCCCGCCACAAGGCATGGGTCCTGGAATAGCGGTGGGGCTGGAAAAGACACACAATGCGCCTCCCTTCCTCCACGGAGGCGGCCTCCAGGGTGGAGCGCACCTCGGACGGATGATGGGCATAGTCGTCCACGATCCTTATTCCGCCCACTTCGTCCACCACCTGGAAACGTCGGCGCACTCCCCGGAAGGAGGCAAGAGCCTCCGCCGCCTCGCGGAAGCCCACTCCCATGGCGTGGGTGAGCGCCAGCGCGGCCAGGGCGTTGTATACGTTGTGCCGCCCCGGTATCCTCAACCGCAGCTCTCCCAGCCGGCTGTCCCTGAAATACACGGTGAAGGAGCTTCCGCCGGGAAGGACTTGAAGGCTGTCAAAACGGTAATCGTTGTCCTCCTCCTCTCCGAAGGTGAAGGTATTTCTCGGACCCCATTCCTTGAGGGCGCGCGATGCGGAGTCATCGCCTCCCACGACCAGGATCCCGTCCGGCGGGAGCAGTTCCACGAAACGCCTGAAATGCTCCCTTATCCTCTCCGGCTCCCGGAAGTAATCCAGGTGATCGTCCTCCACGTTGGTCACCACCGCCGCCCAGGGACGCAAGAGGAGGAAGGACCCGTCGCTCTCGTCCGCCTCGGCGACCACGAACTCTCCCTTCCCTGCATGGGCGTTGCTTCCCACGTCGTTAAGCTCTCCCCCCACTACGTAGGTGGGGTCGAGCCCGGCCCGGGAGAGGATCATGGCCACCATGGAGGTGGTGGTGGTCTTTCCGTGAGTCCCCGCTACGGCGATGCCCTTTCCTTCCTCCATGATTTTGGAGAGCATGGCGGCTCGGGGCAGGACGGGAATCCCCCTCCTGCGGGCCTCCTGAAGCTCGCGGTTCCTCTCCGGAACCGCCGAAGAGACCACCACCATCCCCGCTCCTTCCACGTTGCTCGGATGGTGGCCGATGAAGACCTTGGCCCCCATCTCCCGAAGCCGTTCGGTATTGCGGGACTCCTTCAGGTCGGACCCGCTGACCTCCAATCCCCTGGCCAGCAGGACGGCGGCGATGGCGCTCATCCCCGCCCCCCCTATGCCCACGAAATGCACTCTTCCCTTTATCTTCATTCTCCCTCACCAGCCAGAGAAAGGACGGCGTCAGCCAGCCTACGGACCGCATCCGGCCTGGCTACCCGCAGGGCGGCCCTGCCCATCTCCGCCAACCTGCCCTCCTCGCCCAGAAGACCGTCCACCTCGCGCACCAAGCGCTCCCCGCTCATCTCCCGGTCGGGTATGACCACCGCCGCCCCCGCGGCTCTCAAGACCTCCGCGTTGGCGTCCTGGTGGCCGGCGGTGGCATGCGGGTAAGGGACCAAGATGGCCGCCTTTCCGGCCATGGCTAGCTCGGCGATGGTCGATGCGCCAGACCGGCACACCACCAGGTCCGCCGCCCGGTAGAGGAGATCCATGCGCTCGATGAAATCCAGCGGTCGGTAGACAAGATCTCCGTAATCCACTTTCGCCGCCGCTTGCATGAATTCCTGGTACTTGTCCCGCCCCACGGCGTGAACCACCTGCAGGTCCTTCCTCTCCTTCCAGAGGGGAAGCGCCTCCAGCACCGCCCGGTTCAGGCTGGCCGCTCCCTGGCTGCCACCGATCACGGCCACCGTCTTGCGTCCGGGGTGGAGGCGGAAATGAGAGTAAGGGTCCCCGTCCCCGCCCCCTCTGGCCAGGAGGGGGTTTCCGGTCACCACGGCTTTTGCCCTCCAGGAAGGCCTGTGCGTGAGGGTCTCGGGGAAGGAGACGGCTATCACCCGCGCGGCCGCGGCCAGCAGGCGGTTCGCGGAACCGGGTATCACGTTCTGCTCGTGGATGATCAGGGGGACGCGCAGGCTCAGGGCGGCCAGCGCTCCAGGGAGGCAGGCGTACCCTCCGAAGGCCACCGCTGCCCGAGGGCGC
>JACVJH010000436.1 GCA_015711895.1 Candidatus Solincola tengchongensis | reverse complement strand
AGTTTCTCCAGGGCCTTGAAGACCGGCTCGGGATCCGGCTTGTGGTTCTCGGTGTCCTCCGCCGTCACCAGGACGTCCAGGTAGGGTATGAGCCCGAACCTCTCCAGGTCCAGGCTCGCATTGGAGAATCGCTTGGAGGTCACCACCGCCAGCCGGTAGCCTCGCTCCTTCAACCCGGCCAGCGCCTCTCGGACACCTGGGTATTCTTTTACCAGTTCCTGGTAATACTTGTCGTACATCTCCTGGTAGACCCGGAATATCTCATCCGCTCTCCCGGGGTCTATGTCCAGGGCCTGCCGGTAGAGCGGCTTTCCCACCTCCATGACCATCTCCCGGTCGTCACGGGGAGGAAGCCCCAGGGCCCGGAAGGTCTCCCGGAAGGCGCGCAGGATGAGCCGGATGGTGTCCACCAGCGTTCCGTCAAGGTCGAAGAGCAGGTATTCGGTATCTCTTTTCATCCCTCTTCCGTTCCCGTATCCTCCGGGCCGCGTTTCCCGGCAAGAAAGCCTCGTCCCCTTCCTTTTCGGCGCCTCAGGATCGGAAGATCGACCGTGCGATATGCACGTGCCCTTCATGACCCCGGGTCCCGCGGCTCCCGCGGCCGCGCCCTCCGCCCTCTCCCCGGGCGTCCCTTCAGGCGCTTCGCGGAGGAAATCCTTACCGCAGGTGATATGTCTCGTTGACCAGGGTCACCATGGCCGTCTCGGGGATCCCGCCGTCGAAGTACTTGACGGCGGAGATGGAGGCAAGGTCGATCTGGATACGGAACATCCCGTCCAGCTCCATGCCCAGCGCCTCGCAGAGGATGCCCCGTATGGGTCCACCGTGAGTCACTACGAGCACTCGCTGGTCACCGGGATGGCGACTGGTTATCTCCCGAACCGCGGACATCACCCGATCGCGTACCGTCCCGAAGTCCTCCCCTCCGGGGATGGCCACCGAGGAAGGATTGCGCATCCACTTCCCCACCATCTCCCCCTCCTCGCGGAAGAGCTCGTCGAAGGTACGCCCGTCCCACTCGCCCATGTCCACCTCCATGAGCCCTTCCAGTACCTGGATGGACAGCCCGTGATCCTCGGCAACCGGAGCCGCCGTCTCCAGGCAGCGTCTCAGGGGGCTGGAATACACGGCGTCCAACTTGAGGCCCCGGAAGAACTCGACCACCCGCCGGGCCTGTTCCCTTCCCCTCTCGTTGAGCCCGATGTCCAGACGGCCCAGCAAGCGATGCTGCGCATGATATTCCGTCTCTCCATGCCTCAAGAGATAAGCCGTTCCCATGACGCACTTATTTTAGCCGTGACACACGGGGGCAGCAAGGCGACGCGATCGCGGGAGCGGGGTTTTCGCCACAACCGGCGGGCCAACCGTCGCCCCATCCCACCCGGCGTGCCAAGAGCCCGCTCAGCGGGTCTCGCCCGTCGTGGCTTCCCCGGATTGCAGCGCGGGCAGCGTCCCGTGGCGCAGAAATCCCTTCAATCCCGCCCGGGAATCCACCCCCAGCCGGCGGAGGGAAGCCACCAGCACCCCGGTTCCCGCCGCCTCCGTGACCCAGAAGAAGGGATCCCGCAGATACTCCATGACCTGTTGGAGAAAGGTCAGATCCGAAGGATGGCGCTGGAAGGGCCCCAGGGACGGCCACAGGGCGGTGGTGGGCTCTATCCAGATGCGGTCCAGGAGCAGATGAGAAGCCATGCCGCAGGAGAGCAGGAGCAGGCTGGCGTCCCTCTTCCTGGCCCATCCGAGGATTCCGGCCAGGAAGAAGATTAGGGTGAAGAGGTAGGTATGGAAAAAGATACGGCCGTTCCGGAAATAGGAGCGGAAGAGCACCTCCCCCACCGCCTTGTCCACCACGTCCGGGAGGACCGTGCCCGCCAACAGCCACCTCATGTCGGGCACCCCGTCACGGAAACCGCGGTTATCCTTCCACCAGGAGGAGACGGCGGCGGCTGGAGCGAAGGCGAAGCCGGCATGGGCGAGGACGAACAACTACCCCCCTCCTCCTTCCTCCTCCTCGGGGAAGAGAGGGGGCTGCTCCTCCAGGCCCAGGTCGTGCCTGACCGACGCGGAAGAGATGTCCGCGGCTCCGTCCAGTGCCTGGTTGGCCAGGCGGTCCGCCTCGCGGTTCTCCTCGCGTGGGATATGCTGGATGCTCCAGTCACGATAACGGCCGAGCATGGACATGACCTGGGAATGCAGGCTGCGCAGGGACCTCTCCTTCACCCGGTACAGGCCCTGTATCTGCCGCACCACGAGCTCGCTGTCGGCATAGATGCGCAGCCGGTCCACCTCGTAAACGGATAGCAGTCGCAGGGCATGCACCAGGGCGGTGTACTCGGCGAAGTTGTTGGTGGCCTCGCCGATGGCCTCCCCGAAAGCGGCCACCCGGCGTCCCTGGCGGGTCAGGACCACCACACCGATGGCCGCCGGCCCGGGATTGCCCCTGGCGGCCCCGTCTATGAAGACGTGGAGCTCCTCGAAGCGCCTGGCTCCCTGGAATGCCGGTTCTACCACGCTCTTCCTGCTCTTTCTCCTCTCCAAAGAATCCGCCCCCTCGGGGCCTCCGGGGTCACCGCACGAGTATGCGCCCGCAGTTGGAGCAGCGGAAGACGCCCTCCGTCCTCAGGAACCTGTCGTATTCCTTTCCCGGCAGCTCCACCCTGCAACCCTGGCACACGCCCTCGATGACCTTCACCACGGCCAGGTTCTGCTTGGCGGCGAGGAGCTTCTCGTAGAGGCGCATGAGCTCCTCGCCCACCCCGGAAGACCACTTCTCTCGCTCCCTTTCCAGTTCTGCGAGTTCGGAGGCCGTCTCCCCCGTCTCCCTTTCCAGCAGCGCGCTCTTCTCCTCGATGAGGGCCAGGAGCTCCCGGTCCTTCGACCTCAACTCCTCCAGCCTGGCCCTCACCCCGTCCTGCCCCTCCATCTCCTCGAGGAGCTCCGTCTCCAGCTCGTCCTTCTTCCTCTTCAGCGATCGCACCTCGGCCTGCAGGCCCCTGAGCTCCTTGGGGTTGGTGACCTGGCCCCCGTAAAGCTTCCCCTCCTCCCGGGACAACTTCTGGTCCAGGCTCCGTATCTCGTCTTCAAGGGCGGCCTGTTTTCTGGAAGACTTTTCCAGGGCTTCCTCGACCCTGGAAAGCTCCTCCGCGCATTCCGCCTCTTCCCCGCGCAGGCGCTCCAGCTCCTCCTTGAGAGGATTGTCCTCCAGCCTCCCCCGGAGCTCGAATATCCTGGTATCCAGCTGTTGAACCTGGTATAGGGACTCCAGCTCGCTCAACTCGCACCTCCGACCTTCCAGGGACAGGTATCCACGCGGGAAGCGAGGATCTCGACCTCCAGCCCCTTCCTCTCCGCCCTCTCCCCGAGGAGGCGGGCCAGGAATGGCACCGAGGTCCTCTCGGTATGATAATGTCCGGCATCCACCACCGCCAAGCCCATGTTCAGGGCCGCCACCGCCTGGTGGTGGCTCACGTCCCCGGTGACCAGAACGTCCGCCCCTGCCCGCAGGGCATCCGCGGCCAGGTGCGCCCCCCGCCCGCCGCATACCGCCACCCGCCTCACCTCCCGGTCGGGTGAGCCGGCGAAGCGGACGGCCGGGTTCTGCAGGCGCTCACGGCACAGGTCCGCCAGCTCCTCGAGGCGCAGAGGTCCTTCCAGCGTGCCGACCCGACCCAGGCCGCCTTTGGTGGGAACCCTTATGGAATAGACGTCCACCGCCGGCTCTTCGTAGGGGTGAGAGTCGATGAGCGCCCGCAGGGCCTTCCCCAACAGCCTCTCCTCCACCTGGACCTCCAGGCGGACCTCACGCACCTCGTTCATCTTCCCCTTCTCCCCGTAGGCCGGGGTGGTCCCCAAGCCTGCGTAGAAGGTCCCCGTCCCCTCGGAGCGAAAGGAACACCCCGTGTACTCCCCGATCACCCCGGCGCCGGCCTGGAAGAGGGCCCGGCTCACCGCTTCCAGGTGTTCGGGGGGGAGGAAGGTCACCAGCTTGCATGCCGGCCTGGTGGCCATCTCCCTCAGAGGCAAGTGCTCCCGCAGCCCAAGGGACTCCGCCAGGGCCGCGTTCACCCCCCAAGGCGCCGCGTCCAGGTTGGTATGAGCGGCGAAAACCGCGATACCCCGCCTCACCACGGAACACACCAGGGCGCCCGGGAACCCGTCCTCCCGCAAGTGGGGCAACGGCTCGAAGATAAGGGGGTGATGACAGACTATCATGCCGGCTCCCCTCTCCAGCGCCTCTCTGGACACCTCTTCGTTGACCTCCAGGGCCACCAGCACCGCGCTCACCCGTCTCTCCGGCGAACCGCACTGCAGCCCCACGCGATCCCACTCCTCGGCCAGCTCGGGAGGTGCGAGTTCATCCATAAGACCACAGATGTCGCTCACCGCGCAAACCATAGCTCCCATTCCCCTCCCTCGCCCAAGATCATGGCCATGCACCAGGCTCCACCCGTCTTTTAACGCCACCCACATTATAAGTGTTCGAGGGTCACGGCCCGGTCGCCACGGCCGGCCCCTGGCGAGCGAAGCGGTCCTCGGAGGCGTTTCCCCGCGCCACGACAGCTTGAGCGTCTCGAAAGACACCCGGTTCACGCAATGTTAAAATACGGTTATGAGCTGTCCGCGAGGCGAATGAGATGGTAAAATCAGGCACCACGCCCTCGATCTGGGTTCTCTCCGAGGACGGGAGCTTCGTCGAGAAGGTGCGTTCCTGCCTGCCAGACCGCGGTAAGGAGGTTGTCCTGCAGGCTTTGAAGCCTCCCGAACTTCCGGAAAGAGGCATCCTGGAAGAACGGCCCCCTCTGCTGATCATCGTCGACCCCTCTACGGCACCCCCGGGGAGCATCCCCTCGGGACTTCACGGCACGGTCATCGTCCCTCTGACCCGGCCCGATCCCTCGACCTTAAGCGCAATCCTCGCCCTCGCCGAGGAACACCAGCGGATGAGAGCCGAGATCGCCGCCTCACGCGAGTCCATCTCCCGCCTCAACTCCGTGATACGCGCTCTCGACCGCACCCTCGATGACGCGCAGGTCCTCCCTTCCGCGATACGCGAACTGGGCCTCGCTTTCGACTCCCGCCATCTGGCGATGCTCTCGCCCTCCGAGGGCGAAGGCCCGTGGAAACTGGTCCATCACCAGGGCCTGGACGAGCATGCGCTCAACGCGCTCATGTCTCCCCAGGGTCAGTCGATCCTCCGTGAGGTCTTCGGGGGGATGCTCTCCATAGTGGATAATCTGGAGAAGGACCTGCTCCTCCGATTGCAACCCGGGGCCCTCGACTGGTGCCGCTTCCTGGACGTGACCGGAAAAGGAGGGGAGGGGGATTTCCTGCTCCTGACCCTGAAGAGCAACCGCCGCCCGGTAGGCGTCCTGATCATGGGGTTCACCGATAGCCGCGCCTGGCGCAACCGGGACAAGGAATGCCTGTCCATAATCGGCTTCCAGTTAGGGCTCACGCTGGACAACCTGCAACTCTTCGAGAGCATCCGCTCCGCGTGGCAGGACTGGCAGACCACAGTGGACTCCATGCGCGACATGGTGATCCAGGTGGGTTCCGGCGACCTCGTTCGCCGGGCCAACCGCGCCCTGGTGGATTTCCTCGGCGTCAGGCCGGAGGACGTTGTCGGTATGGGAATCGCGGACGTTCTCCGCCGGGGGTGGGAGGTGGACGACCGGTACTTGGACCGGATATTGCAGGGCCGGCTCGAATCCTTCGAGCTCGAGGACCGTAAAGGCCGTTCCTATCGCGCCCGGGCGACTCCCTACCGCACGGAAGAGGAGGGTGTGGCGGGCACTGTCTACGTCATCAGGGACGTCACGGAGGAGAAAGCGCTCATCCGGCTGGAGGAGGAGAAAAGACAGCTGGAGGAACTGAACCGCCTGAAAAACCGCTTCATGGCCTCCGTGACGCATGAGTTGAAGACGCCCCTCAACGCAGTGATCGGCTTCTCCGAATTATTGATCTCCGGCACCTACGGGGAGGTCAACGAAAACCAGAGGAAATATCTGGAAAACATCCATATAAGCGGGAAACACCTCCTCTCGCTCATCAACGACATCCTCGACTACACGAAAGCCCAGGCGGGCCACCTTGCCCTTCAACTCGAGGACATCGACACGGAAACCCTCCTGGCCTCCACTCTGGACCTCATGCGAAAGGAGGCGGAGGACCGAGGGATCGAGTTGTCCATGAGGGCGGAGGACCCACCGGCACGCATCACCGCCGATTCGCGCCGTCTGCGACAGACAATACTGAACCTTTTATCCAACGCCCTCAAGTTCACTCCCTCGGGCGGCAGCGTCCTCCTGCGTGCTGCGAGCGCCGACGGCGATCTCCTGGTGGAAGTGAGCGATACGGGGATCGGCATCAAACCGGAGGATCAGGGAAAGCTCTTCCTCGAGTTCTCCCAGGTGGGGGAGTCCGTCCATGCCGTGGGGGGCACGGGGCTGGGGCTGGCGCTGTGCAAGCAGCTCGTCGAGTTGCATGGAGGCCGCATCTGGCTGAGCAGCGAACCGGGAAGGGGGACCACCTTCTCCTTCACCATACCGGCAAGACCGGCGGCGGAAGCCGAGGAGAGAAGCTCCGGCCAGGAGCGATCCGGGGGGCATGAAGACCGACCTTGAATGGGCGCGGGAGGATCCCATGAGCTCAGGCGAATCACAAGCGGTGATATTGGTTGTGGACGACGAGCCCGTGAACCTCGACCTG
>JACVJH010000435.1 GCA_015711895.1 Candidatus Solincola tengchongensis | reverse complement strand
GCCTCCCCCGAACCGCTCCCCAGAAGCCACTTGGTGACGAAACCCACCGAGGGCGGCGTGCCCATCATGGCCAGAGCGCATACCGAGAAGCAGATCATGGTTATGGGCAACTGGTAACCGATGCCCGCCATCTCGCTGATGTTCTTCTTCCCCGTCTTCACCAGGATGACCCCGGCGCACAGGAACAGGCAACCCTTCATGAGCGCGTGATGGGTGAGGTGCATGACGCCGCCCAGCGCCCCGTCGTGGGCCAGCATGGAAAGCCCCAGGATGATATAGGAGACCTGCCCTATGCTCGAGTAGGCCAGCCGGCGTTTGAGGTTGTCCTGGGTGAGGGCGAAGACGGAGGCCACCACGATGGTTATGCAGGCCAGCACGGCCATGACCGGGTAGACCTTCAGCTCCCGCATGAGCTCCACGCCGAAGACGTTGAAACAGACCCGGATAATTCCGAAGGCGCCGGCCTTGAGGATCACGCCGGAGAGCAGGGCGCTGGCCGGGGAAGGCGCCGCGGGGTGGGCGTCGGGCACCCAACCGTGCAGGGGCATGATGGCCGCCTTGACCCCGAAGCCGGCCAGGTAGGTGAAGAAGACGGCTGTGAGTGCGGCCCTGGAGGCCATTTCCAGGCCGAGCACGCCGTATCTGCCGAACCCCAACTGCCCGTCGCCCCAGAAATAATGAGCCACGATGGCGAAGAAGAGCACCGTGCCGGCGGCGATGGCGTAAACCAGGTACTTGTAGCCAGCGCGGCGGGCCATGGTGGTCTCCTCGTGGATGATAAGGGGATAGGAGCCGAAGGTCATCATCTCGTAGAAGATGAAATAGGTGAACATGTTGGCCGAGAAGGCGCAGCCCAGGATGAAGGACTCGCACATGGCCATGAAGGCGAAGAAGCGGTTGTGTTTGTGGTCTATGTAACTTATGGAGTACACCGTGGCCAGCATCCACAGGAAGGCCAGTATGAGGCCGAAATAATAACCCAGGGTATCCACGGTGAGGCGCATCTCCAGACTCTCCACCACGCTGGCCAGCTTGATGGTGTAGGTGTTTCCGTCCAGGATGCCCGGGAGCATGACCAGCACCACCCCGAAGGTGGCCAGCGAACCCAGAAAACACAGCCACAGCCGGAGCCTCTCCGCCCGTTTCGGGAAGATGAGGATGGCCAGCAGCGATACCCAGGGAAGCAGGATGGCTACCAGCGGTACTGCCGAGAAGGTGCTCTCTCGCATCGACTACCCCCTTGTCCGCTCATGAAGACGCAGCGTCAATACACTCCGTATCCGCAAGGGCCTCTAGCCCGGCCCCATGAACCCGGTCCGCGGCGGATTGGCAACGGGACGTGACCCGGAGGCCTCCATCATGGCTCCTCGCCCCGCCGTAGAAACCCATCTCGGTCCCCCTTACCCGCCTCCGCCTCTTGACCCGTCCCTCTCCGTACTGCATTCCCGGCTCGATGTTCGACCCTTCCGACCCGCGCGCGAAAGGGCGGCCTCCCACGGCTCGGACGCCGATCTACAGGAGGTACGCCGCCGCCCTGAGGAGCGACGGGATGAGCAGGGAGGAGAAGACGCCGAAGAAAAGCGTGGCCAGCGAGAGCACCCAGACCGGCGCCAGCATGGCCGGCGGGGCATCGTGCCACGACTCCTCCCAGGCCCCCTCCTTCCCCGCTTGGAAAAACATGTAATAGAGTATCCTAAAGCAGTAGACCGCCGCCAGGATGCTCCCCGCCAAAAGCACCACCGCATACAGCCACTTCCCGCCCTCCACGTTCCCCAGGATGAGGTACCACTTGCTGATGAACCCCGCCGTGGGAGGGATGCCGATGACCGAGATAGAGGCCAGGGCAAAGGCGAAACAGGTCCACGGCATCTGCGACCAGGCCCCCTTCAGGTCCTCGATCCTCCGGTAGCCCTTCATGTATATGAAATTGCCGGCGCAGAGGAAGAGACAGGCCTTGGCCAGGCCGTGGTCCAGCATGTGGTACATGGCCCCGGTCAGCCCTTCCGCGGTAAAGGCGGTGAGGCCGAGGAATATATACCCGATGTGGCTCACCGTGGAATAGGCGATCATCATCTTCAGGTCCTTCTGGAGGATGGCCATTATCCCCCCGTAGAGGACCGCCGCGGCGGCGGCGACCCCCACCGCGTCCGCCGTGCCCATCACCAGATCGGTGGCCCCCAGGGTGAAAACGGAGAAGGTGATGCGCACCAGGGCGAAGGTGCACACCTCCACCAGGAGCCCGGAGAGGAGGGCGCTGATGGGCGAAGGGGCTATGGAGTGGGCGTCGGGAAGCCACATGTGCAGGGGAAAGAGGGCCGCCTTGACCCCGAAGCCCACCACCAGGAGGATATAGGAGACGATGAGCACCTCCGTGTATCCCGACTCCGCGATGCGCCGCGCCAGGTCGGCCATGTTCAGGGTGCCGGTGACGGAATAGAGCAAACCGATGGCCAGAAGGACGATGATGGAGGAAGGCGCACCCATGAGGATGTACTTGAAAGCGGCGCGCACCGCGTTGCGGTTGCCGGTGATGGCCACCAGAGCATAGGAGGAGAGAGCCAGGATCTCCATGAACACGAAGAGGTTGAAGATGTCCCCGGTGGCCACGAAACCGAGCATGGCGCCGGACATGAGCAGGTAGAGCACGTAATAGGCGGTCCGCCTTCCGGGGCTAACCTCCTTGTCAATATAACGCCGCGAATATATGAGGGCCAGGAAGGTTATCCCGCACACCACCAGCATGAGGAACAGCCCCACGTAGTCCAGGCGTATCTCGATACCGAAGGGCGGCTCCCAGCCTCCCATGTGATAGCTGAGGTATCCTCCCGAAGGTATGCGGCCAATGAGGAGTATACCCAGGAGGGTCGAGGCTCCCAGGGGCAGGAGGGCGACATAGGGCACCCACCTCTCCTTGGCGTAACCCAAGAAGGGCAGGAGGACCGCCCCCAACAGGGGCACGGTGATCATGAAGATCGGGAAATGCCTCCAGGCCCCCACCCTCAGTCCTCCTTCCCGCTTTCCACCGCTTCGGGTTCCTCTTCCCGCATGAGCCGGTCCACGTCCAGGGTGCCGTACTGGCGGTAGAGGAGGATGACCATGGAGAGGGCCAGGGCGGTGACGCTCACCGCCACCACGATGCCGGTGAGGATGAGGGCCTGAGGGATGGGGTTGACCATGCGGGCGGGATCGGCACCACCGACGCGGATGGGGGCGATCCCCCCGTCAAGGTAGCCGAGGGAGATGTAGAAGAAGAAGACGGAGGTCTCCATGATGTTCAGGCCGATGAGTTTCTTTATGATGTTGCGGCGCACGATGACCGTGTGCAGCCCCAGACAGAACAGGAGCATGGCCGCCGCATAATGGTAATTATGAAACAGTCGCAATCTCCTCCTCCTCCCGGATCATGGCGAAGAGTATGGAGGTGAGTACCATGGCCCCTCCCAGCCCTATGCCCACCTCGACCAGCACCGTCAGCCAGACCACCAGCGAGGGGTGAAGGTCTTGTGCCACTCGTGGCCAAGCGTAAGTGAGGAAGTTCCCCCCGCCCACGAGCCCCAGCGTGCCCACCAGGAAGAAACCCATCACCGCCGCCCCCTCCAGGGGAGCGCGTACCTTGAGTGGAATCCTCCTCGAGGACTCGTAGAGCCCGAAGATGGTGGTGAAGATGATCATGCTCCCCCCGATGATGGCGCCTCCCTGGAACCCGCCGCCCGGGGAGGTCTCGCCGTGGAGGATGGTGTACACGGAGAAGAGGATGATGAAGGGCACGATGAAGCGTACCATGGTCCGGACGATGGTGGAGGAGGGGACCTCGGAGCGGTCCACGAAACCGTGGATGACGCCCCTCCTCTCCCGACCCAGCACGGCCAGGACGGCGGCCAGGGCGCAGAAGATCACCGTCACCTCCCCCATGGTGTCGTACCCGCGGTAGTTGAGGATGACGCCGGTGATCACGTTCACCGTGTGCGTCTCCTCCTCCGCCTTCTCCAGATAGCGGGGGATGACGTGGGTGGCGGTGGGGGTCTCCGGGTCCCCCATGGGGGGCATGCGGGAAACCACGTAGAGCAGGAGCACGGCCAGGGCGGCAATGAAGAGGAGAGCGGCGACGCGTTTCATTCCTCCTCCCTCCTCCGCGTCTTGAAGATGGCGATGACGAAGAGGACGGTGGTCACCCCCGCTCCCACGGCGGCCTCGGTGAGAGCCAGGTCCGGGGCCTGCAGCCTCTGCCACATGAGGGCCATGATCAGGCTGTAGACGGAGAAGATGATCACCGCCGCCAGGAGGTCGCGGGCGGTCACCGCCAGCACCGCGGTGGTCAGCAGGAGGAGGATGAGTACGAGGTTAAGCGCCGTGCCCATCTTCTTTAACTTCCTTTTTCTTCCAGTAGGGGATGTGGCGGCGCAGAGCGGAACGCCCGATGGCGTGTCCGCAGGTGGCGCTGGATAGGAGAAGGAAACAGGCGATGAAAACCAGCTTGAGCAGGTCCCAGGACCACCCGTTGTGCACGGCCATGCCCACGATAACCGAACAGGCCCCCAGGGTGTCGCACTTGGTGGAGGGGTGCAACCGGGTGAAGAGGTCGGGCATGCGCAGAAGCCCGGTGGTCCCCAGGATGAAGAAGAATGTGCCCGTGCAGCAGAAGATCCCGGCCACGATGTCCCTGGCCATCCTCAAGGCACCTCCTTCCAGCCCTCGGCCTCCAGGTAGCGGCTCAGGGCCACGGTGACCACGAAGAGGAGCAGGGCGTAGACGATGGCCACGTCCAGGAAGTAGTTCTCGGCCAGGATGTAGGTGACCAGTATGACCACCACCAGGGTCTTGGTCCCCACGATGTTCACGCCCAGCACCCGGTCCTGGGTGGTGGGACCCACCGCGGCCCGGTAGAGGCAGATGAAGGCGTTGAGGCCGATGATCAGGGCGATGGCGGTGAGGAATTCATCCATTCTCTTCCACCTCGGGTTTCTTCACCTGGAAGAGCCAGGCCACCAGTTTCTCCAGTCCGGCCAGCCCCTCCTCGTGGTAGGGGCACAGGCAGTGCACGTTGAGCAGGTCGCCGCGCAGCTCCACGGTGACCGTCCCCGGGGTCAGGGTGATGGAATCGGAGAACACCGTTCGCGGCAGGTCCCCGGGAAGGTAGGTGCGGTATTCGACGATGCGCGGGTCGATGGGGAGGCGCGGATTGAGGATGATCCTGGCCACGTCGATGTTGGCCTTGATGATCTCCCATACCAGGCGGACCATGAATACCGGGAGGCGCAAGAGGACCGAGGGGGTGATTCGCGGGTCGAGGGCCCTCCCCAGCAGGGAGACGGTCAAGGCTCCCACGAAAGCCGAACACACCGCCCCCATGACCAGTTCGTGAAGGGCCAGTGATGCGGTGAGCACTATCCAGAAGAGGAGGAGCAGGAAGAAGAGGAGAAGCTTGCTCCGAAACGCGCCACCACCGGTCAATTCCCTGCTCCCGATGTTCATCCGAAGTCTGGACCGAAACCCGCTGAGACACCTAAAATTGGCGATATTTTATCATGGGCTCCAACTCTTCGCAAAACGCCCTCCGGCTCCCCCCGACACCTACGGGAGAGGCTCTTTTGCGAGGATTTTTCAGCGCGCGGGCCTCCTTCTCCTTTTTCCCGGACGACCCCCTCCCCCCGGAAAGAGGGATGAGGACATGCCCCCGTGCGATGAATGCGATACGAGGAGCGCGCAGGCGGCGCGGCGGACCCTCCTCCGCCGGACAAGGTACCAGGAGGCGGCTATGCCGGCCAAGAGGACCAGGAGCCCCCAGCCCAGGGCGTTGAAGAGGCGGTCTATGGTCCTCCAGTGGGCGCCGAAGAAATACCCGAGCGAGGTGAAGAGGGCGCTCCAGAGGACGATGCCCGGGATGTCGAAACCCAGGTAGGCACCGAGGGACATGCGGTTGAGCCCTGCGGTCACCGGGATGAACGCGTCCACACCGGAGACCATCCTTCCGAGAAGTACGGTGAGGCCTCCGTGACGGCGGAAATAGGCCTGGCCCCTGTGCATCCCCCGCATGATCCGGGGCCGGTCCCGATATTTCCGCATCAGGTCCCTGCCCATCCGGCGCCCGACGAAGAAGCCAACCAGGTCTCCCAGGAGGGCCGCCACCACGGCGGTGGGGAGCACCAGCCAGGGGTTCAGCTCCCCGTGGGCGGCGTAGAACCCGCCCAGGAGGAGAACGGTGGTGCCGGGCGCGATCCAGCCGGTGAGGAAGAGGCTCTCCAGGAAGACCCCGGCGAAGACTATCGCGTAACCCCAATAGGAGAACAGGGGCATGAAAAAATCCAGCACCCGGTCTACCAAGGAACCCTGCATGCCCCAATTATACACGTGGGCCTAATGGGGAAACTCCGCAGCTGGCCTCCGGGCTTTCGCCCTCCGGTCCCATCTCCGGACGGGCGCGGTACTGCCTCCGTGTGGCGACTCGCCGGGCAAGCCTTGCCGGGTTACCCTCAGCTCTCCTCCTCGATGAGGTCCTTGAGGATCTGGCCCGAGGGGTCTTTCTTGAAGGACTTGACGAAGACCACGAACTTGGGCGTCTTGTAATAGGGCAGCTTCTCCTCGCAGTACTCGAGGACCTGTTCCTCGGTGAGGTTGGATCCGGGCTTGAGCTTCACGTAGGCCTTGACCTCCTCG
>MU158668.1:3984-8597 GCA_015711895.1 Candidatus Solincola tengchongensis | reverse complement strand
GGTTCTCTTTTCCCTCCAGTGTATCGGGCGACGCGAATACCGGAGGCGAAAAGTGCCGCGGCAACGGGTTCCCCTTCCCTGGCCTTCAGGGGCCTCCCGTCCAGGAATATGGTGACCTCCCTGCCGAACTCCGGGTCCCCGAGCACCGGGTGTCCGTGCACGCGCAGGTCCTGCCGATCTTCCATCTGTTTTTCACTTCCCTTCGTCTTCCCGGCCCCCTGCCGCCTGGCTCCGTCACCGACACCAGGAAAACATATCCCATTAAGGAACTTCAGGCGCTCAAAACACCTAAATATTAACCTCTCGCCGCACAGGTCCTTCAAGCCCTACGTTAG
Source organism: Candidatus Solincola tengchongensis (assembly GCA_015711895.1). Taxonomy (GTDB): domain Bacteria; phylum Actinomycetota; class Geothermincolia; order Geothermincolales; family RBG-13-55-18; genus Solincola_A; species Solincola_A tengchongensis. The sequence continues at coordinate 8,262 of MU158668.1, read as the reverse complement.
TTCCAGGCTTCTATCCCCAGCGTTTGAACAAGCCGGTCTGCACATACCCGGAACGCTGTGGTCATGTCTGTCGAGATGCGGCGACACAGCTATACAAGTGTCCATCGATGGAAAACCGCTACCGCCATGAGGGTGATCACAGGATGGGGCCCCCTCCCTACGAGCCTCTTTTCGTGCCCCTCGCCGCCGGAGCACCAAGGCCACGCGGCTCTTAAAACGCGGGGTTTTCCCCGCGACTTCGTGGTCGCGCCATCGGACAAAAGAGAAAAAGGCGCGTCTCAGGACAGGAGAGATCGGCACCAGCGACGAGACGGAGGCGAGTTTCCCGGCGATGGGGCCTCAATCGGGTTTGAGTGCCCTGGTGACGAACTCGATGGACTCCCGGGTTATCTCGTCTATATCGTGCTTCAGGGGATCCTCCATCCAGTAATTGGCCAGAGCGGACGAGCTGCCCCATGATGGCACTGGCGGCAATGGCCGGGTTGACCTTGCGGATGGTCCCGTCTCGCACCCCGCGTGCGATGGTGGCCCGCAGGTCCTCGGCGATGGTCATGGTCATCTGGGAGAGCTTGCGATCGAAGGAGAGGTCGCCGGTGGCGGCCCCCTCCAGGTAGAGGTTGTAGATCTCCCGGTTCTCCACGATCAACTTGAAGGCCACCGGTATGGCGATCTTGATCCTCTCCAGCATGTCGTCCACGGAGGCGATCTCCTTGGCCACCCGGGCCCGGAAAACGCGCACCCCCTCCTCCGCCAGGTCCATGAGGAGGTCTTCCTTTCCGGAATACAGCTCGTGGAACTCCCCCATGGAGACGCCGGCCGCGGAGACGATGTCCCGCTCGGTGGTGAAATGATAGCCCTTGCGGGAGAAGAGCCTCACGCCTGCTTCCATTATCTTCTCCCTGACCTCCACCTTTTTGGCGGGACTGGAGGGAGCCTCCTGCCCTCCCCCCACCTCCAGGCCACGGTCCATCTCCCTCCATATCTCCATCTTGGCGGCCATTATTTCCTTTATCCTCTCCAGCGGAAGGTGCTTTTGCAGCTGCAGCCGCTTTATGTAGTTGATCTTCTGCACGTAGGAGGGGTGGTAATAAGCCATGTTGCGATGTGTCTTCAATGGAGGGGGAAGCAAGCCCATGCGCACATAATAGTTGATGGCCGATGTAGAGACGCCGGTGGCCTTCGCCACCTGGGAAACCTTAAGAAGGTTTCGGGTATCGGGAGGTTTGCCGCCCCCCGCCCTCTTACCTCCACGGGAAACGCTCTTCTTGACAGGCATATATTAAGTATAGGTTAACATCATTGAATTGCAATAGCGCGCGAGCGCGCCCGCTCAGCGTCTTCGCGCCCAAGACTTTTCGCGAGAACCCTCACTTCCACCCGAGAGTGAAACGCCGTGCGGGGACGATCAACGGAAAGCGATCTGGTGATCGAAGATGACCAGGCCGCTGGGAAGCTTGGGGTGGAAATAGGAGCTCTTGTGAGGCATCCTCTCACCGCCCTCGGCGATCTTCCAGATATCGTCCATGCGGGTGGGCCGGACCAGGATGGCGGCCGCGGCTTCCCCCCTCGTGACGGCGTCCAGCGCCTCGCTCTCCCACGGCGTGTAGCGCAACCTGCCCTCCTCGGCCAGCTTGTCCGTGTCCAGTCCCAGACATCGGTCGAGGGCCAATGCGTGAAGGACGGATATGTCCAGCTCTTTCCAAAGTCGGCTCTCCTTCCCCGGGATCACTTTGTGGGGTTGGACTCCCTGCCGCAGGATGAAGCGGACCAGCCCCTCTCTGGTGGCCAGCACAAAAGCCGGCTTTTCCTCCCCTTGGATGGCTTCCGCCAGAGACCCTCTCCTCCAGCTTGCGTCACCCGGAATCGGGGAGGAGTCGAAGAACGGGGAAAGCCTCTCCTCCACCTCCCTCAGGCCGGGAAGGGGGGGCTCCAGAATGCGGTGCACGGGGAGGATGAGAAGTCCCGGGTCTTCCGATCTCACCATGGTAACGGAGACGTATCCCGCAGCGTTGTCGGGATCGTCATCGGCCCCCGTCTCCCTGCTGTAGGCCAGCGCCGTCTCGTAACGGTGGTGCCCGTCGGCTATGATCAGCCGGCGTTCGGAGAGGTACCGCACAAGGGCCTCCAGGTCACCGGGCGAGTCCAGCCTCCAGAGGCGGTGTTCCACCCCCTCGTCGTCCCGGAATTCCAGAAGGGGTCGTCCCGCAGCGGCTTTCTCCATAACAGGCAACACCTCCCCGTCCGGGTCGCGGAAAACGGTGAACACCTGGCTGAAGTTGGCCTTGCAGGCACGGAGGAGGTTCAGCCTCTCCTGGCGCACGCGGGGGAAGGTCTTCTCGTGGGGGAGTATCGAGGTCCCGGGGGGCCTGCAGCGCAGGGCGGCGACCAGTCCGGTGCGCGTGAGGCTCCCCCCCAAAGGCGAGGAGAAGGTCTGGCGGTGCACGTAGAAACCCTGTTCCAGGTCCGCGACCAGCACCTCCCCCATCTTCCAGGCCCGGAACAGGGCTGCGGAGCGGTTCCAGAAGCGGGATTCGTCGGGCTCCACACGGAGGATGAGGCGCACTATGTTGTACGGGGAACGCGACAGAAGCTGTTCCATGCGCCTCTCGGTGATGACGTCATAGGGAGGCGCCACCACGCGCGAAAAGTCCTCCACCACAAGAGGATTGTACAGGACCCCCCGGAAGGGCCTTATCTCCACCACTACCGATCTCCCATTATCTGGAAAATTACCCTCTGACCGGGTATGTATATCTGGAACATTATACTTGACCCCACTTGCGCTGTATACGTGGTTTTGCATCTGGACCTCCCCTCCGCGGGCACCGCCGCCTTCCCGAGCCCTTCTCGCACCGAATGAGATTTCGTCGGCGGCATGACCTTCACCTTCGTGCCCGCTCTCCGCCCCCGGCCAAGGCGCCTCGTCCCGGAGGCCCTGTCAGGGAGTCGCCGTGGCGCCGCCGTGGCGGGCGAACGCCACGCCGGGTTTCGGGGCCCGATTCCGTAATCCCATCACCTCCGTGATGCGGCGAGCTTTTTCGGCGGCCGGCTTTCGCCGTGGATCTTTTCTTTCTTTCTCCGCAAAAGGTATTGAACCCCGGGGCGGCTTGGATTAATAATAGGGCTTACCGAACGCGGCCCATTCGACCCAAGCGACCACCATCAAGGCCACCCTGGAGGGCGACATGATTTTCAGCGCGGAACAAGCGGCTTGCATATCCGGTTGCACGCTGCGCCAGCTTCGCTACTGGCGGGACACGGGCCTCATCGAGCCCGCCGTCCCGCCCGAAAGGAACGGGGGGCGGGAGGGCTACGACTTTGGCAACCTGGTGGAACTGCGGACGATAATTGGCATGCTCAAGGGGGGGATAAGCCTCCAGAAGATCCGTAAGACCCTCGATTTCCTGCGCCGCAAGGCGAGTGGGTCCCGCCCTTTCTCCGAATGCAAGCTGATCACCGACGGGTCCACCATATTCGAGATCTGCGACCAGCCACAACAACTCCTGGACACCTTGCGCAGGGGACAAATAGCCTTCTGCATCGCCCTGGACGGCATCGCGGAGGAGCTTGAGAGCCGCCTAGTGGAGTTCAGGCGGGAACGCGCGGAGTTCATGCGCCGGCTGCTGGCCTGACGGCCGTAGCCCGGCGGGCGTGGGCGCAACGCGCCTGACAGCAAGGGGATCGCACTTGGGTGCAGTGTGGATCCGCCCTCCAACTCGAGGGCCCTCAGCTCTCCTGGCGTTTCTCCTCGTCACCAGGTCCCGGCCCCCGGATCTTCTGAGGCGCAAGATGGGAGGCGGCCTTTGCGCGCCACCGGCACTTCGGCCGCCGGCCTGGAGGCTTATGCCCAAAGGCTTGTGGCGGCAAGCTCCTATGGATATTCTTACCTTGTACGAAGCAGGGCATGCCGCACCAAATGGTTCCGCCTTTCTCGGGGGAGGTGGAGGGGAGGGATAGGCTGCCGGCGCCAGCGGAGAGGATCGCGCTCCGCTGGGGAAGAAGCCCTGCATAGGGGCCGGGGACGGACACCCCATCCCCGATGAAGTGGGCCCGGATTTCGAGGTGAGAGATGTTCTTCGCCAAGCCGGAGCTGGTGCTGTTGCACCCGCCCAGTGTCTATGATTTCCGCAAGATAACCACCGTTCCCAGCCCCATAAGCGACCTGGTCCCGAGCACTCCCGCCTTCGAGCTCTACCCCATCGGCTTCACCTTCCTGGGGGAATACCTGGAGCGCAACGGCATCAACACCCGTATCGTCAACCTGGCGCAGCGCATGCT
>MU158668.1:0-3974 GCA_015711895.1 Candidatus Solincola tengchongensis | reverse complement strand
ATGCTGGAGGATGAAGGTCTCGATGTCCCCTCCTTCCTCTCCAAGCTACGCCCCAGGGCATTTGGCCTGGATTTCCACTGGCTTACCCATGCCCAAGGGGTCCTCGAGGTCTCCCGCATGCTCAAGGAGATACATCCGGACATACCCATCATCGTGGGGGGATACTCTGCCACTTTCTTCCACCGGGAGATGATGAGATATCCCCAGATCGACTACGTGATACGCGGCGACTCCGCCGAGGAACCTCTCCTCAAGACCATGGAGGTCCTACGCGGGGCCGGCTCGCTTGAGGACGTCCCCAACCTGACCTATAGAGGGCCGGGGGGATCGTTGAGGGAGAACCCTCTCTCCTACGTACCCGCCAGCCTGGAATACCTGGGGGACAATTACCGTTACGCCATCCGTTCGGTCTTCAAATACCACGACTGGAAGAGCCCGCGGGCTTTCTGGAACTGGTGGAGTTACCCCATAACCATGGTCCTCACCTGCCGGGGTTGTACCCGGGACTGCGGTTTCTGCGGGGGTTCGAGCAGCGCGCTCCTGGAGCTCTGCGGGCGCCGGCAGCCCGCCTTCAGGCCACCGGAGAAGATAGCCTACGACGTGAGCCTGATCTCCAAGTTCACCTCGGCGCCCATCTTCCTGGTGGGAGACCTCCTGCAGGGCGGAAAGGATTACGCCATGAACACCATCGAGCTCATGAGCCAGGCGGACCCCAAGAACCACCTGGTCTTCGAGCTCTTCTCTCCAGCCCCCCGTGATTTCTTCGACCGGTTGGGCTCCAGCTTCGACAACTTCGACCTGCAGATCTCACCCGACTCGCACGATCCCGAGATCCGTGAGCTCCTGGGAAAGAGCTACGACAACGAGGAGCTGGAGAGGAACATCGCATGGGCCCTGGAGGCGGGGTGCAAGAAACTGGACGTCTTCTTCATGATCGGGCTTCCGGGCCAGACCAGGGATTCGGTCCTGGAGACGGTGGACTACTGTGCCCACCTGCTGCGCAAGTTCGGCCCCCGCCTCAACCCTTTCGTCGGCCCCCTGGCACCCTTCATCGATCCCGGCTGCGCCTTCTGGCGCCAGCCGGAGAGATACGGGATACGCCTCATACATAGGACCCTCGAGGACTACGCCCAAGCCGCCCTCTCCCCTCACTGGAGGGACATGCTGGGATACGAGACGCGGTGGATGAGCCGCCAAGAGATCGTGGACGTGACCTACGAGGCCCTTTTGGAGCTGAACGCCCTGAAACATAAAAACGGCATCCTCTCCCCGCAGCGAGCGGCCCTCAACGAGAGGCGACTGCGCGACACGGTCTCCCTCCTGAAGCTGGTGGACGACATCCTGGCCATGCCCGACGCCGACATGCGGCGCAGGGAACTGGAGAAGCTGGACGGGGAATGCAGAAAATTGAGACGCCGCCTCTATCTCCCCAAGGAAGAACTGATGTGGCCCCTCACCGGGGCCCGTTTCCGCAAGCTGAACATCCTGCGCATACTCATGGGATGGATCTGAGTCCCACGGCCGGAGGCGTCAACAGGTACACGAAGGCATGAGGCGATGTTCGACGCGATCGTATCGCGCGAAAGGCAAGGCGCACCCGAAGCATAGCCGCATGAAGATAAGGGAAGGAAATCCCTGGCCGATCCCGGAAGCAAGCGGCGTCAGGGAGCGAAATCCTCGTCCATGATCTGCTCCGCCTTCTCGCGCAGCTGTTTGAAATCACGCTTGACGCGGCTGCTCTCGGGCAGGAGCTTGTCGGTGGCGTTGAATCCCCAGCCCTCGTAGCGGATGGCGACGCGCGGGCTGAAAATGCGCCTGGCCGGGGAGCCGCACCTCTCGCAGTCCGCCGTCCTCTCCGCGTCCATGGGCTGGATGAGGTCGAAGGAATGGCCGCAGGAGTCGCACCTGTACTCGTAGACCGGCAAAGTCCTCACCTCCTCGGCTCATTATATCAGGAAGGCGCCCCCCAATGGACGCGGGCGGTATTTTCCTTTGTTCCGTGGGAGAACCTCGGTCACCGTTTTCCCGCCGATTTTACCGGGAGAAACCTCCTTTCCGGTCCAGCTTGTCTTTCCGTCAGGATATCCAAGAGGCTTCCCTCCTCTTGCACAGATTCAACTCAAACCCACCCGTTCATCGCACGGACTCCTTTCCGTTTGCCCGCTCCGCCGGGATTACAGGTTGACCCCTCAACTCTCGAGCCGGAAACGCCTGCCGGCACCAAAGGTCATCGGCACGACCGCTTACCCGCAGATGGTGGAGAAAAGCCGCCCCGCCGTATACAATCGCCCTAAAGAACGGCGAGCTGGCGGGGAGGAGGAAGACATGGGTTACGAGACCTTGCTTCTGGAGAAAGAGGACGGGGTGGCCGTGCTCACCCTCAACCGTCCCGAAGTGCACAACGCCATGAACCACGTCATGTTCCTGGAGCTGGGAGCGGCAGCGAAGGAGCTACAGGAGGATCCCGAGGTCCGGGCCGTGGTCCTCACCGGAGCCGGCAAGTCCTTCTCCAGCGGACTGGACCTGGGGAGCTTCGCCGGGTTGGGCCAGTTAACGGCCCTGCAGATCCACACCTTCCTCAAAGGGGTGCAGGGCACCTTTCTGGCCTACGAGATGATGGACAAGCCGGTGATCGCCGCCGTCAACGGCCTGGCCTTCGGCGGGGCCATGGAACTCATGCTGGCCTGCGACATACGCTTCGCCGCCGAGGAGGCGCGCTTCAACCTCATGGAAATAAAGTTCGGCATCATCCCCGATCTGGGGGCCTGCAAGCGCCTGGCCCGCCTGGTGGGACTGGGCCATGCCAAGGAGATCATCTTCACCGGCAGGACCATCGACGCCGCAGAGGCCCAGCGGCTGGGGATGGTGGAGCACGTCCTCCCCGCCGAGAGTGTCCTCCCGGAGGCCAAGAAGCTGGCTGCCGAGCTGGCTGCCGGACCCATCCTGGGGATCGCCATGGCCAAACAGGTCATCAATCGCTGCTGGGATTCCGACCCGGAGACGGCCCTGGAGTTCGAGGCCCTGGCCCAGACCTTGTGCCTGGTCTCGGAGGACCACCGGGAAGCGGTCAAGGCGGCTCTCGAGAACCGCAAACCCCGCTTCAGAGGTAACTGAGGCTCCGCGGGGTCCTCCGGCCACATGCCCTTCCAGGGCTTCGCCGGTCCGAGGCGAGAAACTTCCCCATAACGGCGAGGACTCAGTCCTCCAGCTTGGCCCGGGCCCGTTCCCCCCCCCGTCCCTTGGGGTCCAACTGAAGGGCCTTGGCCAGGGAGAAACGGGCCTCCTCCCGGTTGCCCAGTTCCATCTGGCAGGTCCCCAGGAGGTAATAAGCCCACGGGTCGCCGGGGCCGAGCTCGATGTACCGCCGGATGGCCCTTTCCGCGTCCCGGTGACGTCCCTCGTTCACCAGCAGCTTTCCCAGCGAGAACCACGGGAGCGGCGAGTCCGGATTGACGTCCAGGGCCCGGCGGTAATGCTCCTCCGCCTCCCTGCTCATCCCCCGCATGGCCAGGGCCTGGGCCAGGTTGCACAATACCTCCACGCTCTCGGGACGCAACTCCAGCGAGCGCTTCCAGACGCGCACCGCCTCCTCCCACATGCCCAGGTTCACGGCGGACACCCCCAGGAGGTTGAGGAGGTCCGGCTCGGCCTCCGTGCCCTTGAGACGGGATTCGGCCTGGAGCAGAAAGCGCATGGCCTCCCCGTACCTCCTCAGCCCCAGTAAGAGCTGCCCGGCGTTGATATATGCCTGGGAGAAGAAGGGGTCGGCGGATACCGCCTTACGGTAGAGCTTCAGCTTGGCCTCCGGGTCCGCGAGGAGGCGCAGGGCGTAGACGAAATAGACCATGGCCCGGTCGGACAGGGAGAGCCCCTCGCCTATACGGTTGAGGCGCAGCTCCTGCCGGTTGAGGTCCAGGACCTCGGCCACGGCCAGGAGCATCTCCGCCACCAGGTCCTCCAACGCGCCCACGTCC
>JACVJH010000432.1 GCA_015711895.1 Candidatus Solincola tengchongensis | reverse complement strand
CTGTCGATTTAAGCTTAACCCCTGGTGACTCTCCTGCCCGTCCCGTCGGACGGGCAGGCTGTTTCACCGGGCGGGACGATCCGCATACGTACCACCAAGGGAAAGCGCTCCCTTCAAAGCCCTCCCAGCGGCGCTTATCGAATGGGGCCATCGCCGCCCGGCCTCCGAGAGGTCACCTCTGAAGGACCGAGAAAGGCCGCCCTTTCCATCGCCGGCTGAGTGGACTAGGCGCGGTTCCGAGCCATCGAGGGGAAGCCGCCGGGTCGCCGCACCGGGCCCAGAGCCCTCCCCGGGCCCTCATTCACACGTCCCGCCGGACGTAGACCCGGAACATCCGCTCGCCTCCCAGCTTGTAGCACTGGGTGCAGCCCTCGAGGTTTTCCTCCCCCAGCTCCTCTAAGAGACACTGAAAACCGAGTTCCCCGTATTCCTCCAGGACCCTTTTCAGGTGCTCCCCGCCGGAGATCACCGCCTCCCTCCATCCCTCATCGGGTGATGGAGGTGGGCCCTCCAGGAGCCGGCAGTGGGGAGGAAAATTCACCCGTTTCACCTCTCTCCCTCTCCCATGCCTATCATCCCCGTTTCTCCCGCCGGTCTCCCCTCACCCCCTTTATTTTAAGCCCTGTACGTGAACCTTTTAAGCCCTGTACGTGAACCGCTCGTCTCTATGCTTTCTTGGCTTGCTTCCACTGCCCCCGACCAGGCCAGGCCCAATCCCTCCCATCTCCATCCTCCCCCTCCACCTCCAATAACCCCTTCTCCGAGGAGGAAGGCGATTTTCTCCCCGCGGACCGGGAAGTCGGAAGAGGATGAGGAGATCTCGAGCCGTATCAGCTGTGCCAGGGCCCATTGGCCGCCATGCACAAGATGGCCCTCTCCACCGAGGTGGTTTGCTTCCTCTGCTCGAACAGCCTCCAGGCGCCTCGTCCGTCTTTATTCCACGCCACGGATGATCAAAGGCGCATTCCCCTCCTCGGGCGCCGAATGGACGGACTTCAGGGATATCACTTCCTGTTCCGGGACCCTCCGGCGATTAAGGCCTCCTCTTGGGCGAGCCTGCCGCTTCGCAGCTTCTAACCCGCTTTCCCGGCCACCACCGAAAGAACGGCTCCACCTTTCCGCTCAAAGCGCGATTGCACTCCAAGAACTCCGCGAGTAGCCCTTTTTTTCATCACCGCACCGTTGTCCGCGCTTTCTTCCGCGCGGGGCATGCGCACTGTTTTTCCCAAATAGGACGCGTTCATGCTCCGCGGAGCCGTGCCGTAAAGACAGTCCCGGACATCTTCTCTACGAATGCGAGGAGGCACAGGACGGCAAACCTCTCGCATGTCCGGGGCCAGTGCGCAAAAGATAAGACATCGGCGATTTAGGATAATATGTTTCCAGAATGTGCGTCTTTGGCAAAAGGGTTCCGTACGGCTTTCACGCCCGATGAAACGAGAACGTTCAGGAAGCGAGGCCGATCTTGAAAGGGCTGGATAACCTGGCGAGGAGGTTCCTCTATTATCCCGACCGGCTTCCCCGGGACCTTCCGCCCCCTTCTTGGGCGGGAAACGCGGAAGAGGTATGGATGCAATGCGCGGACGGGGTGCGCATCCACGGCCTGTGGTGGGATGAGCCGGCGGGAGCACCGGTGATCCTCTTCCTTCACGGCAACGCCCAGGAGATCTACAGCTGGTCACTGGTCCGGATGGAACTGGAGCCGCTCGGATACCGCACCCTGCTCATCGATTATCACGGATACGGGAAGAGCGAGGGGGAGCCCAACGAAAAAGGCCTTTACCTGGACGGAGAGGCTGCACTGGAGTGGCTGCAGGGAAAGGGCGTCGCGGAGGGCGATGTCGTCGTCTTCGGCAAATCCCTGGGCGGGGCGGTGGCCTGCGAGATAGCCCGGGACAGGCCCCTGCGGGCCCTGATACTGGAATCCACCTTCACCTCACTGGCCTCCGTGGCCCGGAAACTCTTCCCCTTCCTCACCCGCGGCGTCCCCCTGGGCGAGAGGTACGCGAGCCTGGAGAAGATCGGCCGGGCTCGCTGTCCGGTGTTGGTCATCCACGGCGACCGGGACGAGCTCATCCCCGTGGAGGAAGGGCTGGAGCTCTATGCGGCGGCACCGGAACCCAAAGAGCTCTACCTGGTGTCCGGCGCCGGGCACAACGACGTGTCCCTGGTGGCGGGGGAGGAATACACGCGACGCATAGGAGCCTTCCTGGAAGCCCACACGGGATACTGACCCCGTTAAGGCATGATCGGATGAAGCATGCCGGTTGTTACTGAACCACCGTCCAGGATCAGAGGAATTCCTCTCCTTAAAGCGATGCGGAACGACCGCTTGGGCAATCGGCGGAGCGACGTGGTAACCTCTATCCATGTGGTGGAAAGCCTTACTGGCCGCCTTCGGCCTGCTCTTCGTCGCCGAGCTGGGCGACAAGACCCAACTGGCGGTGACCGTGGGAACGGCGCTGTACGAATTCCTGCCGGAAAAGGTGGTGAGATACGGCGTGGCCGGGCTTTTCCTCCTCTTCGGCGTCCTAACCCTTCTGCGCAGGGATGAGGAGGAGGGGAGGAAAGCCGAAGGGCGCAATCCCTTTCTCTCCGTCTTTTTGATCATTGCCCTCATGGAGCTGGGGGACAAGACCCAGCTCTCCCTCCTGGCGCTGGCCGCCAGATACTCCTACCCGGTCTTCGTGTTCCTGGGAGGCACGCTGGCACTATGCCTCACGTCGCTCGTCGGGGCCCTTGTGGGAACCAGCCTCTCCCGCCTCGTCTCTCCTCCGTGGATGCGACGCATCTCCGGGATCGTCTTCCTGGCCTTCGGTGCGGCAAGCCTCTTCTGGTAGAAGCGGATGGTGCCTGCAAGTCCGGACAACCGGACATGCAGAACAGCTAAGCGGTCGCTTAAGCGATTCTTACCGGGGCCCTGATGAGGAGTAAAGCGGCAATCGCCTACGCGCCGTACACACGCAATCCGCCCTAGAATTTTCCCGTACCCGACGATGAGCAAGGCCGTATCGGCGAAGAGGGATGCGGCATACCGCAGACGGCTGCAGGGGCGCATAAAGTTGAGTCACGGGTATTTCGGGAACGGAACAAACCCGATCATCCACAATGCATACAATACTACTATGACCTCTCGAGTATCCCCTTATCACCCTAGTCGGTTGCGCTCAGGAGCTCACGGGCCTTCACCGCGGCCTCGAAGGCGTTGGGGGCGTAACCGGAAGCGCCTATGCGCTCGGCGAACTCCCGGGTCACCGGAGCTCCCCCGACCATGATCACCGCCGAGGGGTCCTCGGCGCGCACCGCCTCTATGACCTCGGGCATGCGCTGCATGGTGGAGCTCAGTAGCGCGGAGAGGCCCAGGATGTCCGGTCGGTGCTCCCGGTAGGCCTCCACGAAACGCTCCGTGCGCACGTCCTCCCCGATGTCCACCACCTGGAAGCCGGCGCCTTCCAGGCACATCCTCACCAGGTTTTTACCTATGGAATGGATGTCCCCGTGTACCGTCCCCAGGACCACCAGGCCCCTCCCCCTCTCCTCCCCGGCGAGGAAGGGCTTCAAGGCCTCCATCCCCTTCTCCATGGCCATGGCGGCCACTATGAGCTCGGGTATGAAGGCCTCGTTGCGTGAGAACCTCTCCCCTAGCTCCGCCCTGGCCGGCATCATGGCCTCCTCGAGCACGGTCCGGGGGAGGAGGCCGGTGTGCAGAGCTTCGCCCACCAGCCTGACGGTCTCCTCCTCGTCCCCGAGCATGACCGCCCGCTTCAGCATCTCCAGGAGCTCGTTCATCTCGCCTCCTCATCCCTCCACGGAAATGGGATAGGTCCCGTATTTCCTCGCCGCCCTGACCAGGGCCAGGTAATTCTCCGGTTTGCAGCCGGGGTGGATGGAGTTGGAAGAGCTGATGACGTAACCCCCGCCGGGAGCGGCCACCCTGATGGTCTCCCGCACCGTCTCC
>MU158667.1:1686-3489 GCA_015711895.1 Candidatus Solincola tengchongensis | reverse complement strand
CCCCCCCACGACCCCCATCCCCTGGATGAGGGTGGCGATGGCGTCGTCCATGGCTGTAACCGCGCGTGCCGCCGCCTGGTAGGCGTGCAGGGCCTCCTGCAGGCGCACGATCTCCTCGTCCAGATTGACCCCGCTCACGGATTCCCTCCACTTCTCCACCTGTTGGGTGAGGACCCTGGTGTTCTCCACCTCCGCATACATGGCCCGGGCATCGGTCCCCACCCTGGCTACCACGCCACGGTAATAGTCGAGGAAAGTGTATTCGTCGAACATGGCTTTCTCGTCCCTGAGGGAGGCGATGCGGCGCGCATTCTCGGCATCCCCGGGACCCGTACCAAGTGAGGCGGCGATGCCGGCGGGCTCCTCCATTAGAGCGGGGTTCACCCTTATATCGCCCAGGGTGCTCCCCAGGAAGAAGTCCTGGAAGGCGGTGCCGGCCACGGCGTTTTCCTTAAGGTCGTAGCCCTCGAAGTGCAGGAGGTTCACTTTCTGGACCATAGTGCTCACCAGCCTGTCCAGCTCTTCCTCCAGGGCGGGAAGGTAGGTATCCCGCATCTCGTGGACCGCGGCTAACGAGCCCCCCCGTACGTCCAGGGGAAGCGAATCCGCCTCCCAGACCAGGCGGTGGTATCCCGTCCCCTCCTCCTCTGCCGCCACCCTGTAGAAAGCGTCCCCGCGCACAAGGGCGCGGTTGCCGATGTACACGCTCACCTCACCGTTGTCCTGCTGGACCACGTGCACGGACACCAACTTCTGGAGCTCGGACAGCAGATGGTCCCTCTCGTCCAAAAGGTCGTTGGGGTTCGCTCCGCTTCCCGCCATGCGGCGTATCTTTCCGTTGAGGTCCGCCAGGTAGGCCGCATGCTGGTTGATGAAGGCTACCGAGCTCTCCAACTCAAAGTCCAGGTTGGCCTGCAGCGCCCTTATCTCGCTTCCCAGACGGTTAAAAGCCCCGGTCAGCGCCTCGGCCTGGTAGAGGAGGTTGCGGCGGACCGCCAGGCTCTCCGGGTTCAGGGTCAGTTCCTCCCAGGCGCCGAAGAAGGCGGCCAGAGCGGCGCCCAGCCCCTGCTCTCCAGGCTCGCCGAATATCCCCTCGACCTGGGAGATGACGTCCGCCATCTGTTGTTTCTCCTCCAAAAGACCCAGCTGTTCGCGGAGCTGCCGGTCGATGAAGGCGTCCGCCACCCGCACTATCTTCCTTGCCTCCACTCCCGTGCCCTGCTGATGACGTACATGGAAGTAAAGTGAGGTCTCGAGGGGATAGGGAGGCGAGGCGGCCAACTCCACCCTCTGGCGTGTGTAACCTGCGGTGGAGGAGTTGGCTATGTTGTGGCTTATGGTCTCCATGACCGTGCGCTGGGTCTTGAGACCGGAAAAGGCAATCTGCAGTCCGAAAAAGGTCGAGCTCACGTCAATCCCTCCCTCGCGACCCGGCGGGAGTCGCCGGCGCCGAGAATTCCGCTCGGAAATCAGGGATCCCGGCTTCCGTCACATGCGGTAAAGGGTACGTTTTTCCCATCCCTGCGCCCACCTTCGAGCTCCGCAACGGTCATAGGGGATCCAGCCCCCCGAGGCCTCGGCTAGGAGTCCCAGGTACCGTTCCATCCCGGTGCTCAATAGGAAGAAGAGTTTCTCGTTGGCGGCCTGAAGCTGCAGCACCTCGGAGGCCAGCCTCCCCACCCTCTCCAGGAGTGAGGTCAGGGGCCCTTCCTCACCGCGGTCCAAAATACGCGCCAGAGCCGCCATGTCCTCCACCTCGGGCAAACCGGAGAGGCACCTTCTCATCCTTCCGTCCAGAACCGC
>MU158667.1:0-1676 GCA_015711895.1 Candidatus Solincola tengchongensis | reverse complement strand
GTCACAGCCCCTAGCTCACCGCACAGGAAGGCAGCCCGCTCCCCATCCCCCGCCGCATCACGGAGGCTTTCGGCAAGAAGGCGGGCCTCCTGAAGGAGCGCGATCAACCTCTCGAGCAAAGATTCCGCCTCCCCCCGGACCTTTTCGGCCCGAGGCAGGACATCCATTTCGGGGAATGGAAGGCGTCCCCCTCGACCCTTGTCGCACCCGGCCTCGCCTCCTCCACAGAAGGCCGGCCCGTACGCGCGGGGCGATTCCCTCTCCTCACTCATGGGAACCCTCCCTTCGGGCTTTTATGGTTTGCAGGGAATACATCCCCTCCCTGGTTTTGGCCTCCCTGTAAAGCTCCCTGGCCATCCTGCGCACCTTGGCCTCACAGGCCGCACAACGCTTCCCGCCGGTTATCTCCCTCCCGCACATCTCGCAGGCCAGGGCCAACCGCTCCTTGGACCGCAGCACCAGCCGACCTTCCCTCACGAACTTCTCCAATGTCTCCAAGGGAATGTCCAGCCGCTGCACCAGATCCATCATCCCCAATCCGGGGTTGCGGTAGAGCTCCTCCTTTGCCCTTTTGAGCATCTTCTCTTCTTCCTCCCGGCACTCCTCGCAGAGGCGGCTGGAGAGGGAGGAAAAGACCTTTCCGCACTTCTCGCAGTTCATCATGCGCATCGCGGCACCGCCTCCGATCAATCACCCAATTTCCTTGCTTTCCTCCGCCAAGAGACCGCCGAGGCTGCGGTAGAGCAACTCCCCCAGACCCAGGATGCCGCGGAAGGCGAGGAAATCGGACAGCGAATCAAGGGCCTCCCCGGCGTAGACTTCCGTGCCCGAGGTCCCGGACAAGACACCCAGCCCCTCCCCGTCCTCAAGGCCGGGAAAAGGCCCGAACATCTCCTCCAATCCCGAAGCGGAGAGTATCTCCCTGATGAAGACGGACTCGAACTCCAAGCAGGCCCTGTGCAGGGCCCCGTCGCCGCATCTCTCCGCGGCGGACCTCGCATCCGGAGAAGAGGAGGTCATGCGTTCAGGATTCCAGTATCCGTTCACGTACATGGACGCCATCTTTCCTCCTTACACCCCAGGAATCCGCGGCGGCCGGAAGGGTGACTCCTCGCCACGCCCTGCCTCGTTCCTGCCGTCCCGTGCGGCGCTCCGACGATATACCGCCCCATGCTCCCGAGACCCCTTTCGCTCATCGACCCTCACTCCCTGTCAGGCCTCCGCCCGCATGTGAGCCGCGCCCCAGACGGGCAAGGTAAACCCGACAGTGAAAGCCGGGCCCATGCGTGAGACTCATGCGACATCAACCTCTCACCATCCTGTTGGCCGCATCCAGGGCTTCATCGGAAGCCTGCAGCATCCTCGAATTGAGCTGATATGCCCGGAGAGCGGTGATCATGCGCACCATCTCCTCGGCCACATCCACATTGGACCTTTCCAGGAAACCCTGACGCAACAGCCCCAACCCTCCCTCGCCTGGAAAATCGACCACCGGAGCCCCTGAGGCTTCCGTGGGCAGGAGGATGCAATCCCCCCTCGACGCCAGGCCCTGGGGGTTCTGGAAGCGTGCCAGGACAATCCTGCCCACCTCCACCTCTCTATCCCCCTCCAAGCGGGCCCTCACGATTCCCGATCCGTCAACCACCGGTCGCCATACGCTCGCCGGCATACGTATG
>JACVJH010000429.1 GCA_015711895.1 Candidatus Solincola tengchongensis | reverse complement strand
GGGACGGGGGCGACATCCGACCGGAGGGCAAACCTTAGGCGCCAGAGGGATGAACTGCGTTATCCCTCTGGGATTGACATTGGATCGGAATCTGTGAGCCGGGTTCGTGATGCCCAAAGCGGGAAAAGGGCGAGGATTGAATTTATAGGGAAGCGGGCCCTTGCAGGAAAGGCGCCGCCGTAACGGGGGATTCCCCCTCTTTGGGTTACGGTTAATGAGGCGGACAACCGTTTCGTCGGGACCAGTGCACGAGTAGCGACGCTGGAAAGGCCTGACGATATTGAAAGGAAGGCGTATGCTCATCGACAGGATCGAGATCGAACAGGTGGAGCCCTGCTTTGCCGACGAGACCAAGATCAGGCTCATCGCCCGCATACCGACGGACGTGAGCGAGCTCCTGCCCTTCCTCAACGCGTTGCTGGCCAATGCAACGTACGTGGGAGAGGGCGGCGGAAAGCGCAAGAGGGCAGGGCAGGCGAACTCCACCGCCTATGCCGTCGACCGGCCCGCCCTCACCTTCACCAGGGGCCCGCGGCTTATCACCGTTTACCCCCGTAGGGTGACCATAGCCAAGGCTGACGACGTGGCCGACGCCGAGGAGGTCCTTGCCTGGCTGACCGAGCGCCTGAACTACGTCCACCAGCATCGGGAGGAGATAGAGCCCGTCACGGAGGGCAAGATAAAGATAAAGCCCCTGGACATATACGGACTCCTTCCCCAGACCAATTGCCGGGAGTGCGGGGAGCAGAGCTGCCTGGCCTTCGCCCTCCTCCTTTTGCAGGAGAGACACCGCCCGCGGGACTGCTCTCCTCTCTACCGAGAGGAAAGGTGGAAGGGAAAGAGGGAAAGGTTGGAGGAGGTCATGGCCTCCCTGGGACTTCCCACCTGAGAGACCTTCTGGGTTGAGGGACAAGCGATTCCGGTCTTTGGCCGATCCCGAGCCCTTTCGAGGCGGTCGACACCGTTGCTACGGGTGGCTCATGGTTCTTGAACCCCTTCCGCGCGGGGCGGGATAGGTGGAGGAATGTGTTTCGCGAGGAAAGGTGATGGAGAGAGATCTGGCATATGGTCTCGTCGCGGAAACCTGGAAAAATGTCCTGTACGACCTGAAAAGGTTATGCCTTGAGGGACTTTATCCTCTCCGCCAGGTTGGATCCCACGTCCTTGCCGGAAAAGAAGGACACGGACTTACTTATCTTCTCCGCCAACTCGGGCAGGTGGGCCGGGGTGAGGGTATCCGGGGTGCAGCCTATCAGCTCGCAGTTCTTCTTGACCGTGGCCTTGGCGATGAACTCACCCACCGCCTCCGAAAGTATCTTCTCTATCTCCTGCGCCAGTTTATTGGCCACCTTCCCTCCTTCAAGGTCCTCCACCCCGTCAAAGAGACCCTCCAAGGGTTAAGTCATACAATATATCGTTAACCATGCCGCCAAACTTTATCCTTTTTGCTGCTGGGGCCGAAGGGCCCTCCGACATCAAACAGAAATTTATTTTATCGAAATCGGCGCATCTTGGGAGGGCTCGAACCGTTAGGCCGCCCCTTTCGGGTTTCTCCTGCCGGGGCATGCTCCAAACCCAGGTACCCTCCCTCGGACCCTACCTTTCTCGCTGCGTCACGGCGGCCGATAGCGGGCAAAGCGGAACCTTAAGGGCCATCGAGTTCCCTTTCCATGCGCTGGAGCACTTTCTGCCCGCTCCGCAGCAATCCCTGCAGAGCGGCATAGGCGCTGCCCTCGTCCACCTTCACCTCTCCTTCGAAAGTGCCCTCCATTATCTCCCTGGCCTGGCGGTTTAGCTCCTCGATAGGGCCGGCCACGTATTTGTGCGTGAGGTAGCGGAGGCCGAAGGTGGTCAGGAGCAGGGACAGGATCACCGCCAGCACGGCGGCGATTCCTATCCGCAGCAAGTTGCCGTTCCTCTGGTCCCGGTAATATTCCTCCAGGTAAGACATCTTCTCCGTGCGGTCCACGATCATGTTGGTCCTGATTCCTCCGCCCCCAAAACCGGGGATGGGGCTTTGCACCGGGAAGAATACGGAGATGAAGAAGCCACTGCGGTCTCCAAGGTGATCAAGGGTTACGTATTCCTGGCTTTCCGTTGGAATGGGCAAATCGACGGGCTTGACATCGATTCCCGGCAGGGCGGCGTAAGCGAGGTATCCGTCGCCGGATACGAAACCCACGAACTCCACGGGATAAAAGAGGAGGATCACCTTCGTCGCGTATCGGTATATCTCCGACACATCGCCCGTCAAAAGCTTGTTTATGAGGTCCTGGTTGAAGATGTCCAGTAGTTCGGTGGAGAAATTGCTGACGATGAAGGCGCTCCCGGTTTTCTTTAGTCCCAGGACCGCCTCCTCGATAACCTTCTGCTTGCTGTCGGTGAGGTTGCGGTTGGTGGTGACCACCGTATCCACGGCGAAATAGGTGATAATCGCTAGGACCAGTAGTAGGAAAGACGCCGAAACTGCGATCGAGAACTTATGCATCTCGCGGCCTTTGCCTGACATCAGGTGCCTCCTCCAAGATCTGAGCAAACCGCAATGTATGGCGTGAATTTGATTCGGCAATCGCCCTACCCACCTTTAGGTCGTTCCCGGCCAGTACCCTTTTGGACGTCTCTCCCTTTCATGCCCTCCCTCCAGAAAAAGTTATAGAATGACCAAGAGGAGCGGCAATTTGGAAGGAGGCGGAAGAGGGCTCTTTTCCGGCAGGAGCCGCGTTCGCCTTGTATATGCCCGATGGTCTACTCGCTCGCCCAGGCCGGAGAGCGTGAGTTGTCAGTAGAACGGGTGGTCTCGACCTCAGAGGTCAGGATATGCACGCTTCTATTATTCTTGACCGCCGCCGGTGTGCGCGCGAAGCGTTGCCTTGCCGAGAGGGGATCGATAAGGACGCATATGGCGTGTTCGGTCTTTCTGCTGGCGGAGGAGCGGAGCAATTAGAGTAGGACTGGATAACGGGGATGATGCTCGTGATTGGATTTGCGGGGCACTACTCCCGGACGAGCGACCGCTCGGTGAGTGGTCGAAGAAGGGGCTGCAAGGGGGATAATAAGGGAATTCCTGTTTGAAAGGGAGCGATGTCACCGAGGGAGTCGGCCCTTTAGACGAGGCAGAGCGAAAGGGAATGGAAAAAGGGGGAAAGAAGTGCAAGGAGGATACGCGGGGCGCATACTGGTGGTCGATCTCGCCAAAAGGGGGACGACCGTCGCCGACGTGTCCCCGTCCTTTGCCGAGGACTATCTGGGCGGGTTCGGGGTAAACAACCGCCTGTTCCTCGACTATTCCAGGCCTGGCGTGGACCCCCTTTCCCCGGAGAACCCGATTATCCTGGGGGCGGGGCCCTTCGTGGGCACGCCGGTGCCGGGCGCTGCCCGGGTGATGGCCAATGCGCGTTTACCTCTTACCGGCGCTGTGGCCTCCGCATCCGGGAGCATGGGGCTGGGGGTCAACCTGAAGCGGGCGGGTTGGGACCACTTGGTGATCCTCGGAAGGTCCCCCGAGCCCGTGGTCCTGGCGGTGGAGGACGATAAGGTGGAGTTCGTTCCCGCGGGTGGCTTGTGGGGGAAGGGTGTACTGGAGACCACACGGCTTCTCCGGGAGGGTTACCCGGGCTTCTCCGTCCTGGCCATCGGCCCGGCGGGCGAGAACCTCGTCCATTCTTCCCTGGCTATGATCGACGCCTGCGCCACCCTGGGGCGGGGGGGCCTGGGGGCGGTCCTGGGTTCCAAGAACCTGAAGGCGGTGTTGGCCAGGGGGAAAGGCGAGGTGAGAGTCGACGATCCCGAGAGGCTTCGCGGACTGATAGAAGAGCTTCGCGGCAGGTTGCAAAGATATGAGCTGCGGAAAGCCGCCCTGGAGCTGGGCATGATCGGGGCCTGGCCCATGTATGCGGCGCAACTCCTTCCCTACGGGGCCTCAGAAAAAGATCTCCAGGAAGCCATCGAAAGGTTCGGCCCACAGGCCTATCTCAGATTGAAGAAAAGGCGCATCTCGTGCCCTTCCTGTTTCCTCCCCGACAAGGATGAGCTCCGACTGCCATCCTCGGGCCGGACGGTCTATTCGACCTCCTTCCTCAACGCGGCCATCCTGGGTTGCGCCTTGGGCATGCGGGACGCCGAGGAGGCCGCCTCCACCCTGGCCCTCATTGACGACCTGGGCCTGGATTTCATGACCCTGAGCTGGCAGGCGGCCTACCTCCTGGAGCTGAGGGAGCACGGGATTCTCAAGGGCGATAGATTGGAGGGGGTGCCCCTGAAGAGGGGGGCGGACATCCTGCGCGGGCTGGCCCGGGTGGTCACGGAGCGTAGCGGCGACGCGGGAAACGCTCTGGCGGAGGGCTGGAAGGGCACCCTGGCCTTTTTCGGGGAGGATACGAGGCGTTTCACCATGCTGGTACGCGATCAGGACTGTCTGTACGACCCGCGAGTGAGCGGGCTGGGGACCATGGAGTTCGAGCAGGTGGTATCCCCGCGCGGCCCCACTTCCGCCAGCGCCGGTTCGGCCACCTACGTGCCCGGCCTCCCGGAGGAGAGGTTGCGGCGGCTCACGGAGCGCATGGGGGCGCCGGAAGACGCGCTGGAGCGCATTTTCTCTCCCCCGTGGGGGTTGAACGTGGGCCGGCTCACCCGCTATGCCGAGGACTGGTTCAGCCTCTTCAGCTCCCTGGGAATCTGTAACCGTTTCCAGATCAACCGCTTTTACCATGCCGGGTTGATACGGGACCTCCTGGCCGCGGTGACCGGCATGGAGCTATCCCTGGAGGAGATGATGGGAAGGGCCGCCGCTTCCTGGGAACTCTACCGGGAGCTGAACGCCCGGGAAGGGTTGGGGCGGGAAAAGGACCGGCCTCCCGAAGCCTGGTTCGACGAGAGGCCGCTCTGGGGCCGGGGCGGCCGGCTTCATGACTACTTCGGCAACCCCCTCACCCGCGAGGACTTCGACCGGCTGCTCGTCGATTACTATGATGAAAGGGACAGAGCCTGAAATCGAACATCCATGGCGAGAAGGAAGGCTGTTGCTCACTGCTAAGCGAGTTCGCCCCGCCCGTTAGTTCAGGTATCTCCAGGTTGCCCGGGCTTTGGTGGGAGCCGTAAAAGCGATGAAAGACAGGGACTTCATGCGTTTGGCGCTTGAGGAAGCCCGCTTGGCGGCGGAGGAGGGCGAGGTGCCCGTCGGAGCGGTCCTGGTGAAGGACGGCGAGGTGCTGGCGAGGGCCCACAACCGGCGCGAGGCCACGGGAAACCCGTTGGACCACGCGGAGATGCTGGCCCTGGTCGAGGGGGCACGTCGGCTGGGAGGGTGGCGCCTGGAAGGGACTACCATGTACGTGACCTTGGAGCCCTGTCCCATGTGCGCCGGAGCCCTTGTGCAGGCCAGGGTGGCAAGACTGGTGTTCGGGGTTCGGGATCTGAAGCTGGGTGCGGCCGGGAGTCGCTATAACCTGGTGAGCGACGAGACCATCCATCACCGCCTGGAGGTCGTCGAGGGCATCCTGGAAGAGGAATGCCTTTCCCTCCTGAAGGGGTTTTTCGAGGGCCGGCGCGCTCGCCCCTGAACTGGCCCGTCATGGCCCTCGGCTTGGCCGCTTCTTCATGCGGAGGACGCTGACGCCGGGCATGGCGAGGATTGCGAGTGGTTTTTTCGCTTCCTTCGCCGGTAAGGCGAAATGCCCTGAAGCTCGCCCTCGTCGTCGGCTGAACGGAGCGGGCGGGGGAAGAAGATGCAGGGGTGGAGAACGGGTGGTCCGGTTACGGCTGCAGGGCATCTTCTCCGATGGCTATAATAGGGATGCGCGGAGAGGTGCCAGAGCGGACGAATGGGGCGGTCTCGAAAACCGTTGAGCCCTTCGCGGGGCTCCGTGGGTTCGAATCCCACCCTCTCCGCCAACCCTATTATGTCCTCTCCTGTGTGAGGACGCGGTCACCCTCTGCGCGGCGGGGGGACGAAGACGCTGCGCATGCCAGTCCGTTCCAGGGACATG
>JACVJH010000428.1 GCA_015711895.1 Candidatus Solincola tengchongensis | reverse complement strand
TCGAGGACGGCACGGAGATTAAGATGTACCAGACCTGGCCGGCCCGCGTGGCCCGTCCGGTGAAGCGGAAGGAGAAGCCCACCGTCCCCTTCATCACCGGGACCCGCATCCTGGACACCTTCTTCCCTATCGCCCAGGGCGGCTACAGCATCATCCCCGGGGGCTTCGGGACCGGCAAGACGGTGACCGAGACCACCCTGGCCAAGTGGGCCGACGCGGACATAGTTATATATATAGGGTGCGGGGAGCGGGGCAACGAGATAACCGAGGTCCTCACCGAGTTCCCCAACCTCATCGACCCCAAGACGGGGGTCCCCCTCATGCAGCGCACCATCCTGGTGGCCAACACCTCGAACATGCCGGTGGCGGCGCGCGAGGCCTCCATCTACACCGGCATCACCCTGGCCGAGTATTACCGGGACATGGGGTATAACGTGGCCCTCATGGCCGACTCCACGTCCCGCTGGGGCGAGGCCCTGCGCGAGGTCTCCGGCCGCCTGGAGGAGATGCCCGGCGAAGAGGGGTACCCCGCCTACCTGGCCACCCGCCTGGCCGACTTCTACGAGCGCTGCGGGAGGGCGGTGTGCCTGGGGAGCGACGACCGGGTGGGTTCCATAACCGCCATAGGGGCGGTGTCCCCGCCGGGCGGCGACTTCTCCGAGCCCATGACCCAGAACTCCCTGCGCATCACCGGTGCCTTCTGGGCCCTGGACACCTCCCTGGCCTACCGCCGGCATTTCCCGGCCATCTCCTGGACCAAGAGCTACACCCTGTATTTGGACCAGATACAGGACTGGTACGCCAAGAACGTGGCCGAGGACTGGAGGGCCCTGCGGGACAAGGCCATGAGCCTCCTGCAGAAGGAGGTGGAGCTGCAGGAGATCGTGCAGCTGGTGGGGCCGGACGCCCTTCCGGATTTCGCCAAGGCGGTCCTGGAGACCACCCGCATGCTGCGCGAGGACTTCCTGCAGCAGTTCGCCTTCTCGGACGTGGACGCCTTCTGCTCCCTGCGCAAGCAGTACCTTATGCTCAAGGTCATCCTCACCTATTACGACTGCCTGGAGGAGGTGCTGGTGCAAGGGGTGCCGCTGCGCCAGGCCACGGAGCACCCCATCAAGAACGAGATCGCGCGCATGAAGGAGATCCCCTCCGAGGAGGCGGAGGAGAAGCTGACCGACCTCCTGGAGAGGGTGCAGCGGGAGCTGCGTTCCCTGGGAGAGTGGTAGGGGGCCGCTGCGGGTCCGAGGGATGTGAAGGAAAAGAAGAGGCAACCGACGGAAACGGGTGATAGAGAATGGCTGACGGAAGAGCTTTCCTGGCGACCACCGAATACCGGACGGTGGGGGAAGTTGCCGGCCCCCTGCTCTTCGTGAGCAAGGTGAAGGGCGCCGCCTACAACGAGATGGTGGAGATACACTCCGCCGACGGTTCAGTGAAGTACGGGCAGGTCATCGAGCTGCACGGGGAGCTGGCCGTGGTCCAGGTCTTCGGGCCCACCGCGGGACTGGACGTGGAGCGCACCAAGGTGCGCTTCAGCGGCGAGGTGGCCAAGATGCCCTGCACGGTGAACCTCCTGGGGCGCATCCTCAACGGCATGGGCCAGCCCATAGACGGTGGCCCGGAGGTCTTCCCCGAGGAGGAGCGGGAGGTCACCGGTTCCCCCATCAACCCCTGGAGCCGCGAGGAGCCCCGCGACTTTATCCAGACGGGCATCTCGGCCATCGACGGGCTGAACACCCTGGTGCGCGGACAGAAACTCCCCATCTTCTCGGGAGCGGGGTTGCCCGGCAACGAGCTGGCCGCGGCCATCGTGCGCAACGCCAAGATCCTGGGAGGCGAGGAGTTCGCCATCGTCTTCGCCGCCATGGGCATCACCCGCCGTGAGGCGGCTTTCTTCCAGGAGAGCTTCGCCCGCTCCGGGGCCCTGGAACGGGTGGTCTTCTTCCTCAACCTGGCCGACGACCCCACCGTGGAACGGCTGCTCACCCCGCGCTGTGCCCTGACGGTGGCCGAGTTCCTGGCCTTCGAGCACGACATGCAGGTGCTGGTCATTCTCACCGACATGACCAACTACTGCGAGGCCCTGCGCGAGATATCCACCGCCCGCGAGGAGGTGCCGGGGCGCCGCGGCTATCCCGGGTACATGTACACCGACCTGGCCTCCATCTACGAGCGGGCGGGCCGTATCAAGGGCAAACCGGGATCGGTGACCCAGGTGCCCATCCTGACCATGCCCGACGACGACATCACCCACCCCATCCCGGACCTGACGGGGTACATAACCGAGGGCCAGATCGTCCTCTCCCGCCAGCTGCACCGCAAGGGCATCTTCCCGCCCATCGACGTGCTCCCCTGCCTCTCCCGGCTCATGAACCTGGGCATCGGGGAGGGCAGGACGCGCGGCGACCACCGGGGCCTCGCCGACCAACTCTACGCCTTCTACGCCGAGGGCGTGGACCTCAGGCGCCTGGTGGCCATCGTTGGTGAGGAGGCCCTCACGGACATGGACCGCCTGGCCCTCAAGTTCGCCGACGCCTTCGAGCAGAACTACCTGGACCAGAAGGACGAGAACCGGGAGCTGGAGCAGACCCTGGAGCTGGGCTGGAAGCTGGTGAGCATGATGCCCAAGGAGGCTATCAAGCGCATCAAGACCGAGTACATAGAGAAGTACTACAACCCGGAGTCCGCCCAGGAGTTCACGGCCTCGGAGAGCTGAGGCCGCGGGATGGAGCGCAGGTGCCGGAAGGAGAGGTGAAGTGGAGCAGGTCCACCCCACGCGGAGCGAACTCCTCAAGCGCAGGGCCAACCGCTCCCTCGCCGAGCAGGGCATGAACCTGCTCCAGAAGAAGCGCGACGCCCTGCTGCAGGAGTTCATGCCCATCATCGACGAGACCATGCGCCTCTCCCTGCGCCTGGAGAGGGTGACCGCCGACGCCCAGTACGACCTGGCCATGGCCAAGGCCAAGGACGGGGGCCCGGCCGTGAGGTCGGCCTCCTTCGCCTCCCAGGGTGAGGTGCTGGTGGACATCACCGGTACCCACGTCATGGGGGTGCCCATCCCGGTCATCCGCAAGGGCCAGAGCACCATGCGCAACGCCCTGAAGCGGGGCTATGCCGTGACCGGCGTTTCCGGGCGGGTAGACTCGGCGGCGGAGAAGTTCGAGGAGATAATCGACGTCATCATCGAGAGCGCGGACATCGAGACCCGCCTGCGCCGGCTGGGCGAGGAGCTGCGCAAGACCAACCGGCGGGTGAACGCCCTGGAGAACATCGTCATCCCCGACTTCGACGAGCAGATAAAGTTCATCGAGATGAGCCTCGAGGAGCGCATGCGCGAGGACATCTTCCGCCTCAAGAAGGTGAAGAAGGCCCTGGTACGCAAGGAGGAGGCGCGCCTGGAACGCCTCCGCTCCGGCTGAACCCCGTTTTTGTTTTCATCCTTCCTGATCGGTTTGCTTCACGGAGATGAGCTCCTTTCCGTCCCCGCGCCCGGGTTGCGGGAGGGAGGTGACCACCCGGATAATGGTTAAGACCGCATTGATTTGCGCTGGAGGAGGGGAGAGGGCCGGAATGAGCGCTGGAGAGGAAAGGTTCGTCATCGTCGGGGGAAAGCCCCTGCGCGGTGAGGTCAGGGTGTGCGGGGCCAAGAACTCCGTGCTCAAGCTCATGGCCGCCAGCCTGCTCACCCCCGAGGAGTGCGTCATCCATAATGTCCCCCACATCACCGACGTGGAGATCATGGCCGAGGTGCTGCGCCACCTGGGGGCCGAGGTGGGATGGGAGGACGACACCATCCGCGTGAGGGCCGGGGAGTTCGCCGGGCGCGAGGCCCCCTACCACCTGGTGCGCCGCATGCGGGCCTCCATCGTCGTCCTGGGTCCCCTGGTGGCCCGTTTCGGGGAGGCCAAGGTGGCCATTCCCGGGGGCTGCAACATCGGCTCGCGTAAGATCGACATGCACCTCCGGGGCCTGGCGGAGATGGGAGCGGAGATAAGCACGGAGCACGGTTATGTGTACGCGCGGGCCTCCCGCCTGCGGGGCCGGCACATCGTCCTCGATTTCCCCAGCGTGGGGGCCACGGAGAACCTCATGATGGCCGCCCTGGGGGCGGAAGGTACCACGGTCATCGAGAACGCGGCCCGCGAGCCCGAGATCCAGGACCTGGCCGCTTTCCTGGTCTCCATGGGGGCGGAGATAGGCGGGGCCGGCACACCGGTCCTGGAGGTGGAGGGAGGCGCGGAGCTCAGGGGGACGGAACACACGGTCATCGGGGACCGCATCGAGGCCGGGACCTTTGCCGTGGCCGCGGCGGTCACCGGGGGGGACCTGACCATCACCGGCGTGCGCCCCGAACACCTGGCCCTCCCCCTGGAGAAGATGCGGGCCGCCGGCGTGGAGGTCCAGGAAGGGGAGGATGACCTGCGCGTGAGGGGGGGAGGGGATTACCGGGCGGTGGACGTGGCCACCCTTCCCTTCCCGGGATTTCCCACCGACATGCAACCCCAGATCATGGTCCTTCTGAGCCTGGCCTGCGGGACCTCGGTGGTCACCGAGAACGTCTTCGAGAGCCGCTTCATGTTCGTCGACGAGCTCAACCGCATGGGCTGCGACATCACCATCGAGGGGCACCACGCCATCGTGCGGGGAGGGAGAAAGCTGAGCGGGACCGAGGTCTGTGCCACCGACCTGCGCGCCGGGGCGGCTCTGGTGCTGGCCGGGCTGGCCGCCGAGGGGGAGACACAAGTTTTGGACATACACCATATCGACCGCGGGTACCAGAGGCTGGAGGAAAAACTTTCCAAACTGGGAGCGGAGATCAGGAGGGTGACGGGGGACTGACTCTGCGGCCCGACCCGCGGCCTCGTGAATGAATTCCCCATGCTCCCCGTCTATCCCCGGCCGGTAGGAATGGGTGTTAAGGCAGGCTGTCATCCATCGAGTGGGAACGGCAGATGGTAGGATATGCCAATTTTCAAGGGTCGGGAGCGCTTCGCGATCCTTACGGATGTCGGCTCCATTTCTCGGCGCATGAGATCGACGACGCTCGCGGGGATGGATGCGCCGCGGGAAGCGTGGGGATGGGCGCCGCTTCGGGGCCCGGCGAGGTAAGTTTTCACGCCTCCTGGCCGATAAAATCATGAACGGTTCGGGTAGGGACCGGGGAGCAGAGGGGCTGGGGACCGGGCCGTCGGTCAGAAGGCATCCGCCCGTGGAGGAGGGAGGCAGGACTTGAAGGCGGAACGGAGCTGGCGTGGTAGAGTGACCAGGGCGGCAGCTTTCCTGTTGGTCATCATTCTCGTGGCGGCGGGGCTCGCGCTGCCCGTGTCCGGAGGCGGGCGGGTTTCCGCCGGTAGCCCGGTCGCGGGAAAGGGCGGAGAGACCCTCCCGGCGGCCAAAGCGGCCCTCCTCAAGGACCTGAACCCCCATCGGTATCCGGCCGGTGCCTACCTCCCCGGGGAGGTGGCGGTGGAGCCCTCCGCCCCGGCCCTCTTCAACGCCGCCCGCCACGTCGGCGCCTTCACCTCCCTCCTGGGGGAGGACCCGGCGGAGGTCCTCAGCCGGATAGCCGCCCAGCCCGTCCGCCGTGTGCTGCGCCTGCGCCTCCGTGCCGGGTTGGGAGAACTGGAAGCGTGCCGCAGGCTGCTCTCCTCGTCTCTGGTAAGGACCGCCGAGCCCAACCTGGTCTTCCGGGCCGCGGTCACCACCCCTAACGACCCCCGGTATCCCCAGCAGTGGAACCTCTGGGACGCCTACGGGGTGAACGCCGATGCCGCCTGGGACCTGCAAAGGGGCTCGTCTTCCCTCACCCTGGCGGTCATCGACACGGGCATCGACTTCTCCCACTCCGACCTTGCCGGCCGCATCCTCTCCAACGGCTACGATTACGTGAACGGCGATCCCTATCCCGCCGACGACGACGGCCACGGGACCATGGTCGCGGGCATCGCCTGTGCCAACGGCAACAACCTCCGGGGCATCGCCGGCATCGATTGGTACGCCGGCATCATGCCCGTCAAGGCCCTCAACAGACAGGGCCAGGGCAGCCTGGACGCGGTGGTCAACTCCGTGTACCATGCCGCCAACCACGGCGCCTCGGTGATCAACATGAGCTTCACCTCCTCCACCTATTCCAAGATGCTGCAGGACGCCGTGGAATATGCCCACGCCCTGGGCTGCGTGATGGCCGCGGCGGCGGGGAACGAGGGTACCACCCTGGTCGACTACCCAGCGGGCCTCACCTACGTCATCGGGGTGGGTTCCGTGGGCCAGGACGGGAAGCGTTCCTATTTCTCCAACCACAACGGCAGCGTGGACCTGGTGGCTCCGGGTGAAGGGATATGGGGAACCGACCTCGGGGACAGCTATTCCAGGGGAAGCGGCACCTCCGAGGCCACCCCCCACGTGTCCGCCGCGGCCCTCCTGGTGCTGGCGGAGTACCCCGGCTCCACGCCCGAGGAGGTCTGGAGGCGCTTGCGCGACGGGGCGAGGGACCTGGGGACGCCGGGGTACGACGAGGAATACGGATGGGGGCTCCTGGACCTCTTCGCCTCCCTGCGGGTCCCGCTGGTGTCCGTCACCTCACCCGAGGACTATTCTTACCCGGCCTCCGGGAAGGTGTCCGCCGACGCCTCCTCCGCCAACGTGGCCATCAAGTACCTGGAGCTCTGGGTGGACGGCGAGCTGGAGGAGACCTACACCCTACCCACCGCTTCCTATTCCGTTTCCCACCCGTTCTCCTCCTGGGACCTCTCCGGGATGGGGGAGGGGACCCACGAGGTCAGCGTTAAAGCCGTGGACGGGGGCGGGACGGTGAGCGGGGAGCACTCGGTGACCGTCTTCCGCAACACCACCCAGCCTCAGCCGGCCTACGACTGGTACCTCGCCGAGGGGTGCACGGCCTTCGGCTTCGAGGAATACGTGCTGGTGCAGAACCCCAACCCCAGCCCGGTGGACGTGGAGGTGACCTTCATGCGCTCCGACGGCCCCACCCCG
>MU158666.1:2482-4196 GCA_015711895.1 Candidatus Solincola tengchongensis | reverse complement strand
TGATCAAGGAGCTGGTGGGCGGCCTGGGGTTGAACATCTTCAACCCGGCCCTTTTCGGCTTCGCCTTCGTGCTCATCTGCTCGGGGTTCCTGACCCCCTGGACCTCCAAGCTGGGCACCTTCCCGGGGCTCTTCGACGGGGCCACCGGGGGCACCCCGCTGACCTTCCTCAAGCACGGTCTGGAGACAAGCGCGGCTGCCCCCTCCCTGCTGGCCCTGCTCTTCGGCAACCGCACCGGGGGTTCGCTGGCCGAGGTGGGGGCCTTCTGGGTGCTGCTGGGCGGCGCCTACCTGCTGTACAAGGGGATAATCCGCTGGGTCATCCCCATCTCCATCATCGCCACCGTGCTCATCCTCACCTACATCCTGGGCTCTGACGGGGTCTACGCCATCCTGGCCGGCGGGGTCATGCTGGGGGCCTTCTTCATGGCCACCGACTGGGTGACCAGCCCGGTGACCCGGAGGGGCAAGTGGATCTTCGCCGTGGGCATCGGGGCAACGGTTTTCGTCATGCGCTTCTGGAGCCTGCGGCCTGAGGGTATGGCCATCGCCATCTTCCTGTGGAACATAGGCACCCTGGTCATCGACCGGTACATAGCGGTGCCCAGGTTCGGGGAGGTGGGGGCCAGGGTCTTCAACAAGCTCCCCGCTATGCCCGAGCCGGCTCCGGAACCGGCGAGGAAACAGGCCTAGAGGGAGACGGGAGGGACGGCCCCCCTTACGGGGGCCGTCCTTTATTCGAACGGCCCGAGCAGGTCTTGAGCGATGTCCGGAGTGGTGGTCATAGGAATAGGCAACGTCCTTCACCGGGATGACGGTGTGGGCATCCATGCCGTGCGCAGGCTGAGGGGAAGCCTTCCACAGGAAGTCGAGCTCGTGGAGGGTGGCGTGCTGGGGCTGGACCTCCTCCCCTACCTGGAGGGGAAGGAGAAAGCGGTTTTCATCGATGCCGTGGACGCCGGTGAGGCCCCAGGGGCGGTCTTCCGTTTTTCCCCCGGCCAGGTGCCCCGCGCCGGGACCCCGCCCCCTGTGTCCCTTCACGACCTCGGGCTCTACGATCTGGTGGGCGCCGCGCGGCTGCTGGGGCAGTGCCCGCGGGAGATGGTGGTCATCGCCGTGCAGGTGAAGGAACTCGGCGTGGGAAGCGACCTTTCCCCCGAGGTGGAAGCGGCGTTATCCACCGTGTGCCGATTGGTGAAGGAGGAGCTGAGGGACACGGGTGAGGGTCGCGGAAAGGGTGCCCCGCTTCAGTGACCGTCATCCACAGAGGTACGTGGAATCACGACAGCAAGTAGCGGCAGCGGCATTAGCCGCGGCACGAGGATAAAGGAAAAGATGTGGCTCCAGTAGAAGACGATGGGTGTTCCTCTTCGAGAAGCCACAATCTGGGTCTTACCTAAGCCGTGGAGTGGAAGTCTTTTCCAATGAGAGAGAGCAAGGCAATACGCATCGAGGTCAGGGGTATCGTCCAGGGCGTGGGCTTTCGGCCTTTCGTCTACCGCCTGGCGCGCGAACACGGGATTGCAGGCTGGGTGGAGAACACCGCGGAGGGAGTTCGCGTACTCGCCCGCGGCGGGGAAAGGGAGCTCCGGAGCTTTTTGGAAGACATTACCAGAAAGGCGCCTCCCGCATCGGTCATCGAGGAGGTGCGGGTCATAGAGGTCTCCGCGGAAACTAGCGGTCTCCCGCGTGACGGTGAATTTCGTATCCGCGAG
>MU158666.1:0-2445 GCA_015711895.1 Candidatus Solincola tengchongensis | reverse complement strand
CTGCCCGGATTGCCGGAAGGAGCTCTTCGACCCGCTCGACCGCAGGTACCGCTACCCCTTCATCAACTGCACCAACTGCGGGCCCCGCTTCACCATCATCGGAGGCATCCCCTACGATCGCCCGATGACGACCATGGCCAAGTTCGCCATGTGCCCGGACTGCCGCAGGGAGTACGACGACCCCGCGGACCGGCGCTACCACGCCCAGCCCAACGCCTGTCCGGCCTGCGGACCCCGCCTCTGGCTGGAGGACGGGAGGGGGGAGAGGATCCCGGGAGACCCTGTCGCCGCGGCTGCCCGAGCCCTACGGGCGGGAAAGATAGTTGCCGTCAAGGGGCTGGGGGGCTTCCAGCTGGCCTGCGACGCCACGAGCGACGAGGCAGTATCCCGGCTTCGGGAGCGGAAACGTCGCTACGCCAAGCCCCTGGCGGTAATGGTGGGGAGCCTGGAGGAGGCGGAGAGGTACTGCGAGGTGGACGAGGAGGGAAAGAAGCTCCTCTCCTCCCCCCGCGCTCCCATCGTGCTCCTCCCCGAGAGGGAGGGTTCGGCCCTCTCGCGGGAGGTGGCGCCCGGCCTGCGAGACCAGGGCCTGTTCCTTCCCTACACCCCTCTGCACCACCTCCTCCTGGCGGAGGCGGGAATCCCACTGGTGATGACCAGCGGCAACGTGAGCGAGGAGCCCATCGCCAGAGAGAACGACGAGGCACGCCGCCGCCTGGCGGGGATAGCCGATTACTTCCTCCTGCACGACCGGGACATCCTGGTGCGCTACGACGACTCGGTGACCTCCGTCCTGATGGGAAGGGAATACCCTCTCCGCCGGGCGCGGGGTTACGCCCCTTATCCGGTCACCTTGCGGGAGGAGAGCCCTGTGGAGGTCCTGGCAGTGGGGGCGGAGCTGAAGAACACCTTCTGCTTCCTGCGCGGGAGGTACGCCTTCTTAAGCCAGCACATCGGGGACCTGGACAATGCGGAGACCCTCCACCACTTCCGGGAGGCCATGGAGGCCATGCGCCGCCTGTTCTCCCTGCAGCCGCAGCTGGTGGCCCACGACCTGCACCCGGATTACCTCTCCACCCAGCTGGCGGCGGAGTTTGAGCTCCCGCGCGTGGCCGTGCAGCATCATCATGCCCACATCGTGAGCTGCCTGGCGGACAACGGGGAGGAGGGCAGGGTCATCGGCGTCTCCTGGGACGGGACCGGCTACGGGACGGACGGCAGCGTATGGGGCGGGGAGTTCCTCCTCTGCGATGAGGTGGAGTACGAGCGCGCCGGACATCTCCGCACCTTCCCCATGCCCGGCGGGGAGGCCTGCGTCAGGGAGCTGGACCGCATGGCCTTCGGGTTGTTGTGGGAGGTCTTCGGCGGCGACGAACGGTTGGTGCTGGAATTATATTCCATGTGTCTCATGAGGGAGAACGGCTCGGAAGAGGGCGAAAAGCGGAAGTCCGCAGAGGGATCGCTTGCCGGAGGGCGCGGCCGCCGGCGATTCGTGGCTCCGATCACCGTAGAGGTCCTTACGGAAAAGGAAGGTTTCGGATTCCGCGGACCGAGTGGAACGGAGGACGGCGGCCGCGGTTTGGGGTTCGGCGCGGAGGGAACCGCATCGAGGGGGTCGGCCCTCGCAGCCCTGGTGAAGAGCGGGCTCAACACACCGCGCACCTCAAGCGCGGGACGCCTCTTCGACGCCGTGGCCGCCATCCTGGGCTTGAGGACTCGCGCTCACTATGAGGGCCAGGCAGCCTGTGAGCTGGAGGCGCTGGCCTCCTCAGCCCCTCACTTACTTCGCGTGAGAGCCTATCCCGTGGACATCGAAGCCGGGAAACGGCCCATGGTCTGGGATACCCGCCCTCTGGTCCTCGCTGTCCTCGAGGATCTTGAGGACGGTCGGGATCCGTCGGAGGTGGCCGCTCGTTTTCACGCCGCGCTGGCACGGGGTATGGTGGAGATTTGCCGTCTTATAAGGGAGGACTCGGGCGTGGACCGTGTGGCCCTCAGCGGAGGCGTCTTCCAGAACCGCCTGCTCACACCACTGGTGGTGGAGCTCCTCGAGAGGGAGGAGTTCCGATGCCTTCTGCACCACAGGGTGCCCTGCAACGATGGCGGTATCTCTCTTGGACAGGCGGTGGTTGCGTCCCGCCGCAGGGAGAGAGAGGGCGGCGGGGGGTGAAGAGACCCCGAGAGGGTCGGGATTAGGGCCTCCGTACCAAGACCTAGACCACGTGCGGCAGAAGGGAAGGAGACGTGGAGAGGAGCCGGAGCCGCGTGGATAAAGGGAGGCGGCTCGGAGCGGCGGGGCGGTGAAAAGAGGAGAAGCGGCTATAATATCTCCGTCGTCCATGGAGGCCTTTCCGGGAAGAGGGAATCGTCAGCCTGCGGGAACGCAGCATGGCAGTGAGGGTGATGGAGAATCCACGGAAGCCTTTCCGGGAAGAGAAAATCGCA
>JACVJH010000425.1 GCA_015711895.1 Candidatus Solincola tengchongensis | reverse complement strand
TCTGCAGGGCCTTGTTGTAGTGGTAGCGCACGTAGCGGGTGACCTCGTTATAGAGCTCGAACTCCTCGGGGTTCTCCCCGATGCGGTACTTCACCGTCCGCACGTGGCGGGGGAGGAAAAGGGGCCTCCCGTCTATGTTCTTCAGGTCCTCCTTGAGGCGACGGAGGAAGAGGGGGTTGTCCTTCTCCCGGATGGATTCGGAAAGCATCTCGGTGGAGGAGAAGAAGCCGGGCTCCAGGAGGTCGAGGAAGAGCCGGAAGTTCTCCGGATCTCCCCGGTGGGGGGTGGCGGTGAGGAAGAGGAGGTAACGCGAGTTTTTGGAGAGGAGCTCCCCCAGCCGGTAGCGCCTGGTCTTGTCCGTCTTCTCCCCGTAGCGGTAGGCGGACATCTTGTGGGCCTCGTCCACGATGACCAAATCCCAGGGGACGTCCTGCAGGGTGTACATGACCTCGTCCTGCTTGCAGAAGTCCATGGAGGCGATGGCCTGGTTCTCCTCCGTCCACACGTTGCGCCCCCAGGAGGAATCCAGGGCGGGGCGGTCCACCACCCGAAAGGTCTCGGAGAACTTCTCCTTGAGCTCCCGCACCCACTGGTCCTTGAGGTGGCCGGGGACCACGATGAGGGTCCTCTCCACCAATCCCCTATACTTGAGCTCCTTGAGGAGGAGGCCGGCCATGATGGTCTTTCCCGCCCCGGGGTCATCGGCCAGGAGGAAGCGTATGCCCGGGTTCTTCAGGATGTAGTGGTAGACGGCCTCTATCTGGTGGGGGAGGGGGTCCACCATGGAGACGTTCACCGCGTAGAGGGGGTCGAACTGGTAGGCGTTCCGCATGCGCTGGGCCTCCATAAAGAGGAAGAAGGCCTCGGGGTCGCCGTCGAAGCGCAGGGACCTCTGGCTCACCACCTCTATCTTTTCCAGCTCGGAAAGGGGGATGACGGGCCTGTGCACGGCATGGGTCTTGAGCCCCTCCCCGATGATGTTCACTTGGCCGTCGCCCAGGTTGCGGACGGCTATGATGCGCACCCTCTCGTCGAAGAAGGGGCCCTGGATGACCGTGTCCTCCCGCAGCTGCTCGAGTTCGGCCATGGCTTGCAATTCCCTTGCAATCTAAATACGGACAAGCGGCAAGAGAAATCGGCTTAAACCCTTCGATGATTTAGATTTTACCTTACGAGTGAGACAAAAGCGTGGAAATTAAGGTCATCCCTCCTCCGTCCCTTCCTGGAAGTAAGCCGGGCGGGGGAAGCGTATGCGGATGGGCTGCCGGAAGGTGGCGTGGCTCAGGACCAGCTCGCCCTTGCGCAGGCGGGGGATGTTGGCCCTAACCTCCGGGTCCAGAAAACGGTAGGCCGGGGAGGTGAGCTCGGCGGAGCCGCTCCTTCCCACCACCGTGGTTGCGCAGTTGCCCACCACGCGGTCGTGAACGGCGCTCATGAACTGCTCGGCGCCGAAGAGGACCACTCCCAACGAGCGGCCGCGCTCGGCGATGTCCAGCACCTGCCTGGCTATGGAGGACTGCTGCTCCTGGGCCGGCGCGTACTTGTTGAGCTCGTCAACGAAGATGATGACCTTCTCCGGGAGCTCACCGCCTCCCCCGTCCGCTTCCGCGTACAGAGTGTATATGGTGCGCAGGATGTCCCCGAAGACCAGGGTCCTCTCGTCGTCCGTCAGCCGGGCTATGTCCACCACCACCGTCTCGCCGCCCCGCAACCGCGCGATCTCTTGGCTCAGGTTCTTCACGTTGCGGGGGCGGCTTTCGACGAATATCCCCGACTGGCGGGTCTGCACCACCCGCCGCAGCAGGCGCAGGAACCTTCCCACCGAGACGGCGCGGACGTTTCCCACCTGCTGGGGCTGTCCGTCCACCACCAGCGGTTCCCCCTCGAGGAGGTCCTCCCAACTTTTTACGTCTCTCCATATCCCGTGGGGGCTCCACTCCCCCGTCTGGGGGTCGGAAAGGCCCTGGGTCACCTCCCCGACGAGGGCGTCCACCGTCTCGTAAGGGTCGGGGACGTTGGAGAGCAGGAGGTCCAGTTTGTCGTAGGTGTCCTTCAGGGAATAGGCGTACAGGGTCTTGTTGCGCGCCGGGACGCGGAAGCTGTTGGGCCTGCCGTCCTTGAGGGTGTGCTTGCCGCAGGGTAGGAGGTAGCGCACGTCCTCGAAGGGCTTGGGGGCCAGGCCCAGCGCTTCCCACAGGGCGCGCTCCTCGCCGGATATGCCCTTGGCCGGCTGGTCGATGGTCAAAAGGTCGCTGTGCTTCACGTTGAGGATGACGACCCCCACGCGGTCCCGGTTCTCCGCCTGCTGGAGGATGGACTGGATGAGGAAGACGGCGTAGGAGGTCTTGGTGGCCAAACCAGAGATGCCGGTTATGTTCAGGTGGGCGCCTTCCGGACCCAGGATGTAGCGGCTGTCGAGGTAGACCACGGCCCGCGTCCCGTTGGACAGCTCGATGAGCCCGGCGGGCACCCGGTGGCGATCGGAAACCTGGTCGATGCCCAGGGCGGCGAGGATGCCTTCCCCGTCCGCGAAGCGCACGCGGCAGTCGTTCATCACCGGCATGTAGACGCCCCGGTCGTTGGTGAGCACCGCCGCGTGGGCCACGGTGGTGCCCTGCCTCGCCGTGGCCAGCGTGACGTTCACCCGCCCGAAATCGTTGGAGACGAAATTGGATAGGTGGGATGGGGCGTCCGTGTTGTGATCCAGTGAGGTCACTATCCCGACAGTGCGGGACCTTTCCCCGGCCAGGTCCTGCTCGGCCACCACGATGTCGAATGGGTTCACGACCACCCCGGGGGCCAGCCAGAAGTAGAAGTCGTTGGAGGTGTTGGGCTGTTCGGCTGTGGCCGATGAGAGCCCGATCACCGGTTTTTCGGAGGACATGGCTCACCTCCTCGAGTTTTGCCAATTCTATCCAGGACGTCCAGCCGCTAAAGGACGTCCAGCGGTTTCGTGCAGCATCTCGGGCGTCCGCGCGACAATCACTTTCTCTGGAAA
>MU158665.1:3830-5373 GCA_015711895.1 Candidatus Solincola tengchongensis | reverse complement strand
CGCTCCAGGTCGGAGACGGGCACCGCGTCGGGGGGAGCCCGCACCAGGCTGCGGTGCATCTCCTCGGACTCCCTCAGCTCTTCCTCCATACGCTTGCGGTCGGATACGTCGTGGGAGCTGATGACCATGCCCCGGACGGCGGGGTCGTGGAGCAGGTTCACGGCCTCGGATTCAAGGAAGCGCCAACTCCCGTCCTTGTGGCGGTACCTGTATTCCACCTTCTCCGTGACGCCTGGAGCGGCCGTCCCCTTGCGGAAGGCTTCCAGGACACGGGGCAGATCCTCAGGATGCACGAGCTCGAAGGCGGAACGGCCCTCGAGCTCCTCGGGGAGGTAGCCAAGGTACCGGGTCAGCGAGGGGCTGTTGTAGATGACCCGTCCCTCGGCATCCAGGACGGAGATCATGTCCAGCGTATACTCGACCAGGCGGCGGAGGAAATCCGGGTGGGATTTGGGATCGGGGGCTTCCCCATCCCCGGAGGCCTGTTCCCCTTCGGCCGGAAAACAGTAACCGCCTTCCGACTTCCTTGCCGCCTTGGTTTTCGGGTCCACTTCCATTTTCTACCTCTGACCGGAACGAAGTTTCTCCGCGCTGCCCAGAGCGTTTGCTTTACTTATGACATAAATTTTAACCCAGCGGAGGGACACGTGCAGCCCGCAGGGGATCCGGAGGCCATATCCCGGCCCCGAGGCGAGGTATTACCTTGCCGTCGCCGTGTTCGTCACGGCCTCATCCTCTCGGCCGGGAGAAGAGTGAGGAGGCCTTCGGGCCCGCGTTCATAACAAGGATTGCCAGCCGCCGGTCGACGCTTCCGGCTTCATCCCCCGTCATGCCTTTCGTTCCTCCCTCATATGTCCGGTGATGGTGAGAGGGAGGACGACAGGTTGTTTGGTCGCCTACAACCAAGCCAGGCGTGACTGGTCCCCGGAGGAAGTGGAGGTCGCGGAGACCTTCGCCCGTGCCCTGTCCCTGGAGTAGGATCGCTTGCGGCGCGAGGAGGAGCTGAAGGACTTCATCGACATCGCCTCCCACGAGCTCCGGCACCCGGCGACGGTGCTCAAGGGTTATGCTGTGACCCTGCGTGAGTGCTGGAAGGAACTCGGGGTGGAAGACCATACACGCATGTTCAGGGCCCTGGAAGAAGGGGCGGACCGGTTGACGCGCCTGGCCGGGATGCCCCCCGACGTCTCGCGCATGGAAAGGGGGAGGTTCCGTCCCGAGAAGGGAGAGGTAAACTTGCTCTCCATGGTGGAGGAAGCGGTGGGGGAGATGCGCGGTATGGGGTTCACCAACCGGTTCCGGGTCTCCACGTTTAGTGGAGAGTGCCACCTGGAAGGGGATGGGGAGAGGGTGCGTTAGCTCTTGTGCATCCTCCTGGAGAACGCGATACTCTACTCCCAACCCGGTTCCGAGGCGGGGGTTCAACTCTCGGAAGGGCACGGAGAATTCCCGGTCTCCGTGCTGGACCGGGGAGAGGGCATACCCGAGGAAGACCGGGGGAGGGTCTTCGAGCGCTTCTATCAGGTGGAGGACGCCCTCCATC
>MU158665.1:930-3820 GCA_015711895.1 Candidatus Solincola tengchongensis | reverse complement strand
GCGGCCGCATATGGAACGAGCCGCGGCCGGGCGAGGGTGCCGTCTTCCGTTTCACAAGCCCCCTCGCGGGAAAGGTGTAATATTATGGATATGCCTAAAACCCGGTCATCGCGAGCCACGGGCTCCGCAAGAGGGAGGATGCAGGATGACCTATAATGCATTGCGCAGGCTGGAAGGGCTGGAGCCGGGGGACCACCTCTGCTGCATCTATCGCAGCGAGGAGGAACACCGCTTGCTGCTCGCTCCCTTCCTGCGGCGCGGCCTGGAACGGGGACAGAAGGTGCTGTACATAGCGGACGCCCACACCGCCTCGAACATCCTGGCCTACCTGCATGCGGACGGCCTGGACGCCGCGCCTTTTCTGGAGCGCGGGCAGCTGGTCATCCTCGCCTCCGACGAGGCTTACACCGAGGGAGGGTCCTTCGACCCCGACCGTATGATAGAGCTCCTGCGCGGGGAGACGGAACGGGCTCTCATGGAGGGCTATCGAGCCCTCCGGGTCAGCGGGGAGATGAGCTGGGCCCTAAAAGGGATACCCGGTTCGGAGAGGCTCATAGAGTACGAGGCCAAGCTCAACCTCTTCTTCCCCGGCAGCGGGTGCCTGGCCCTCTGCCAGTACGACCGCCGGGTCTTCCGTGCCGGGCTGCTCCTGGAGGTCGTCACCACGCATCCCCTGGTGGTCGTGGGGGAGCACCTCTACGAGAACTTCTATTACATACCGCCGGAGGAGTATCTGGGCCCGGACCTGGAGGAATCCAGGCTGGAACACTGGCTCAGGAACCTGGCCTCCCACCGCAAGGTGCGCGAGGACCTGCTCATGGAGAGGAGGTTCAGCTCGGAGCTCATCGATTCCCTGCCCCTCTTCTTCGTGGCCATCGACCCCCAGGGTAGGGTTCTGAACATGAACGCCATGATGCTCCAAGAGCTTGGTTACACTAGGGAGGAAGTGGTTGGGAGGGAGTTTGCGGCAACTTTCGTGCCCCCGGAAGAGCGGCCTGCGCTGGCAAGGATCTTCGACATCCTGATGAGAACGAGGAGCCTTACGGTGAATGTAAGTCTGATGAAGGCCAGGGACGGCCAGGAGCTTGTCGTGGAGTGGCACGGAAAGCCGGTCTTCCGGGAAGACGGGGAGCTGGAGTATTTCTACGGGCTCGGGGTGGACGTCACGGAGAGGACGCGGGCGGAGGAGATCATGCGCCGGGTCAACGAGGAGCTGGATGCCTACGCCCGTGCCATATCCCACGACCTGAGGGGCCCGGTGGCCAACATCCAATCCGCGGCGCAGACCATGGAGAAGATGCTGGAGGCGGAAGGGGGGGAAGACGCCGTTCTCCGGGAGCTGGCTGAGATGATCACCTCCTCTTCGCGAAGAGCTATCGAGCTCATCGAGGAGACCCTCAAGATGGCCAGAGAGAGGGAGCTCTCGGGGAGGGTGGGCCCGGTGCACGTCTCCGCCCTGGTCAGGGCAGTGGTGGAGGAACGTCAGGACCTCATCCGTGAGAAGGGGGTGCGCGTGGAAGTGGACGATGACCTGGGTGAGCTCCGCGCCAGCCGCGCCCACCTCTACCAGCTCTTCGCCAACCTCCTGGACAACGCCCTGCGTTTCGCCCCCCGGGACGAGGGGTTGGTGGAGGTCCGCAAGCTGGGGATGAAGGGCGAGGCGATCCATTACCTGGTCAGGGACAACGGCCCCGGCTTCCAACCCGAGGAGTTCGCCAACCTCTTCAAGCCTTTCTGGAAGGGAAGGGAGGGAAGGACCGGGGTGGGCCTTTCTACGGTCCAGAGGCTGGTGGAGACTTACGGCGGGGAGATAAGGGCCTATAACGACGGCGGGGCCTGCCTGGAATTCACCCTGCGCTCCTACCCGGGTTGCGAGAGGCCGTGACCTGATGAGCGCGCTCGCCCGCTCTCAGCAGGGCAAATGGAAATCGGGCGGACGCCGAATGCCGCAAGAGCAGGTTTCCCGCCCTTCCGCAGGGCTGCGACGGCGCCCGCATAAGGCGGAATGGACGCCGATCCGCCCGATGACCGTGCGCGGGCAACGGACTCGCGACACGAAAGCACGGCAGCAAGATTTCGAAGCACGATGCTTTCGCAGGCGATTCCCGGTACTCCTCACGGCCGGGTGGAGCATACGTGGAGGGTGAGGAGCGACGCGAGTGTCGCCTGTTTGTGGCCGCCGATCCTGCGATACGCGCATGGACAGCCGGATATAGAAGCCCGTGTCTGATGCTTATCCCTCCGTTCTTCCTCAGGAGAGGAGGCATCACCCAAGGGCCGCCGCCTTTCTGGGTCCATGCCGTGCCGGAGCTTGATCCTCTTCACATCGTGAGAGCGTTGGCGGTGCGGCACGCTCCTCAATGTCCGCGCCGCGTTTACCGATACATGATGGCGTAAGCCCGATGGGTCGTGTTCCAACGGGCGGAAGGCGGGTAGGCGGAGGCGAAGACAATGGCCAAGACCATACTCATAGCCGATGACGCTCTGTTCACGCGCATGATGTTGCGCAACATACTCAACGAGAACGGGTACACCGCGGTGGTGGAGGCGGAGACGGGCACGGAGGCCATCTGGGCCTACAACCGCTGGAAACCGGACCTGGTGATTATGGACATCAACATGCCGGAAATGGACGGCATGACCGCGGTGCGCAACATCCTGGCCCTCGATCCCCAGGCCCGCATCATCATCTGCAGCGCCCTGGGGGAGAAACACCTCATGCTGGAGGCCCTGGAGGCCGGGGTCAAGGATTTCATCACCAAACCCTTCCAACCGGCCAAAGTGATGGAGGTGGTCAGGAAGGTGCTTTCCTGACCCCGCGGCGAGCGCGTATTGCGCGGCGATCCGGCACTCTCGGATGGTGTACATCCGAACCCGGCTGTCCTGCACC
>MU158665.1:0-920 GCA_015711895.1 Candidatus Solincola tengchongensis | reverse complement strand
AAGGGGTCAGCCGTGAGGCTGGTCGAAGGTCGACGGGTCGGCGCGGCGGATGAAATCGATGACCCTGTCGCTGACCGGCTGCAGGAGCGGCTCCAACCTGACCATTCCCCGAACCAGGGCTTCCACCAGGGGGAGCAGCGCTTTCATGACCGGGTTGGCCAAGATGGAGAGCGGCTCCAGGAGGTGGGCTGCGGCGCGGATCAAAGGACCTCCCGCACGGAGGAAGGTATCCAGTCCCCGCAGGCCCGCCTTGAAGATGAACTGGGCGACCACGGGTTCCCGCACCCCGGCGCGGTCCGGAGCGGGCTTGCCCTCGCTGTAGTCGTAACGCTCGTGGAGCCAGTTGTAGAAGTAGCGGAAGTACATCCGGATCCAGGAGCTCAGGACAGCGGGGTTCTCCTGAAGGGAGCGCAGGATGGCCTTCATCAGGGGTGTGCTCATGTGGGTGAACCCGCCGAGGCCCCAGCCGTTGTGCACGTATCTCTTCAGCTCCTCCAGGTCGTGATGTTCCTGGGCGTAGCGCAGGTTGTAGCGGTTGGTGGCGGTGATGGACCACTGGATGATGGGATGGTCCTTTATCCGCTCCTCGTAGCGACGCAGGAAATCCCTGGAAACGTCGCCCGCGCGCAGGGCCTCCACGGCGACCTGGGCGGCGATGTCCGCGGAGAACCAGGCGGCAGGGACGCCGTCACAGAGTTCGGTGCCCTCCAGTCCCGCCGCGTCCCCCACCAGGATCATCCCGTCGGTGACGCTGGGCATCTCCCGCAGCCTCCGGTCCAGCCCCACGAAGATCTCGAAACCCTCCCACATATGTGCCCGCAGCTCGGCCCGGGGCGCCACCTCGTCCCTCCACCAGGGCAGCTTCCCGGTGATGTTGTCATGGTATTCCCGGAAGAGGCGGCGTAGGTTGGGCCCTTCGC
>JACVJH010000421.1 GCA_015711895.1 Candidatus Solincola tengchongensis | reverse complement strand
TTGAGACAAGGAGCGGAGACCCCTGGGTGAAGGACGTCCTTAAAGCTCTTGCGGGATACGAGAGGATAGCGTGTTGAGGTTTTGTCGGGATGAGGTGCCTACTTTTTCTGGACAGCAACGAAAAGGTCTCACGGATTGATTATCCCGCTTCGCCTATGCTAACTTTTTACGTAATACGGACTCCATAATAAACCATACAGTCAACATCACAACTTATCAGTAGTTCCGGATGCCGAAAGTGTTCCGGTAACTAAGGGGATTGCCGACAAGGGGGGATTCTGATGGCGGACCCGGTACGCGCTCCCGGCCGATTCTCGAGGCTTTTTAGGCCTGCGGTGTATTCGCTTGCCTTACTTCTCCTCGTTTTCGCCTACCCCCTGCCGGGGGCCGCCCAGGCGGGGACGAAGCCGGCCGCGAACCGCCGCCCTGTGGCCTCCATAAAGGCACCGGAAGAAGCGGTCAAGGGGGAGAAGGTGGAGCTGGACGGCACGGGAAGCCGGGATCCGGAGGGCGAAAACCTGACCTTCCTGTGGACCCTGGCTTCCAGGCCCCCGGGCAGCGCCGCGGAGTTGAGCGACCCCACCTCCCCGAAACCCTGTTTTATGGCAGACGTCGAGGGCGTCTACCGCGTCAAGCTGGTGGTGAGCGACGGACACCGCACGAGCCGGCCGGCGTCGGCGAGGATAGACGTCCTTTACGGGCGCCTCTCCAACCCCATCTCCTCCGACCTCTACCTGCCCGTGGCCTCATGCGGTAAATCCTACCTGGCGGAGAACGAGGCGGGTATGAGGCTGCTCTACCTGGAGGGGGATGCCTACAGGAGAGGATACGCCGCCGGCAGGCTGTGCCCCCGGTCCGTCTACCGCATGACCCACGATTTCATCTTCAACCTCATCGCCGAGATGCTGCCCGGCGTGGGCATAGACCTCGATCCCCAGACCATCCGGGACCTGGTGCGCTTCCTCTGGCCCGTACTGCAGCTCATCGTCACCGCCAATATGGATGCCGTCCCGCGCGGATTCCTCGACGATATGCGAGGCTTGTCCGACGGCTGCCGCGAGGAGGGCTACGACGTCACTTTCCAAGACGTCCTGACCCTCAACCTGGGCTTCGACGTCCTGGAGAGCGTCTTCGTGGGTTTCGCCGCCATCTTCTGCAACGAATTCGCCGCCTCGGGGAATGCCACCCTGGACGGCAGGACCTTCCACGGACGCGACTTCATGTTCCCCACGGGAGGGGGCGTGTTCTCCGACGAGGCACTGCTCATCGTGCACAGGCCGGAGAACGGATTCCCCTTCATCGCCTCCGCGGCCCCGGGGTTCGTGGGAGTGCCCACGGCCCTCAACTCCCAGGGCGTGAGCTGCGGCATGGACATGGTGGCCTCGGTGCTCTTCCGGCCCATCATAACCGGCGAGGGGACCCTGCTCCTCTGCCGCAAGGCCGTCCAGTACGGCGGGTCGCTGGAGGAAGCCGTTTCCCTCATACGGGACTCCGACCGTGCTGTACCCTGGCTGTACATGCTCGCCGATGGGAAGAGCGGGCAGGCCGTGGTGCTCGAAACCACTGCCAGCAGCCTGGCCCCTCCCGAGGATCTCTTCAAATCCTACCTCAGCAGATTCTTCTCCGGGCTCCTGCAGGCCCTTTTTCCCTGGCTCTTCCCGCAGGGAAGCGTCTCGAGACCCGCGGAGTGCTGCGCTCACGGGACCCCATCAAACCTCACCGCTCCCGACCTTCGAGCCGCCCTCGGTGAAGCCGGCGTACCGGACGAGCAGGGAGTCATGGTGAGGGGGATGGCCTACACCGACCCACAGGGCCTTGTGGACCTCCTCCGCCGAATGGAAGAAAACGGTAATTCCACACTGGGACAGATCCTGCCCCTGCAGGGTGAGAGCCATCCCGACCTGGTGGCCATGACCAACCACTATGTCCTTCCCTGGAAGGCCATCACCTTTCCCTCCCTGCGACCCCACAAGGCCGACTCCATATGGAGGTACCTCACAATGCTGGGGCTCCTCGAGGAGGGGTACGGCAGAATAGACCACCTCCGCGGGCTGTGGACAATAGACTTCCTCAACCCGGCGCGGTGCGACTACTACGGGACAGACACCACGCAATCCGTGAAGGGACACCACGTCCTCATGGACAACACGTCCCGGGAGATGTGGTCACTGCACGGTTATTACGACCAACCCTGGGCCCACGCGGACCTCGACGACTTCCTCCGCTGAGACGGAATCCCCCATGAAAAAACCGGCCGGGGTATTGCCCCGGCCGGCAAGTTCTTCCCATCAGTGGTCGCGCTCGGCGCCCACCAGGGGCACGAAGCGGTCCTTGAGCTTCTCCACCACTGCCGGCATGGTGGTGTACTCCATCTCGTCGAGGGGGAGGCGGTGCGGCTCGAAGGGCCCGTGCTGACGGTAATAATCGGCGATCTCCAGCGCTCTCCGCCGCGCGTTGTCGTAGGATGGGTCGGCGAACATGTCCCTCGGGCCCACAAGTTTCCCATCCTTGAGCTGGAAGCCCAGAGCCACCACCCGCGGAGGTCCGTCGAAGCGCGTAGGCGTGTCCCAGTCCGTCCCCACGGGCATGAAGGGACCGTGATGGCTCCCGCGCATCCAGCCGGCCACGGTGTAGGGGAAGGCGAAGGGCTCCAGCACCTCCCCCACGGCGGGGAGCCCGCTCTGGCAGCGCACGGCCATCACCGGGTCGTCCTTGCCCACGTAACGCCCGGCCATGAGGAACAGGCGCTGGGTGGAGGTCACCGCCACCGGCTCGTCGCTGCCCTTGCGGAAGACGTGCTTGATGACGTACCGGGAGGGCGCCCCGATGAAGACCAGCATGTCGTAGAGCTCCTCGGGGCAGCTGAAGATGATCTTCTTCTCCTCGATGAGGTCGTGGACCTCGAAGCGGAAACCGTCGTGCATGGAGGGGTCGATGACCAGGCCCGCGGTGTTGAAGGGGTCGGCGAACATCTTGTACAGCGGGAAGTTCCAGGAACCGGGCTCCGTCTTGTCCGCCAGGAAGCAGATCACAGGCTCGGATTTGCGTTCCTCGAACTCCATCTCCGCGAAGCCGGGCCCCATTCCCCGCAGGTTGCCGGAGAAGGCGTCGGTGAGCAGGTCCTGACCTGCCCCGTACTGGCCGAGCTCCTTGGCGATCTCGGTGACCGCCTCGAAGGTCTCCCAGGCGAAACGGTGTATCTCCTCGCTGTCCGGCCCCTTGTCGTGGGTCATGATCAGGGCGATATCGTCACCGCATTTGGCCTGGCAATAATCGATGATGATCCCCTTCTCCTTGGCCTCCGCCAGGGCCTCCCGTGCCCGGCTGAGCATGGCCGGATGCACGTCGGAGTGGCCGACATATCCCCCCACGTCGGCCTTGATTATACTCAGGGTCACCTTCATTT
>JACVJH010000420.1 GCA_015711895.1 Candidatus Solincola tengchongensis | reverse complement strand
GGACAGGAAAGGCGATGCGGCCGTCGCCGGGACGGCCGCATCTTTTAGGGGTGCATGGGGAGAGCTCTATTTACTGCTCACTCTCTTAGGGGCCCTCGCAGACCCTGGAGGCCGCCGTGCACGAAGAGAGAGGCCAGGGCTTCAGCCCTTGACTTGACGGCCTCCGCCCGGGATTCGTTGATCTTCCCTTCCGAGGCCAGGCGGTCGGCTATCTCCCTTATCCGGGAGGCCAAACTGTCCACCAGGTCCTCGGCGGAGACCCCCTTCTCCTCCGCCACCTCGGCGATGCTCGCCCCCTCCTCAAGCCGCTCTTC
The DNA here is from genome assembly GCA_015711895.1 of Candidatus Solincola tengchongensis. GTDB lineage: Bacteria > Actinomycetota > Geothermincolia > Geothermincolales > RBG-13-55-18 > Solincola_A > Solincola_A tengchongensis. Next base: position 5,503 of record JACVJH010000420.1, on the reverse strand, counting down.
CAAGTCCTCAACGGAGATACCCAGCTCGGAAGCCGCCACCTCCAGGAGCTCCCTGCGGGAGCTCCTCAGGAGATCCACCCTCTCTCTCGGGATTTCCCCCCTCTCCCTGAGTCGAGGATAGGGATGGTTGGGCCCAGTCTCCGTCCAGGGCCTCCCGTGGACGGGACCCGCGGGGGCCGGTCTTTCTCCGTCCGGTTTGCCCACCGCGTAGCCGAGGGCGAACATCCCTCCGAGGAGGGCGAAGGTCACCAGCCCGGCAAGAACAGCCGCCATCACCCGGTGGCGCCTGAACCATCCGAGATGTCCATCACCTGTGGCACGGGGTTCACCTCCCACCGGCGGCGGAGCGGCAGAGCCGCCGGCCGTCTCCGGCGTAGGCGTCATGGACAACTGAGAGACTTCCTCCGCGGCCTTCTCTCCTGCCGTATCGGAAGGGCCACAGGTCGCCTTTTCCTCCGACGGCAGGGAGGATCCCATAGTTCCGTTCTCCAGGCTCACTTTCGTCACCTCCCTTCAGGCCCTGCCGCACCCGAGAATCCGGCACTTGGGCGGACAGGGTCGTGTTCTTCGTTCCTAACCCTCACACCTCGATGCCTCTGAGCTTCCCGTCGCGCATCTGGTAAGCCCAGTCTGCCGCTCGCAGGATGCTCTCGTCGTGGGTCACTATGAGAACGCATTTCCCTTCCCGGCGCGCCAGCCCGGCCAGGATGTCCACCACCACCCGGCCGGAGGCCGAATCCAGGTTGCCGGTGGGCTCGTCGGCCAGTATCAGGTCGGGGTCGTTCGCCAGCGCCCGGGCGATGGCCACGCGCTGTTTCTCGCCGCCGCTCATGCGGCTGGCTCTAGCTCTCAGCAGGCGGCCTTCGATGCCCATCCCGGCCAAAAGCTTCTCGGCCCTGCCGCGCTGCTCCTCGGACGGTACCCCGTCCAGGTCCATGGGAAGGGTCACGTTCTCCAGAGCGGTGAGGGAGGGGATGAGGTTGAACATCTGGAACACGAACCCCACTCTCTTTCTGCGGTAAGCGATGAGGTCGGCATCGGGACGGCAGATGTCCTCCCCGAAGGCATTTATCTCACCCGCGTCCGGCCTCTCCAGCGACCCGATGAGGTAGAGGAGGGTGGTCTTTCCGGAACCCGAGGGTCCCAGAATGACGGTGACCTCCCCTTTACGGGCTCGCAGGCTGACCCCGTCCACCGCCCTCACCTCACCCGATTTAACCCGGAAGGACTTGCTCACCTCTTTGACCTCGAGAAGGTCAGCCATGTTCCCTTGTTCCACCGCCACCATCTCTTATCACCTCACTCCATGGCCAGTACCCTGGCGGGCCTTAGCCGGTTTATCCATACCACGGGAACCGCCGTTCCCAGCAGGCTTATGCCCAGAAGGATCAGGATTCCGTAAGCGAGAAGGCCGCCTCGGTACACCACCTCCAGCTTCACCTCCGGTTTGTCGCTCCCGGACAGGGAGAAGCGGCCGCCTTCCTTGTACAGGTTGCGGGCCATGAAACCCATGACGGGCATGCCCTGTCCCGACTGCGCTTCCTGTTCCGAGGTCGCGAGGGCGTCCTCGCGGAGGAGCCAGTCCCCGAGGCGCTGGGATATGACCGCCGACATCCCCATGGCCAGGAGGGCGGCCACCAGGCAGACGCAGGTTATCTCCGCCGCGAACTGCAGGAGGACCTGGCGGTGGGTGGCTCCCATGGCCTTGAGCACGCCGAGCTCCCTGGCGCGCCCTCCCACGATGATGGCCATGGCCAGCACGATTATCAGGGCGCAGGCGGCGAGAGCGCCGACCAGGCCGATGAGCGATGTCCTGGCCACCTTGTGCAGCGGCTCGGAGATGGCCTCGAAGTCCGAGTAATCGGTGGCCAGCTCGTACCTCTCACCGCCTTCAGTTCCATTTATTACCATATCCTGGAATTTATGCTGCAGAGCGGCGGAGCTGTCCGCGCTGTCCAGGTAATAACAGCCGAGCTCCACGTACCCGGGGGTACCGTTAAGGATCTGGACCACGGAGAGAGGGGCGTAGAACTTGCTTCCCGCGGGGTTGAAGGCCATGGGGTCGCGGGTCTCGCCCTCCTGTTCGGCCTCCACCGTCTCGTAGATGCCCTTGACCGTTAGCTCCATCTCGGAGTCGCGCCCTTGCGCGCCGGTTATCTCCGCGGTGATTGTGTCGCCCACCTCCAGGCCGTTCTCCTCGGCCAGGGTCTTCTCCACCAGCACCACCGGGTTGGCCTGCAGGTAGTCCTGGTAAGTGTAGAAGGATCCCTCGGCGAGGACCTTGGCCCCCCTCAGGAAATCGGAGGCCGAGGCCCCGTCGGTGTTCCCCTCGAAGAAGAATGAGTTCTCCTCCGATGGGGAAAGGGCTCCCGAGCTCGGCCCACCCCGCAGGGATAGGGTGCTCGCCAGCTCGGCGGACTCGATTTCCGGAAGGGTGACTCGGGTCTCCAATACCTTGTCGTAGCTGACGACTTCCGGTTGCCTGGAGAAGTCGTCCACCAGTTCCTCGGGCACCATGAGTTGCGCCCGCTCCGCCAGCACTTCCTCCTCGGACATCTTGCGCGCCTCGGCCTGGCGTTTGGCCGGGTCCTGCTTTCTCTGTTGCTGGAAGACCTCCATCTGGTATTGCGAGCTCACCCTTAGCTCGGCGTAGTTACCCACGCTCCCCTTTACCTCCTCCACCTGGGAATCGGCGGCCATCCTGACCGCAAGCATGGAGAGGGATAAGGTCAGGCACACGAAAAGGAGGAGGATGACCGCCAGGCTGGCCAGGGGGTGGCGAATGAAGCTCCGGAGTCCTCTTTTTACGGAACGCATTCTCTCACCGCCCTTCTCCGTAGGCTGAAGGACCTGCTTCCCGAACCGTGGCCATCGATCTTCGGGTACGCATTTCGTCACCGCCCTTCCGCTCTCAGTCCGGGAAACCGGCCAGGTTTACCTCCACCTTCTCGCCGCTTTCCGTGTCGTAGATGACCAGGTTGGAGCCTTCCTTGGTGAAACCATCGTTCCTGGATACGCTCAGGGGATTGAGGTCGAAGAAGAGGAAGACGTCGCCCAGCTCCTCCCCGATTCTGAGAGTGGCGGTCACCTTCTGCAGGGAAGCGTAGTCGAGCAGCGCCGCGGAGATGATGTTCTTGGAAACATAACCCCCGTAGGTGGTCACATTGCCGTAATAATCGTCGTAGGATGCGGCGTTGATGTGGGGATTCCAGAGGCGAAAGGAAAAGCGGGACAGGCTGGCCAGGGAGTCCCCGCCGTTCCTGATTTTTAACTCCACCTCCAGAAAATCCCCGCTCACCTCCCGCGTGCCGGATGAGGCGACCAGCTTGTTGTCGTCCTGCCGCTTGGCCGCCACCACCGTGAACTCCACACCGTCGAGGGTTACCGACTTGGTCACGGTCGAGGTTCCTGCGGAGGCGTTCCCGGAACCCGTTTCCTCCTCGTCTGAGGCTCCCGCGCGGAGAGTGTTATCGCCGGCAGCGCTCCCCGCTTCGTAGGATGAGCCGGCAATGCCGGTGGAGTCCGTGCCCGCCAATCCAGGCGGAAGTTTGGTCTCCGTCGATGTGGATTTCTCGCTGCCTCCGCCGGCGCAGGAGGCAGCGGCCAGAAGGGCTACGGTGAGCGTCGCTGTCGCGAGCGCCGCCCTGGACAAACATGCGCTCTTCATTTTCACCTCCCGGCATCTCGTGGCGGATGGCTTTCACTGGAGAAGATGATCTGACGGAGAAGTTAAGGATTTATGGCGGAAAGGGGAATGGATTGTAAAGATTTCCTCACCTTGCGGCGCCAGGCTCATGGCCCTCGATGCGGCCAAGGATTGAGCGACGGTGCCCTCAGCGTTCTCCCGACCTCTTCGGTCGGCGGCCGATCCCATAAGCCCTCTCGATAAACGACCATCCGTAAGCGGCCTTCAGCACCCTTTTTTCAAGCCCTTTGACCCGTGCGTCCTGCGGAAGATGTCCGGCGATCAGCCTTCTTTCTCTTTTCCGGCACGGAAGCGGTAGCCGACCCCGTATACCGTCTCGATGAACGCCCAGCCCTCCGCCGCATCCTTCAGTTTCCTCCGGAGGTTCTTTATATGGGTGTCCACGTTGCGGTCATAACTCGAGGTGGCATCCTCCAGAATGGCCGCCAATAACTCCTCGCGGGTGAACACCTTCTCCGGATGCGAGGCGAGGGCCGCCAGGATGTCGAATTCCCTGGGGGTGAGGGCGATCTCCCTGTCCCAAACCCGGGCCGTCCGTGCCTTTGGCTCTACCACAAGGGGTCCCGCGGAGATCGTGTCCCGTTCCGTCTCACATCCGCGCCTCCTGAGGATGGCCCGAACCCTGGCCACCAGCTCCCGGGGGCTGAAGGGCTTGACCCCGTAGTCGTCCGCTCCGAGCTCCAGTCCCAGCAGCTTATCCTCCTCTTCCGCTTTCGCGGAGAGGATGACGATGGGGACATCGGAAGACTTCCTCACCTCGCGGCAGATGGAGTATCCGTCGAGGCCGGGCATGAGGACATCCAGGACCAACAGGGAGGGGCGGTGCTCGTGCCACATTCGGAGAGCGGTCTCCCCGTCGTGGGCCGTGAGGGTGGTATAACCCTCCTTCTCCAGGTAGGCCCGGACGACGCTCGCGATCTCCCTCTCGTCGTCAGCCACCAGGATGAGCTCTTTCTTGGCCACCTCGTCTTCACCTCTGGAAGAACCCGTCGCGCGGCCGCGTCGGCCGCGACGCCTCCTCAAGGCGCTGCTGTGCGCCTCAGGTTCGGGAGATGCCTCGCGGGAGTCGGCGACGAATCGCGCTCGCGGAGCCGAGTCACCGCCGAGAGTCGCTCTCCCGCCCTCCTCCGCGCGATTCCCCGAATACAGGGTAAGGGTTTTATGTTAAGAAATTGTGAAGAGGGGATGCGGTTTTCCCCCGTCGAGCGAAAGCCCTCGAGAGCCGGGGTCTCCCGTGCGGATGCTTTTCCACCGGGAGCGGCTCTCGAGGGCCTCGATAAAGGGGTGCGGGAAAGCGCTCCCCTCAGAAGGATACCGGCTTTTCCTCCAGCACTGCCTTGGTGACCTTCTTCTCCCTGCCCCGGTAAAACTCTATGGTCACTTCGTCACCTACCTGGTGCCTGCGGATCTCGAGCATCACCGCGTCCATGGAATCCACGGCCTTGCCGTCTATGGAGACGATGATGTCTCCCGAGAGGAGCCCGGCCTTCTCCGCCGGTGTGTTGGGCAGCACGCGGCGCACGATGGCCCCTTTGTCCACCGGGAGGTCGTAGATGCGGGAGATATCCGGGTCCAGGGTGCTGCCCATGAAACCCAGCCAGGGATGGACAACGCGTCCCTTGGAGATGAGCTCCTCGATGATGGGCTTGGCGTTGTCGATGGCTATGGCGAATCCCAACCCATCGTAACCCCCGCTGGCCGTCTGGGAATAGATGGCAGTGTTTATGCCTATGACCTGCCCCGTGCTGTTGCAAAGCGGGCCCCCGGAGTTGCCGGGGTTGATGGCCGCGTCGGTCT
>JACVJH010000419.1 GCA_015711895.1 Candidatus Solincola tengchongensis | reverse complement strand
CCGGGACGTGATGGCAGGCGGGGCGACGGAGAGGGACCACACGACCGGCTTCCTGGTGCGCGAGGCCTCGCGTTGCGGCATCAGGGTCCCCCTCCTCAGCGCACTGCACTCCCTGCTGGCCGAGGTGGAGAGGGGGGAGCGGACTCCGGGCGAGCCCCTCCTCCGCGAACTGCGCCGCCGCTTCTCCGAGGAACGCGGCATGTCCCTGATGTGAACGGCGGGAGGTGGCGGGAGAGCGCGAGGGATCAGCGGCGCAAGAGGAGGTCCCTGAGTTCCTTTCTGGAAGGTTTTCCCAGAATGGTCCGGGGGAGCTCCGCGAGGAAGGTCATGCGCTGCGGCACCTTGTAGTAGACCAGGTGCCCCCTGGCGAACTCGATGAGTTCCGAAGCGGTGGCCTCCCTTCCAGGCTCGAGGACCACGAAGGCATGCACCACCTCGCCGCGGACCGGGTCCGGCTCGCCCACCACGGCCGCCTCGCGTACGGCGGGGTGCCGCTCCAGGACCTGCTCCACCTCCGAGGGATAGAGGTTGAACCCCCCGGTAATGATCAAGTCCTTCTTGCGCTCCACGATGTACAGGTAGCCGTCCTCGTCCAGGTAACCTATGTCCCCCGTGTGGAGCCATCCTCCGCGCAGGGCCCTCTCCGTCTCCGCCGGGTCCTTGAAGTACCCCTTCATCACGTTGGGGCCCCGCACGCAGATCTCTCCCGGGCTCCCGGGGGGCAGCTCACGCTCGAAGTCGTCCCGGATGCTCACCTCCACCCCGTGGATGGGGGGGCCCACGGAGCCCGGCTTCACCGGGATGTCCGGACGCTGACAGGAGACCACCGGGGAGGCCTCGGTCAAACCGTAACCCTCGTAGATGTAGACGCCGAATTTCTCCTTGAAGGCCAGCAGGATGTCCTCCGGCAGGGGAGCCGCCCCGCTCTGCAGGCGTTTCCAGCTGCGCACGTTGTAGCGGCCAGCGTGCGGGTGGTTGAGGAGTTGGATGAACATGGTGGGGACGCGAGTTATGCAACGGATGTCGCCTGTCTCCGTGCACCGGGACACCTCCGCGGGGTCGAAGCAGCGCATTAGCACGCAGGACAGCCCCCGTATGCCGGGGAGCAGGGAGACGGTGAGCCCGTAGGAGTGGGCCAGGGGGAGGGCGGAAAGGGCCACCTCGTCCTGTGTCACCCGGTTGGTCTCCACCACCGAATAGGCGTTGCTCCCCAGGTTGCGGTGGGTGAGCATGACCCCCTTGGGCCTTCCCGTGGTCCCCGAGGTGTAGAGGATGACGGCCACGTCGTCGTCGGAGAGGTCCGGCCGGGTCTCCAGGGTTTCCGGCTGCCCCTCGGTCATCTCCCGCAGGGAGAGAAGGCCTTTCTCCTCCCCCTCGCAGAGGATGACCCTGCCGCTCTCGAAGAGGCGGGGACAGGCCAGCCGTGCCTTTTCCAGGAGGTTGGGGGTGGTGGCCAGGTAGGCGGCCTCCGAGTGTTCGGCCATCCAGGCCAGCTCCTCGGCGCTGATAAGGAACATAGTGGGGCAGAAGACGATGCCCGTCTTGACACAGGCACCGAGGAGGTGGGAGAAGGCGGGGACGTTCTCCATGTGCACCAGGAGGACCTGCCCGGGCTCGAGGCCCAGCTGCAGGAGGGCGTGGCCGATCCGGCATACCTCCCGGTATATCTCAAGGTTGGTATAGGTGCGGTCCTCGAAGTTCAGAAGCACGTATTCCGGATGCTTGACCAGTTCACGGTCGAAGAGGTCCGTGAGGATGGTCATCTCTCCGCTACCCCCGCCTCCGGCTTATGAGAACCCTTGGAAGTCGTCCGCCCCCGCGTGGAGGTTCCAGGAAAGATTTTACCCTCCGGGACTCCTGCCCGCTACCGGCGCAGGAAGTCCACCAGTCTTCCTACCTTTACCGCGCCCTGGGGGCACAGTTCGTAGCAGCAATAGCAGCCGATGCAGCGCGTGGTGTCGAAACGCGGGTAGTCCTCGAGTGTTATAGCCTCCGCAGGGCATCCCCGTACACAGGAGGCGCAGGCGGTGCATCTCTTGCGGTCCACGCTCAAGCGGGGGCGGGAGAGGCGCCGGAATACGGTGCGCTGCAGGATGCCGCCCGGGTCGAGGCGGGCCAGGGTGGAGGGGACCCGGAATCCGGGTACGGGATCGATGTGGCCTTCAACCTGGATCTCCTCCAGCCGTGCGGGGGCGAGCCCTCTCTCGGTGGCGCATCTCTGGGAAGGTACCTTGAGAGGGTCCACGCCCATGAGGCGGCACGCGGCGAGGTCCACCGCCCCGCCGTTGTCGGAGGAGAGGAGCAGTCCCACCTCTCGCAGCGACCCTCCGGAGGGCCCGTTCCCCTCCATCCCGATGACGGCGTCCATGATCACTAGGTCGGGGGGGCGCAGGGCGTAGATTTCCACCAGCAGCTCCCCGAAGTGCTCCGGCCTGGGGGCTACAGAGTGCAGGCGGGCTTTTTCCCCACCCACAAGGAGTCCGTAACTGTTCTTGATGGCGCCGGTTATCACCGTGGAGATGTGGGTCTTGAACTTGGGGACGGATATCCAGTGGTCCACCTCGAAGACCTCGGAGCATACGGAGACATGGTCCGCGTGCGGGGATTGGAGCCTCACCGTGCGGGGTCGCAGGCTGAGGTTCACGAAGTCCTCGCCCGCCGCGCTGTCCATCCCGGTCACCCGGGCCATGCGCGCCACCATCCCGTAACCCCTCACCCCGGGGTTGTCGCCCACCATGACGCGGCAGCCTCGCCGGCGAAGTTCCCAGCGTAGGGCCTTCACCAGAAGGGGATGGGTGATGACCCCCGAATCGGGGGGGAAGGGGCCCAGGAGGTTGGGCTTTACCAGGACCTTCTTTCCGGACCACTCGATTCCGCTGCGGTCCAGCATCTCGGAGACCAGGGGAGAGAGGGTCTCCTCCCGGTAACCGGATGCCTGCCTCACCAGAAGATAGGCCATGTCCCTCCTCGCCTCGGGCCCGGCCCGCGGTTGGGGCCCGGAAATGGATGCCGACCATGTGAATATAACACCCTTGCGTCCTTTTATCAGCACCGGCCAGCGCGCCGGCCTCGGTGAGACGCAGCGGGGAAACCTGAAGGGTTGTGACAAAAGGAGGGAGAAAAAGTTTAATATAATGGAGGCTCGAGGCGGGGGTTTCATCACTTAGATTTAGCGCTCCGCTCCTGGGCGGAAGGGTGCCCGTTGTGAGGGAAGGAGGAAGGTTGAAGTTCTTCGCGAGCCTATGCCGTGACCACGCGTGGTTGGTGGTCCTGGCCTGCATCGCCGTCACCGTTCCCGTGGCCGCAGGCATGGGCTTCATCCAGGTCAAGGCGGGACAGAAGGACCTCATACCCACCAAGTACGAGGCCTCACGGACCATCAAGGACGTGGACCGCCTCTTCGGCGGCATCAACACCGAGGTCCCCATGGTGGAAAGCGAGTACCTCCTCTCTTATCCCATGATCAAGAAGTTCCTCCTCCTGGAGGATAAGATGGCGGACGAGGTGGGTGAGGAATATTACGTGAGCGTGGAGCACTTCCTCTCCGGCTTCGCCCGCAACATGATGAATGAGGCCCGCAAGCAGTACGGGCCGATGGTCAAGGACATCTCCACCATCATCCGTTTCGGCGAGGGTACCATGGTCCCCGATCCCTCCGACCCCGGGAAGACCCTCCCCTTCGAGGAGGTCCTGGAGAAGGGGGTGCAGCAGTACCTGACCAATCCCGTGGCCCGCAGGTGGACGGTGGAGAAGGAGGGCTCGGCACTCCTTTCCCGCGACAACCGTTACGCCGCCATATGGATAAAGGTCAACCCCGACCTGAACACGGAGGAATCGAGAGAGGCGGCCCGCCGTTTCGAGGATTTCTTCCACTCCTACTTCGAGGACGGGGAGGTACCGGCCACGGTGACGGTGACCGGCGATCCCTCCATCGACCGCGACCTGGAGAGCTACGTCATGCAGAGCACCTGGCTCCTGGCCCTGATAGCCGTGCTGGTGCTCATGGCCCTCCTCTACCTCACCTTCCAACGGCTGACGGACATCTTCCTTCCCCTCCTGGTCATCGTGGTCTCCGCGGTGTGGATATACGGGCTGATGGGCTGGCTGCACATACCCTACACCATGGTCTCCGCCGTGCTCGGTCCGCTTGTCCTGGGCATCAGCCTGGGCAACCTGGTCTATATGATGAGCCGCTTCTACGAGGAGTTCGGCATCCGCAGGGACCAGAGGGAGGCCGCCTACCGGGCGGTGGTCACCGTGGGGGTGGCCATCTTCCTGGCCTGCATCACGACCTTCTTCGGCTTCGCCTCCTTCGGCTTCTCGGACTTCGACGCTTTGCAGCAGTTCGGTTTCATGGGCGCGGCGGGGATAGCGGTGTGTTTCGTGCTCAGCGTGACCCTCCTTCCCGCCCTCATGGTCCTGCGGGAGAACCGCAGGTTGCGGCGGGGGAGCTCCAGGGTGCCGCGTGGGGTGGCCATCTTCGCTGCCGGGGGAACTTCGCGTTATGACCGCCTCATGGAGAGGATCTCCGGCATCTCCCAGGACCGGCCGCGGGCCGTGGTGGCCATCTACGTACTGCTCGTCCTGGCCTGCGTGCTGGGCACCTTCCGCCTCACCACCACCCCGGACCTCCGAGCCCTGGCCCCCCAGGACATACCCTCTCTCCAGGCTCAGTACCGTCAGGAGCGCGTCTTCGGGGGCATGCAGCAGGACGTGCTGCTGATCACCGGCGACGTTCTCGACCCCCAGGTCCTTCTGGCCATGCGGCGCTTCCAGGAGGAGGTAGCCTCCACCCCATATTTCACCCCTAACGGGAGTTCGAGCAGCGCCGAGCTGATCCAGGACTTCCGCACGGAGATGGGGAAGGTGGAGCCCGGGGCGGAATCGGCAGCCGCCCTTCCGGCGACGCCAGAGGAGGCGGAGGAGGACCTCGCCTCCATCGCCCGGCTCTTCGGTCCCCAGGAGGGCAACCTCATATCCGCCGATCACCGCGCTGCCCTGATAAGCATCTTCAGCGAGGGGGCTAGGGATAACCGCGAGATGATGGAGAAGGACCGCGTGCTGCGCGAGGCCGCGGAGAAGTGTTTCGGTGCCCTGGATGTGGGTTACCGGCTGGGCGGGATAACCCCCATGACCGTGGCCATGCTCGGCAACCTGGTGCCCACGCAGATCCGCACCGCCATCCTCGCCTTGCTGCTCTCCGGCCTGGTGCTGGTGGTCATCTTCCGTTCCCTGACTTACGGGCTTGCCACCCTCACCGTGCTCATCGCCGGGGTGGCGGCGGAGTTGGGCTTCCTGGCCCTCATGGGTTGGACCCTGGACATGATGACCGTCCTTGTGGCCTCCATGATCATCGGGATGGGCATCGACTACGGCATCCACGTCACCCACCGCTTCCTCGAGGAGTATTCCCCTCACGAGGTGAGCGTGGCCGAGGCCCTGGACATCTCCGTGGTCCGGGTGGGCAAGCCACTACTGGCCAGTGTGGTCTCCACCGGGGGCGCCTTCCTCATCATCTCGCTTTCCAAGATGGCTCCCATACGCCGTTTCGGGCTGATCACCGCCGTCTCCCTGGCCGTCTCCCTGGCGGCCAGCCTATTGGTCCTGCCCTCCGTCATCACCCTCATCACCAGGGGTAAGCCCCAGCCCCGCGCCGAGTGGGAGGAGGAAGCGGAGCCCGAGGCGGTCACTCCAGCTTGAGCAGGCGGGCGAAGGCCCTGCCCATGATGATGTCGATTTCCTCCGGGGTGAGGCCCGGAAGAGCG
>JACVJH010000418.1 GCA_015711895.1 Candidatus Solincola tengchongensis | reverse complement strand
AACGACGCCCCGGTGCTCAAGAACGCGGACATCGGCGTGGCCATGGGCATCACCGGGACGGACGTGAGCAAGGAAGCCTCGGACATGGTCCTCTCCGACGACAACTTCGCCACCATCGTCAACGCCGTGGAAGAAGGTCGCGTCATCTACGACAACCTGAAGAAGTTCATCTACTTCCTGCTCTCCTGCAACATGAGCGAGGTAGTGACCATGTTCCTGGGGATGCTCTTCGCCTCGGTCACCCCCCTGCGGGCGGTGCAGGTCCTGTGGATGAACCTGGTGACCGACGGCTTCCCGGCCATGGCCCTGGGGGTGGACACTCCCGCTCCGGACATCATGTCCCGGCCGCCGCGAGACCCCTCGGAAGGCATACTCTCCTGGGAGAAGCAGGTTCACATCCTGACGCAGGGCTTCATCCTCTCTCTGGGAGCGCTGGCTGCCTTTTTCATCTCCCGGTACGTTATGTTCCCCTCCCACGTGGCCATGGCCCAGACGGTGGTCTTCACCACCCTGGTCCTCTCCCAGCTCCTGCACGCCTTTAACTCACGCTCCGAGACCCTCACCTTCACGGAGATGTCCCACACCGACAACCGAGCCCTTCTGGCCGCCCTGACCGCCTCCGCCGGCCTGCAGGTGCTCGTGGTCACCGTCCCCCCGCTGATGCGCCTCTTCGGGACGGTGAACATGGGCCCTTCCGGATGGGGACTGGCCCTGGCCTGTTCCCTCCTCCCGGTGGCCCTCATCGACCGCCTGAAGATCCTTCTCCGTCGGAAGCCGAGCATCACATGAACCGGCGAGCGCTCAGTGTCCTCCCTACGCCCCAACAGTGAAGGCTGTTTTCTTGAGAAGGCCCTTAAGGGGAACGTCAATCCGATTTTGATTGTGAACCACACAAGAACCGGAGGATGCCCTGTGTGTCCTCTGTTCCCAAGAGCGAGATCTTGCCTCCGGCGAAGGCCCTCGATTAAGGGCTGAGCCGATTCACCCGGTGAGAGCGCGAACCGACAACGCCTTTAAGCCGGACTATCGTGTGAGGAGTGAACGAAAGGTCGGTTTCGCCCTGCAATGCGCCTTAACTCACGACCCCAAAGAGTTGCTTGCGAGCCGTCTCATTCTGCGGGCTGGAGTGCTCCCTCGCTGTATGTGCAGTTGGGGTCCCAGAGGAGCCACTCATCTATCCCCAGCTCGTAACAGGCGCGCATCTGGGCCTGCACCTGGGAGGCCCCGTAGGTGACCCGCAGGGAGAAATCCTGCAGCCAGGGGCGCAGCTTGCACCCCGTACCCTCCAGCTTTTTCTGGAAGTCGACAAGGCTCAGGTACACGGTGTCATGGGGATTGGATTCCGGGTCCTTTAGCTGGTATTCGCCCGGGTTGTAATGCGACGGATAGACCATGGGCGAGAGGTAATCCAGGTAACGGGCCATGGCCGTTACGTCCTGGCCGATACCCATGGTCCCCTGATGGGAGCCGGTCAGGCCAAAGACGTCCGCGGACAGGACCACCCCTAGTGGTTTCAAGCCCTCCCTCATGTACTTGAGGAACTCCACCAGGGTCTCCTCCTTGCTCCGACCGTCGTCGGCGGGGAAAACGCAGGTGGTGACGTCGCCATCGGAGGGGAAACGAACGTAATCCAGTTGGATCTCCTTGAAGCCCTTGCGCGCCGCTTCCTGGGCCAGACCCAGGATGTATTCCCACACCTCGCGGTTGTAGGGGTCCAGCCACTGACCGTTGCCCCAGAGGCCTCCGCCGCGGGCGTGGACGGCCAGGTCCTTGCGCTTGGAGGCCACTATGGGGTCCTTGAAGCAAACGATGCGCGCGATGGGATAGATGTCGTTGTACCAGCATTTGTCCATCACCCGCTCGATGTCCACGCCTCCCTTCTTGAGGTGGCTGTTCACCTCCTCCGCCAGGGGGACTTGACTGGCATAACCTACCAGCCCGCTTTCGTCTTTTATGTCGATCTGCAATCCGTTGAGTTCCGTCCGCTTGGCCAGATCCACCATCTTCCGGAAAAGGTCGAGGTTGGCCGCTACCCAGATGGAGACGTGCACTCCCTTGACCTGAGGCGGTGGAGCGGTATCCACCACCATCTCGCGCCGGTTTCCCGCCGCGTCCACAGCGGACAGCCTCACGGAGGTAAGTTCGTTGCGGTTCACCTCCAGGTTAAAGGTGCCGTCATCGGCAAACCTCACCTTCCTGTCCTCGAGATATAGGGCACTCGCCCCTTCCACCCTGCCGGATATCACCGTTATGCCGTCGTCCCTGAGATCCCATCCTTCCACCAGCAGATCGGGAGGTGTGTTGTCCACCACGAAATTGGAATATGCTTCCATCTTGTCCTTGACCGTGACCTCCACCCTGTGCTCCCCATCGGGCAGCCCGGCCTCCAGGGTGAGCATTCCGTCTCTCAGCGCCGCCCTCTCGGTGAGGTCCTCCCCGTCCACCGTCAACCGGACCTGGTCCAGAGGGAGGCCTTTCTTCAGCTCCGCCCTGACCGTCAGGGGCGAACCGGAGACCAGGGCCCCTTCCCGAGGCGCCAGCGACCTCACCGCCGGTTTTCCACGCCCAACGGTCAGGAGGAGGACGAGGAGCAGGAGCACGGCCAAGCCCGCCATCAACCACACAGCCCTCTGGGTGAGCTTCAGGCGACGGATGGAAACAGAGCGTCCCGCCACGGACCGGGAAACGCGCTTACCAGTTATTTTGGCACGGGGGAAAAGCCGCTCTGCCAGCGAGCGGCGGGCGAAGATCCTTTTCCTGCGCCTGTCGTAAACCATGTTTATCTTGATTATACGATATTCAGTACAGCCGCAGCCGCCTGTCCCCGAGCTTCTCCCTGCTCACACGGTCTTCCATGTGCCTGGGGACAGTCACGGTGAAGGGATCGCCGTCGCTCACATAGCGCCTTTCCGGGTTCTCCATGAAATACCGCAGCCAGGCGTAGAGGCCGCTGTCCGAGGTGTCCAGGGAGGGATCCATGGCCAGCACGCGAGGCAGATTCAGGGGGTCGAAATTGCGGTCGCAAGGCGCCGTGGCGGGGTTGCTGCCCTCCAGGAGAGCGGCGACGAAAGCGATTTTCACTCCCTCGTATTCCCCGTGGTCAAGGAGTGACATGTTCCTGGGCCTGGAACCGCCGGGGAGTGCTATGGCGAAAGGCTCGTAATCCGGCAGGTACCCCTTCACCAAGCGCACGCTTCCGGCCAACTCCTCGAGGACCCTCGCATCGTTCAGCCCGCCCAGTTCCACATGGTTCAGGGTATGCACCCCGATGTCATAACCCCGCTCCACGAGGTAACGGAGCTTCACCTCCGCGTACTCCTCCTGCCCGAAGAGCTCCGGGAGGACGAAGAAGGTGGCGGTCATGTTGAAGTCCGGATGCTCCGAGGCAAATCTTTCCATGATGCCCACGGCGCAACGGGGGTCGATCTGCAGCCGTCCGTCCTCCTCGAGGTAGCGGAACTGGCTGGGATCGGACTCGTCGAAGGTGATCACCACCGGGGTGTAGCCGGGTGCGACGGTGATGTGATTGGCCACCAGCTCCCTCAGGCTGATGCACCGGTAGCCCTGCTCGTAAAGATATTCCAGGTCGGAGAGGAAATTCTCCGGCGTACGAGACTGCTTGCCCTCGTCACCGATGCGGTGATAGGCGAGTATCATCACCGCGCCGAGCTCGTTCACCTTGAGGCGGTTGAGCTCGCTGTCGCTGAGCTTTACGCTCGCCTGCAGGGAACGGAAATCGCCGCCGCTGCCGCCGGAAAGGGAAAGAACCAACACCACGAGCAGGATTATGCCCACCAGGAGGCCCAGGAGTATGTAGAAACGCCGCGTGAACCTCAGGCGGCTTCTCCTGGCCCGGGGCCTCCTACCCGGCCCGCTTCCGCTTGACGGTCTCCCCCGGTGGGGGGCAGGCCTTCCGGGCGCCGTGCTTCTTTCACGCGACCGGCCATCACGGCCGGACGTCTTCCTCCCGGCCTTCCCCCCTTCCCTCACCGGAGTCCTTTCGCCGTCTCTCTCTTCATCCATGACCGCTCCAGCACCAATGCCGCTCACATGCCTCTTTCCGGGCCCGTCCAAACTCCAACGTCTTTCACCTTAAAGGCGGCCGTTCGCCCTCTATCCTCGTCCGTGACCGCTCCCGGTGCCATTGCCCTTCGACACAAACCCCCTTCAGGTCCGCCCTATCGCTTAGGGCCCCCTCATATTCACCGGTGCCCGTTCGCCCTCTCTTCTTCTTGTCCGTGATC
>JACVJH010000417.1 GCA_015711895.1 Candidatus Solincola tengchongensis | reverse complement strand
CCTCTCCTCGGCCATGAGCCTCTGCATGATAGCCTTTTCCCTCTGCTTGACCTCTTCCCTTAGCTGTGTGACCATTTCCCTTGAGGCATGTTCATCGAGTTTAGCCATAGCCTTCCTCCTTTTGATCGCTTTCCTTACTGGAGGAAGGCTATTTATTATCGCTTTAAAAGTCCAGACACAAATTCTTATACGCTACCGAAGGATGGCACGGTGACATTTGCTTTGCTAGAGGGCTTTCGGTTTATACACCACTACGGGGGACTCTAACCACCTCTGAGGAGAACGCATCGCAGGAGGCCGTCTTTTCATGAGCTTATACATGTTGTTATCAGAAATAATCTGAAAAGCATTGATTGAAATTGAGTTTGAGTTGTAATATAGCCGCAAGCCCATCCACCTTAAAAGAGGCTCAGCTGGCCTGAATGCAAACGGGGCGAAAGCCCTTTTATTTCCACCATGCTTTCCGAGTTCTCGTGGCCAAAGAGTTCTAGCTGGTCGGGCTCCCTTCCGAACCGAAGGTACTGCAAAACGGGGACTCCGTCCGGCAGGCAGGGAAGGCTTCCTCCCCTGGGGGATGGTTTGCCTCCCTCAGGGTAAAAGATGAACCTCCTGCTCATGTCCAAGTGGAAAAAGAGATCCCGGGTATCCTCAAGACGCGAATCTTCGGCGGGAAGGGGCAACCAGCGGAAGTGAGCCGTCCTCCCATAAGGGTCCGGTAGGGCAATCACCCCCACGAGTTCATGGGGAGAGAAGATGTAGATGGCCGACCATTCCGCCCGGCAGCGGTAGGCTTCCAGGTCCCCCAGGGCCTTTATGAGCTCGCCCCGCATGGAGGCGCGGGTGGGGAATGGGGTCCCCGCAGGGATGTGCCACCCTTTCATGAAGGACTGCCAAAGCTCCTCCTCGTGGTCCTTCAAGGGCGAGGTCTCTGGGTATAGCTGGTGCAGCCTCACCTCAAGCGTGAGCATCCTATGCACGAGGCCGGCGAGGGAGGGCAACTCCGCAGGGGAGAGCCGGGCCCTTGCCAGTATGGCAAGAAGCTTGCGCCTATTCCTCTCCGGTCCATGCCCCTTCTTGAGAAGAGACCTCACCTCGACCGGAGACATGGTGCGCAGTTCGGCTAGGCCGGAGCACAGCCGGGAGGCGTGGAAGACCGCGGGGAGGGCCACGCGTTCGAAAAACATCAGGGAAACGCCCTCCTCCTCCATGAGCCTCCTGTATATATCCCTCTTGAGGTAAGCATCGAAGTAAGATGCCAGATAATCGAAATCCCCGTCGAGCAGGGCGCGGAGGCCGTTGCGCAGAGAGTCCAGCGCCAGCCCCTGAGCCGGTTTCAGGACAAACATCTTTTCCGCTTCGCCAAGCCCCGCCAGCAGGGCCTCGCGCAGTTCCCTGAGGGAAGCGCTCTTCCCGTTGGCGAGCTCGATACGGGCTCCGGCATTGGAACGGCTGGAGGCGACAAAGGCCCTCTCCGGACTGCAGAGGCGCAGATTCGAGAGGGGGCCTATGGGGTATAGGGAGATAGCCAGAAGCAACCGGCAGGACTCGAAGGCCAGAACCACTCCCCTTCGGGTCAGGGGGGCGTCGACACAGGATACGTGAACGCGGCTTTCCGGTTGGATGTCCGGCACGGCGTCACACAACCTGGGAGAAAGACGCTCCACCATGGAGCTGGAGGAAGCCTCATGGCCTCCCCACCGAAAGGAGCTCCTCGTAATAAGCGCTCTAGGGCAGGGGGAAAAACCCCAGGGGGCCAGGCCGCCTCCCCCCAGAAGGGGAGCCAGCAAGGCTAGCAGGGAGCAAAACACCATCCCCCGCTCACGGGTGAGGTGAGCGGCGAAGTTGAGGTGGAAACCGAGCCTCATTATATATTCGCACCCGGGCTCGAAACCTGGGAGTAAGGAGGGGCCTCCCGAGATGACCAGCCCTCGGGAGAGGAAAAGGCATCCGCTCAGGACATCTGCGAGAAGACGCTCATGCTTCGAAAGGTATTCCGCAATTTGATGGCCATGGTAACACTCGGGGGTTGATACTTCCAAAAGGTTTATGTCCTCAAGGCCTATGCTTCCGCCATCCTCAAGCATGTACTTCGAAAGGACGTCACCATCGGCCTCCGGATGTTCGATGAAGGCCACCCTTTTTCTCAGCGCCAGTTCGAGAGAATCCCCTACCTGGTCACATATCCATAGCCGAATCAGGCTCCCCGCCTCCGAGCGAGGGTGAAGCAGTGCGTACTCCCTCTCCACTCCGCCCACTACAAGCGGCAGACTACGAGAGCGCTCAAGCCTGGTGCCCATCAGTCCCCATCCTGCGGTTCCATCTTATGGCCGTCGAAGGACAATACCGCATGCGGGTTTCCTTTTTTGGCATTCCTCCCGCTGCCCGAAGATGATCATACGGCGGAAAAGCGACCCCTTTAGAGTCAAAGATTTCTAGAGTTCTTCCCGTCCCCCTCGGATCTTCATGTAAAAGTAAAAGGCTCATTCCTTCGAACTTATTCCATAGGTAAATCGAGTTCTTCCCGCTTGATAACCTCACCAGCAAGATCCAGGCTTATTCCCCACGAACTTCTTCAATAGGGAAATCGATGGCTTCAAGGGATTTCAAGCGCAATTTTACAAGCAATCCCGGGTCAGGTTTCCCGCATTCCTCAACCCTCTGATCCTTATGGTCTTCACCGATCCGAGGCTCTTTTGTTTCTCTTTTCTGGAAAATTATCTCCCTTGTGCCACATGTCTTTTCATCCATAACATCCTCACCTCCCGATCTTTTCTATGCATGTCATATTAGCGCCAAAGAGTGACATGGACTTGCCCCGTTTCAGTTGGCACCTCACCTTGTGAGGACGGGGTCTCCCGCCCTCTCCTCCAAAGATGACCGAGACATTCTCTCATACTCCTCAGGGCTCTTGTAGCCAAGGGATGAATGCCTCCTTTCCGGATTGTAAAAAGCCCTCGATGTAGGAGAAGATGGAGAGCCTGGCCTCGTCTCGGGTCCTGAAACGAGCCCTTCGGATGAGCTCCGTCTAGAGGGTGGGAAAGAAGCTCTCCGCGCAGGCGCCCTCGTAAGGGTCGCCCTTGCTCCCCATGGAGGGGATGACCCCCGACTCCCGGAGCTTTTTGCCGAAGGAAAGAGAGCCGTACTGGCTTCCCAGGTCGGAGTGGTGGATAACCCCTTCTTTAGGCTTCCGCAAGGTCACCGCCATGCCCAAGGCGTCTATGACCAGGTCCGCGGTGAGATCGTTCCTCATGGACCGGCCGCAGCAGCGCTTTCCGAAGGCGTCGACGACCGCCGCCAGGTAGAGCCAGCCCTCACACATGGGGATGTAGGTGATGTCCGCAACCCAGAGCTCGTCGGGGCGGGTGGCCGAGAAATCGCGCCTCACAGGTCGGGGAAGGCCGGCATCTCCGCCTTGCCCTTGCTTCCCTTTCTCTTCTTCCTCCGGGATACGCCCTCTATTTGGATCTCCCGCATGGAGCGCAAGGAGATAACCATCATCGAGCCACGGGGGTTCTTTGACCTTCTCAATGCCTGCGAGGGATACCTGCGTGCCATGGTGGCCATCGCCGGCATGGCAGGGCTGCTAGAAGGGGAGATTCTGGGACTCCGGTGGTCGGACATCGACTTCAACAACGATTCCATACGGGTCATGCGCAACTACCTGCCGGGGCAGGGGTTCTCCGACCTCAAGACGAAGGATTCCAGGAGAAACGCACCCATGATAAGAATCCTCAAGGACATCCTTCTGGATTACCGAGAGAGCCGCGGCAACCCCAAGCCGGAGGAGCTCCTTTTCCCCAACCGGGTCGGGAACCCCATCGGCCGGGACAAGTTCTACCCCCTCTTCAAGAATGCGCTGCGCGCCGCCGGCCTCCCGGACATACGCTTCCACGACCTCAGGCACTTCTACGCCTCGCTGGCCATAGCGGGCGGCGTGAATCCCCGCGCCCTGATGGAGCTCATGGGGCACGCCAACATACAAACTACTTTGAATTTGTACAGTGGATTGACAGAATAGAAAGGATAACCGCCGAGGCATACAGCATGAGCAAGATGCAACTCTTGGAGCTGGACGAAAACTGTTAAGGGCCCCGATGCAAAGGCTGGAAAACCTAAAAGAGCGGTTCAAGTTTCGTGCGCATTTCGTGCGCAGACCTCTGAGCGGATTCTTCCAAAACCGCACACCTTCAACATATATGCCCTCTGACCTGATCTTTTGCTGGAGCCCCTGGGGAGAATCGAACTCCCGACACAGGGATTAGGAATCCCTTGCTCTGTCCACTGAGCTACAGGGGCGCGATTACATTTTATATCATATCCCAGCAACCGTAAGGCCTCCCGGCCCGGTGTCCCAAGAGAGGGAGAAAAGCCGGGACCCAAGGACGGTGCCCGCATGATCCCCTGAGCCGGCTACGCTCGGGCTATTCGAACTCGGGCATGAGGTACCAGGTACCCTCCACTTTCTTGAGCTTGAAGTCGGTATTGGTGAAGACCTCCTCGGGGTCGTCCACGCTCTCCTTCACCTGGTCACCGTAGGAATCTGTATAGGTGGCCGTGCCGGCCACAACGGTGACCGTGGCCAGGTCCCCCTTGACCTCCGATTTCAGCTGGAGCCCGGTGATCTTCAGGTCTCCCTCCGGGAAGGTCTCGTGGTAATATTCCTTGAAGAGCTCCTCCGCGCTGTCGTAATAGCTCTCTATCTGCTTGTTCAACCTCTTGAGCTGCGTGGGCTCGATGAGGCTGACCATCATCTTGGCGTCGCCCTTCTCCATGGCCTGGAAGAACTTCTCCACCGTCTTTTCCGGCCCCTCTCCCCCAC
>JACVJH010000416.1 GCA_015711895.1 Candidatus Solincola tengchongensis | reverse complement strand
ACGGTGGAACGGGGAGCCGGATGCCCGGACCCGTGCCGTGTGGGGGCAAGTGCGGGGAACGGTGGCGGGTGCGCCTTTTCCAGCCGCGCTTCAGTCCCCACCGCCGGGTGACGATGCATATTGAGGGGCGTGTTAGAATTAGTGCGACCTGGATTGACGAGTCCGGCGGGTGTAGTTCGCGGGACGGTTAGGGGCGTTGGACGGCCGTCGCGGCGCTCTTTGGAAAACGGCTGAAGCGGGCGCGTACGGAGAAAGGCCCGTCCGGCGCCCGGGAGAGGCGGAATCTCAAGTCATGGACAACGCGAGGAGCGCGCCCGGGCAGAGGAAGGGCCCTTTTCTGGATCAGGGCACATCCCGTCCGAACGGGATGTGGGCTCGCTCCCGTGGCCTCTCCCTGAAGCGCCCCTTTCAACGCCTCTGCCCGGACTGCGGGGTCCCCCTTTCCATCGCCCGCAATCACTCCTGGAGCGACGACGGGCGTATCCTGAGCCGCGATTCCTCCCAGAGGCTGGTGATAATGGAACGCAGGGTGGTGGAGGGCATCCTGCGGCGAGCAACGGAAATGTTGGGTGGGGAGACGGGGGATATCCTCACCCGCTGCAAGGCGTTGGACGCCTTTCTTTACGTCCGTTCCCTGATGACCGGGTGGAAAAAGATGGTAGGAAAATTCCCCTTTGGGGGAAGGCGTTTCTATGATTTCCTCTGTGAACAGGCGCGCATCCTGGGGCTGGCGGATGCCCGTGTGATCTCCTACCGGAAACGCCGCGAGCTCCTGGTGGGGTGCACTCAATGCTACAGCGAGGCCTTGTTCGCCGGCGACGTGCTGGGAGCGGTACAGGCGGGTGAGGGGAGGGAGGCCGAGGTGAGCTTCTGGGAGGAGAAAGGGGAGAAGAGATTCGGGGTCACCGTGGGGAGGAAAGAAGCTCATGCAGCGGACATAACCGGACTCGAGGAGGATTCCCTCCCCGGAAACATCGTCTACCGGAGGCGCGGGGACTGCGAGGCTCCCTTCCCGGTGAGCTTCTTCTCCTGGGACACCGCCCGGGGGTTGATCCTGGATACCCACAACGGGGAGACGGTGGCCATGCTGGACACGGCGGGGATAAACGCCGCCTGTCTGGAGATAAAGAGCAGCCACCTCCCCGAGCTCGACGACCTTCTGGCGCGGGAGATAAAGGAGATCGTGAGCCGCCTTCTTCCCGGGCTGGAGTGGAAGAGGCGCGGACCGGAGGAGAGGGTGCGCGATCTCTTCTTCCTGGCCTACCGGGGGATGGGAAACCCCGTTTTCACCCGCGGCGCTGCCGGGGTCCTGGAGGCCTGTGTGGAGAACCCCTTCAACTATCCGATCGTGGCCGGTATCACGGCCGCCTTCCTGTCGCGCGGGGAGCCGGTCTCCTGGGAGTGGGAGAGGACGAGCAAAGCCCGCCTGGAGGTCCGGGTGAGGTTCCAATGACCCTTTCCGCTCCAGGCCCCTTTCCTGGGAGACCCGTGTTCGACGCGCGTGGCGATGCCGGAAGGCGTCGCAAGGAGAGAGTGGTCCTTACCCACTCCTGAGGATGAAAAAAGGTTTTCCCGACCCCCCGTGACCGCACCTCGTCTGCCCCCTCTTACGTGTCGCGGTGACGACACAGCGGCAGGAGAGAGATTTCGCGGTGACGGCATGGCCGCAAGAGGCCACAAGAGATAAGCAAAACCTGTCTTGAAGGTGCTCATGAGAGCGGCGAAAATATCGACCGGCCGCGCATTTTTCTTCATCGTCTTCCCGGCAGCCTGGGTTGGAGGCTCTCAAGTCCCGGGATTGCCGGTGTTGCCCTGGGGAAGGAAATCGCCCCATTCCTCCTTCAGGCGGCTCAGGATCTCCCTCACCTCTCCCCGTATCTCGGACTTGCGCGCCTCCTCCCGCAACCTCCGCCTCGTCTTGAAGTCGGGATCGTGGAAGACGCGTCTGATGAGCTCAGCAGCCTCGGGGCCGCTGAACTCGGGGAGAAGGAACAGGGCCTGGCGGTCCTCACCGTCCTCGCGGTTCCATTTCTCCACCGCGATTCCGTAGTAACGGCAGAGGATGTTCTTGGCCTTGATGACCTCGAAGTCGTCCACGCCGAACTCGTAGCCGATGTCCTCGTCGTAGAGGTGCCCCCTCTCCAGGAGGAGCAAGGCGATCTTTTCCGCCAGTTCGCGAGCTTCCATGGGGAAGTTTGACCTCCGATTCAAGCGTGAACATGCAGCGCGTTATATTTTATCGGAGGATGCGAGGCGAAATTTAACCCCCAGGACGGCGGAGAAAGCGAGTGGTGCGGTTGCATGTCGCCGCCACTGGCCGACCGGCAGGAAGGGCTTCACCGAAAGATCCGGGAGGGATGCGTTCCCCACCACTCGGCTGGAGCGTCAGGCTCGTTGTGAGGAGGGGTGATGGTGCAGTATAGCCGACCTCAGCGTTTCGCCCGCATCGGTTGAGGCCTCAGGCTCTTTGGGAGGAGAGGTTAGTGATATAGGAACGGCTGCCGGTCTCGTTGCGCAGGAACTCGTCGAACTCCTCCTCGGACACCTTGACCCCGGAGTGGAGGAAAAGGGTGTAGAGGTAATAGCTCATATAGGACCATTCCCTGCGCAGTTCCTCGATTATCTTCTCCCGCTTGCTCTTCACGGGGATGAGTTTTTCCCCCTCGTATTCCAGCTCGTTGAGCTTCCTGCGCAGGTCCCGGCAGGTGCGTATGGCGTCCCGGGTCTCGTATTCCAGATCCGTCTTGCTCATGTTGTTGATGTTGCGAATCCAAGGCGGGACGCTGTCGGAAGGCGTGCCGTGTTTGTACAGGTTGTAGTACCGAGCCAGCTTCTTCAGGACCTCTTCCGGCACTTCCTCCATCTTCACACTCCTAAACCCGGTTCTTCAGGGTGATATGTGAAAGGTCCAGGGTCAAGATCTTGCGGGCCAGGTCCGGGTAGCGGGCGATAAACAGGAGCTCGTCTTCCACCAGCGGCTTCTGGGTGGTGACGTTGGCATAACGCACCAGCTCAAGTATGTCGCGAGCCTCCTCTTCCGACTGGAACTCCACCTCCAGCTTCTCGTAGACGTTGCGGAATCCCTTGATGCCCGAATATTCCCCCAGGGTGATGTTGCGTCCCGTCTCGATGATCTCCGGTTCTCCGCGGCCCAGTTCCTCGTAGTCGTAGAGCTCGTAATTGCGCCGGCTCTTGAGGGCCCCGTCGGCGTGTATGCCCGATTCGTGAGCGAAGGCATTTTCGCCCACACCGGGCTGGTTGATGGGAATGGGGACCCCGAAGGCATAGGAGGCGTACTTGGCCGTCTTCCAGGCGGCCATCAGGTTCACCGCATCGTCCAGGACGTCCTCACCGTCGAAGAGGGAGGATTTCTTTATGGCCAGGATGACCGAGACCAGGTCCGCGTTGCCCGCCCTTTCCCCCATCCCGTTGATGGTGGTGTTGATGTAGGCGTTGACCCCCCCGTCCAGGGCGCCCTTGGCGCCGGCCACCGAGCAGGCCACGGCCATCCCCAGGTCGTTGTGGCAGTGGAGCTCGATGTCCATGCCCGTTTCCCTGGCCAGGAGGTTTATGCGTTCGTATATGGTGAAGGGGTCGTTGTAACCCAGGGTGTCGCAGTAGCGCATGCGCTCCGCCCCGTGTTCCTTTGCCGCCAGCGTGAACTCTATGAGGTGCTCGTCTGAGGTGCGGGATGCGTCCTCCGCGTTGACCCCCACGGACTGGAAGCCGAGTTCGTGTGCGCAGTCCAAGGCGTCGGTCATCATGCGCACCACGTCCTCGAACTGGTAGCGGCCGTTCCACTTGCCGCGGATCATCTGCTCCGAGGTGGATATGGATATGTTGATGTACTTCAGGTTGGGAACCAGCTCCCGGGCCAGTTCCACGTCGGAGCTCACGGCCCGTACCCAGCCGGAGAGGCGGGTATGGTGGATGACCCCCATCTCCGCCAGTTCCAGGTTGGCCTGCAGGTAATTGGTCTCGTGGCGCGTGGTGGGGAACCCGAACTCGCTCTGCCAGATGCCCATCTCGTCCAGGAGAAGGTTGATGATGGTCTTCTGGAGCTTGGCCAGCCCGAGGCGGGACGTCTGGACTCCGTCCCGGTTGGTGACGTCGACGATATATATCCGTTTGGAGCGCTCCCTGTTTCCGGTCTTACCGTTATCCGACAATTTCATCCTCTCTTTCCCGATATCGTCCCTCCATAAATCCCCTTTCCCGGCTTCACCGGACGCCGCCTCTTGATCGCTTCCCCGGAGGAGGAAATCTCCCCGCTCTCCCTGTCGGAAGGGGGTAGGCCCTGTCCCCTTGCCGGGTGGGTCAGCCGCCCGGCGTCTCCCCTTCCCCGACTTCCCGGACGGCATCATAAAGTATATCAAAGAGGTCGGCTATGTGCTCCTTTTCCAGGCAGGAGAAGGCGATGCGAAGATCGCGTGGGCCGGTGGACACAACCCCCACCCCATACTTTTGCAGCAAGTGGCGGCGCAGGGTCTCCGCATCCACGTCGTGGAGGCGGAGGCACATGAAATACCCGCTGTTGAAAGGATAGGGCGTGAAGGCCTCAGCGAAGCGCGGGTCGCGGAGCACCGTTTTCACCTCATGGTATCGCTCTTTGAGGATGCGGAATTTTTCCTCTTTCTCCTCCCGGTATCCCGCGGTCTTGATGGCCTTGACCAGAAGGTGCTGGGAAGGAGTGGGACATGCGGATATGGTGCCCCGGTTGAGCCCGGCCACCTTTTTCTCCAGGGCCTCATAGACCGCTTCCCCACCTTCCGGGCATCGATGGCTGAAGGTTATGAAGCCCACGCGGAATCCCCAAACGTAGTCCTCTTTGGTGGGTCCGTCGATCTTTATCGCCGTTATGCGGGGGTGGCTGTCGGCCAGGATGGAGAAGATCGATTCCGGGAAGCAATCGTCTTCGTAGAAGAGGCCGGTATAGGCGTCGTCCACCCCTACCACCAGGTCAAGGCCGCTTTCGGCGGCTTCAAGAAGGCAATCGGTAAGCTTGGTGACCTCAT
The DNA here is from genome assembly GCA_015711895.1 of Candidatus Solincola tengchongensis. GTDB lineage: Bacteria > Actinomycetota > Geothermincolia > Geothermincolales > RBG-13-55-18 > Solincola_A > Solincola_A tengchongensis. Next base: position 1,793 of record JACVJH010000416.1, on the reverse strand, counting down.
CACGGTTGGGGGTATATCCGGTGGGGTTATGAGGAAAGTTCAGGATTACCAGGGCCTTTCCGGGACGGGGAAGGGATTTGAGGGCTCCGGAGAAGGCTTCCAGGTCAAGGCCGCCGTGGGCGCCGAAAAAGGGGTAACGGACGATGTCCGCTCCCCTGCGGATCCCGAAAATCATGCGGTAGTTGCCCCAGCACATATCGGGCAGGAGGAGGCGGTCTCCGGGGTCGCAGAACATGTCCGCCATGATGCTCAGGGCGTGGGTGAGACCGCTGGTGACCACGGGGTGGGAGAAGCCCTTGCCAGCCAGGCCGGGATTCATGGCCAAAAGGTGCTCCCTCCACAGGCGCCTAAGCTCCGGCACGCCGGCAGCGGGAGAATAGGGAAAGGCCTCCTCCGCCTTGAGGTTCTTGACGTACCTGCGGAGAGTGCGCAGGTACATGGGCTTTCCGTCGCGGGTGGCCATGCCGATGGTGGCGTTGTAGCGATGGGCCATGCTTTTGGCCTCCGCCGTCTGGGTCAGGATTCCCCTGGGAAAGAACAACTCCTTCCCCAGGGACGAAAGGCAACGGTGGAGGCTGGGGGCGTTGTCTTCCAGGACCCGGTTCAGTTCCACGGCCAGCGGGTCTATGGTCCTCACCTCCCTACGTCCCGCCGCGATCAAGTACTTCCTTGTGTTGCTTAATCTTTCCTGTTCCGCCGAAAACCACTTTGAACGAGCGACCTTTACGCGGCCCACGGCCGCCTTCGATGTTAGCGCCCGGTTACCGGGTTAAACCATTATAATGGAATGGCACACGTTTGACATATCCCCTATGATCCTCCCTTCGGCGCCTCACCGCGAGCTCCCGCACCGCGTTACGGTCGGCAGTCGGCCGAGAAGGGGCTTACAATCCGACGCCTTTACTGCCGGTCGGAGGAGGAGTGGCTCTCCGGATTGCCGTGTACCCACTTCCCCGTCAGGCCCCGGTTCTGGCTCATGATTTCCCCAGGCGTATCTTGGCCAGCTCCCACGCATACTCGTAGAGGTGCATGCCCTTGGAGAGGGCGATGGTCTCTCCGGGCTCCACACCGATCTCCTCCGCCATGTATTCCTTGAGCAGCTGGATGCCCGCCAGGTTGGAAGGAAACCCGGCCCAGAGGTCCCAGGAGCGGAAATAGACCACGAAATGCAGCTTGCGCTCCTCCGGATAGATGCGGGTGTCTATCTGGCGGAGACAGGGCGGGTCTTCCAGATAGATGGATTGAGGGTCGCACACCGCCATGCATGCCTGGTTGGTGCCGAAGCCCTCCTCCCGGTACATGCGGATGACCTCCTGTATCTGGTGTTCGAGGTACATGCCGTAGGTGTAGTCCTCGTTGTCCGCCTTGGAGCTCGCGGAGCACAGCTTCTCCAGATATTCCTGAACGTATTCCATGTCCGTGGGTGGCGGCAGCCCGATGCCGGGGGGGATATCCGGTATGAGAGGGCGGGTCTCGGGATACCTTATCTTCACCACCACGAAGTCGTATTCCAGGCGGCGGTTCCCCTTAAAGCTCCCGCGGTCGATGACGTACTCCCTGCCCTTGTCGAAGATGTTGTACACGCACTGGAACCAGGCGTCCGGAAGGTCTCTGGCCTCTATGAAGGTTATCTCCATCCCTCACTCCCCCGCCTTCGCTTAACCTCTTCAGTCTGGATCGACGAGCGTCCCCGCCTCCGCCGGCAGCCCCCGGCGGAAGGGCCTTTTGGGGATAATGCTAACACCGGGCGGTGACGAAGAACATATCGGGCGAATCCGTGATCCGCCCTTCCC
>JACVJH010000415.1 GCA_015711895.1 Candidatus Solincola tengchongensis | reverse complement strand
GCCATGGCCCGGGGTGCACTGCGGGACCCGGTGGAGGGCGGTTTCTTCCGCTATTCCGTCACCCGCGACTGGTCGCTGCCCCATTACGAGAAGATGCTCGACGACAACGCCCGGCTCCTCACCGCCTATCTACGGGCCTACGGGGCGTCCGGGGAGGTGGAGTTCCTGCAGGTGGCGGCGGAGACCGCCTCCTACATCCACGGCACCCTGAGCGACGGCGACCACCGCTTCTTCGGGAGCCAGGACGCCGATGAGGGGTATTATGCCCTGGACGCCGCATCCCGTGGCCTTGCCCACCCGCCTCCCGTGGACCGAACGGTGTACCTGGACCTCGCCTCCCGCGCCGTCTCGGCGCTTCTTGAGGCGGCCGCTGTCCTGGGGATGGAGGATTACCGCCGCATATCCCTGCGCTTCCTGGACTTCGCCTGGGAGGAATGCTACCGGCCCGAGGCGGGGATGGCCCATTATCATGACGGGGCCCCTCACCGCTGGGGCCTACTGAACGACCAGGCGGATACGGCACTGGCCCTCCAGGCGGCGTTCTCCTCGAGCGGAGACCCCGCATACCTTGAACGGGCGGGCGAGCTGCTCCGCCTGGTGGAGGAGGGTTTCCTGGACCGGGAGAGCGGGCTTCTCCTGGACGCCCTGGAGGGCTCCCAGCCCACCGGCCTGCGGCCCCTGCCCGCCGAACTCTCCGCCGTCTCCCGGACAGCGGAGGCCATGCTCCGCCAGTACTTCCTCACCGGGGAGGAGGGGTGGAAAGAAACGGGGGAGAGGTTGCTGTCCTCGGTGTCCGGCGAGGCCCGGTCTCATGGCCATATGGCCTCCCCCTTCGCCCTGGCCCTGGACCTGTTCCTAGAGGGGCCGATACTGGTCAGGTACCGGGGGGCGGACGCGAAGCAGGGTCGCGCCCTTCTGGCCGCAACCGCACTCTCCCCGGATCACCGGGCCCTTTTCCTCCCCGCCGGGGAGGGAGGAGAGAGCGAAGAGTCCGAGGCCGGCGCCGAGGTCTGCGGGGAACATGCCTGCCGCCTGCGCGCCGCGCGGGCGGAGGAGGTGGCCGCATACCTGGGAGTGCGACCGGGAATAATAGAAGGGATTTTCAAATGATGGTCCGGGAGAGAAGATGATAGCCGAGAACCGAACCCGCGTGGACGGGAGGAACGATGCACCGAGGCCCTGCCGAGGGGCGGAGACCGCTCGGCACCTGGACCGCGCTTCGTAAGGAGGGACGATGAGAGGATGAGAGAGGTCTACCTGGACAACTACGCCGCCACCCCCCTCCTTCCCGAGGTACGGGAGTCCATGCTCCCCTTCCTGGGGGAGAGGTTCGGCAACCCCAGCTCCCTGCACAGCCGTGGGGATGCCGCCCGGGAGGCGGTGGAGGAGGCGAGGGAAAGGGTGGCGGCCCTGATCGGGGCCGACCCGGCGGAGGTCATCTTCACCTCCAACGGCACGGAGGCCAACAACCTGGCCGTCAAGGGCATCGTCGCAGGGTCCCGGCGCAAGGGGAAACACATCGTGGTCTCCGCGGTGGAGCACTTCTCGGTGCTGCACGCTGCCCGGACCTTGGAGAAGCAAGGCTACGAGCTGGACCTGGTGCCGGTGGACGAATACGGCCGCATCGACCTTGAGGAGCTGCGTGCCCTGCTCCGGGAGGACACCGTCCTCGTCTCGGTGATGCTGGCCAACGGGGAGGTGGGGACCATCCAGCCTGTGGCCGAGGCGGCCCGTCTGGCCGCGGAAAAGGAGATTCCCTTCCACACCGACGCCGTGGCCGCCGCGGCCCACATACCCATCGACGTGGAGGAGCTGGGCGTGCAGGCCCTTTCCATCTCCTCCGACCTCCTCTACGGCCCCCAGGGTGTGGGTGCCCTGTGGGTGAAGAGGGGCGTGCGCCTCATCCCGCTGCTCGACGGAGGCGTACAGGAGGGAGGGCGACGCGGGGGCACGGAGAACGTCGCCGGCATCGTGGGCATGGGAAAGGCCGCGGAACTGGCCCGGGAGCGCATGGCGGAGAGGAGCGCCTACCTGGCGGGCCTGCGCGACGCCCTCATCGCCGGCCTGACCTCCAGGGTGGAGCACGTCCGGCTCACCGGGCATCCACGGGAGAGGCTCCCATGGAACGCCAGTTTCGTGGTGGAGTTCATCGAGGGAGAGGGGATGCTCCTCTTCCTGGACCAGCGAGGTGTGGCCGTATCCAGCGGCTCGGCCTGCACCTCCCGGGCCCTCAAGGGGTCGCATGTGCTCACGGCCATGAACATCCCGCCGGAGAAGGCGCAGGGGTCCATCCTCTTCAGCTTCGGGCCCCAGAACTCCATGGAGGACGTGGAGTACGTGCTGGAAGTCTTCCCGCCCATCGTGGAGCGACTGCGGCAGATGTCGCCGCTTTACGCCAAATACCTCAAGGAAAGGGGGTGAGATCATGGCTCAGTACAGCGACGTGGTCATGGATCACTTCACCAACCCCCGCAACGTCGGCGAGATAGAGGACGCCGACGGCGTGGGCGAGGTGGGCAATCCCGTGTGCGGGGATATGATGACCTTCTATATCAAGGTGGACGACGAGGGTCGGCTTTCAGACGTGAAGTTCAAGACCTTCGGGTGCGGGGCGGCCATAGCCGTGTCCAGCATGGTCAGCGAGATGGCCAAGGGAAAGACCATCGAGGAGGCCCTGAAGATAACCAGGAACGACGTGGCCGAGGAGCTGGGTGGCCTTCCCGCCAACAAGATGCACTGTTCCAACCTGGGCGCGGACGCCCTGCACAAGGCCATCGAGGATTACCTGGAAAAGAAAGGAAAGTGAGATGGAGGAGAGAGGAGAGGAGAGGACGGTGATCTGCCGGTGCCCCTTCTGCGAGTCGGAGATAGAGGCGGCGGTGGACATGCCCGCCTTCTGTCAGCCATGCCAGATCGTCATCGTCACCTGCTCCGCCTGCGGGGGTGCCGCCCGGGAGGGGACGGAGATATGTCCCCACTGCGGGCAGCCATTGCCGTCCGGGGAATGAAGGCGTAAACAGAGGCTCGCGGCGCAAGGCACAGAAGTGCCCGCTCACCCGGACCGGGAAGGAAGGCGGGGCGAGCGGGGTCGCGGCCCGGGCTCCGGGTGAGGGAAAAAACCGCGACCGACGGGAAAACGCCGGATGTGGATAAGCGAGAGGAAGGCTTGAATGCCGGCGGGCGACGGCAAGGAATCCGCTTTCCAGGCGAAGGCGCGGGTCCGCCCACGCCGGCTGGGGGGCAGGACGAGGAGGTCGTCGGGGATGGGAAAGCAAGGTGAAAACTCGGCGCAGGAAAGGCGAGATAGCGCCACCATAGTGGTCTTCAGCGGGGAACTGGACCGGGCCCTGGCGGCCTTCAACATCGCCACCACCGCCGCCTCCATGGGCATGGAGGTGACCATGTTCTTCACCTTCTGGGGGCTTAACGTGGTTCGCCGGGAAAGGGGGGGCGGGGGCAGAAAGACGGCGTTGCAGCGCATGCTAGGGCTTATGAACCGCGGCGGTACGCGCCGCCTGCGCCTCTCCCGCCTGAACATGATGGGAGGGGGCAGGGCGGCCATGAAGCGCCTGATGCGGCAGTTCCGCATGCCCTCGCTGGAAGAGATGATCGCCATGGCCAGGGACCTGGGTGTGCGCTTCATAGCCTGCACCACCTCCATGGCCCTCATGGGTCTCACGGAGGACGATTTCATACCCGAGGTGGAGGACTTCGCTGGGGCGGCCACCTACGTTGAGAGGGCCTCCAACTCCTCCATCAACCTGTTCATCTGAGAGTCGCTCACCGCTCGAGGGGTGGTCGCGGGGAAGGGGGTGGGCAGGGAGAGGCGACCGGGATCGGAGATATAACGCTGGGGCTCCTCTACCTGCGACGCGAGGGAAAGACAAGGACAGAGGAGAACGAACGTCGCTCACATCGTGCGGACACCATACCGTCAACCGACAGAAGCCCGGGCCACGGGGTATCGTCTCCGTGAGTCGCGACCGGAGGTAGGAGGTGATGAGGGTTGGAGGCGGACAGGACCGTTGACTGCGTGGGGCTCTACTGCCCCATGCCCATCGTCAAGACCTCCCAAGAGATAAAGGAGCTGAAGGACGGCGAGGTGCTGGAGATCGTCGCCGATGACCCGGGGATCAGGAGCGACATGCCCGCCTGGTGCGCCAAGACCGGGCACGAGTTCCTGGGCATCGAGGAAAGGGACGGGGAATACCACGTCTTCGTGCGCAAGAAGGAGGGTTGAACGCCCCTTAAGAACGAGGGCTAGAATACACTCTGCGGTTCGGGAGTCGAGGAAAGGAATCCAGGAGAGGAATCGGGGAAAGGGGGACTTATGGGAGACAAGACGAGACAGCATCTCTACGACGCCTACACCGGAGAGTCCAAGGCGGCAGTGAGGCTCAAGGCCTTCGCCAGGAAAGCCGAGGAGGAGGACTATCCGGCCATCGCCAGGCTCTTCCGGGCGGTTGCCGAGTCGGAGAGCATCCACGCCTACAACAACCTCCGCCTGTTGCGGGAGATCAAGGACACGGAGACCAACCTGGAGGAGGCCCTGGCCTCAGAACAGAAGATAGCCCAAGTGAGCTACGACTCCTTCATCGCCGACGCCGAGGCGGAGGGCGAGAAGGCGGCAGCCACCATGTTCGCTTACGCCCGGGACGTGGAGGAGCGCCACATCAAGCTCTACGAGGGAGCCCTGCAGCACCTGGTGGCGGAGAAGGTCCCCGACTATTACGTCTGCAGCGTCTGCGGGTACGTGGCCGACGAGGTGGTCCCGGAGAAGTGCCCCATCTGCGGGGCTCCGGAGGACAAGTTCTTCGAGGTGCAATAGCGAAGCTGGAAACGAAAAGAATTCCGCCGCCTGCGGGGATCATTCCCGAAAGCAAGGCGGAGACCTCGCCCACGGGCAGTGAGGAACAGGGAAGCGGGCGGTGGAGATATATGGCGCTATATATTATACGGCGATATATATAGAAAAGAGGGGGCTTCCGGAAAGCCCCCTCGTGTCTAATCCTCCTCAGGTTATTCTATGCCGCACTGCTTAAGGGTCTCCATCACCTCGGCCAGGACCTTCTTCCTCTTCTGGATCTCGGCGAGCTTGGACTCCACGTCCTGCATCTCGGGGTCGAAGACACAAGCCCCGAAGGAGCAGTCCACTCCGGCCAGCTCCTGAAGCTTGCCCGCCAGCACCCTGAGCTCCTCCTCGTAGGAGGCGATCTCCTTGTTCAAGAGCTCCTCTTTCTCGTTGGCCATCGACAAACCTCCTTCTCATAACTTCCGGATGACTAATACATTATACCCGAGAAAAGTCCTTCCGCACGGAGGAATGCCGTACCCGTCTCAGAAGGCGGGCTGAAGGGAGTAATCTATCCCCGCATCCCTGGCCCTCCTCCGGAAGCGAGCCAAGTCCACGAAGGCCTCCAGCCGGGTGGCCACGCCGGCCTTTCCGGTCATCTCGTCGATGACCAGGGAGAGAACGGGTATTCCCAGGTCGCGTGATACCCGGGGCAGGATGCTCTTGGCAATGGTCTCCGGCATGCAGGTGAAGGGCATGACGTGCACCACGCCGTCGTAACCGTTACGGTGGTAGAGGACCGTGGCCCCTACCGACCTCAGGCCCTCGCCGCCCACGAAATGGGTGAGGTAAGGCCTCGCCGCCTCCTCCACCTCCCGGTCGTGTTGTCCGGCCACGGGATTGTTCCCCGAGGGGCGCAGCCAGTCGGTGAGGTACACGCTGCGCTCCACATAGGCTCCCAGGTTCCCCAACTGCTCCTCCACTCCCAGGTTGAAGAAGGGCTCGAGCACCAGGTAGAACTCGCCCACGATGCCCACCTTAACCGTCTCCCTCTCCTCCCTGGGGACGTTTTGCAGCAGGCCGAAGGCCTCCTGTTCCACCTTCCGCAGTGAAGCGTAGGAGTCGGCCTCCCAGACCATGCGATAGCACCGCTCCAGGGCCTTGGTGGTGGCCCCCCTCTCCCGGTCCAGACAGCGCTGGTGCAGGGCCTGCTGCTCCAGGCGGTCGATGAGGTAGGCCTTGCTCAGGGCGAACTTGATGGCCCACGCCACGGACCTCCAGGGACGGCCCTGCTTCAGCTCCTTCAGCTTCCGGATGGTGGCCGGTAGCTTGTTGGGCTCGAATTCCAGCATCACCATGCGGAAACGGTAGCCGGCGTCCTCCAGGATGCGCCTCTGCGTCTCGGCGTAGAAGCCGAAGCGGCAGGGTCCCTTGCCGGCTACCATGATCAGCGTGTCCGCTCCCGCCTCTATGGCCTCGATGAAGTTCCCCAGAGTGGTCTTGAGGGGGAAGCATGCGAATTCGGGCCCATAGCGCGTGCCCAGCTCGAGGGTGCGCTGGGAACTGGGGGGCGGGAGAACGTAATCCAGCCCCAGCTCCTCGAACACGCTGCTCATCACGAATTCCAGGCTCCCCATGTGGGGCCAGCTTATCTTCATACCGCCACCGCCTCCCGGACCTCCGAGGCGATCCCCTTACGCCTCCGGAGCATGTCCACAAAGGCCTCTATGCGGGTGAGGAAACCGCCTTCACCGGTATGCTCGTCGATGACCAGGCTGAGCATGGGCACTCCCCCCATGCGCCGGTTCTCCTGTTCGCAGAGGACGCGGATGATGGAATCCGGCCCGCAGGGGAAGGAGATCATGAAGATTATCCCGTCCACCAGCCGGTAGCGGGTGCAGGCCAGTATGGCCCCCGCCACCTCCTGTTCGTAACTCCAGTAGATGTCCTTGGGCAGGCGTCTCAGCTCCCTCCTCTTGAGCTCCTCGGGGACCATGTCCGCGGTGACCACGTCCACACCCATGGAGCTCAGGCGGTCGAGGAGGGACATGGTGGTGAAGGTGTCGTACACGTTGTAATGGTGCCCGATGACCCCTATCCTCAGCTCCCTCCCCTCGCAGAGGAGGTCTTCCGTCTCCCCCTTGAGGGCGCTCCGGTGGTCCAGGCCCAGGGTCAGCCGCTCCAGGTAGAGACGGTGTTCACTCCAGGCCTCCAGGCCGGCGCGGACGATGCGCAGAGGATCGCGCGTGAAGAGGCGGCCCAGGGAATAGACGGCGCGGTAGTTGGCCCACATACCCTCCTGGAAATTGATGGTAGGGGCGATGACGGGCACCTTGTCCTCCACCGCCGCCCGGGCCAGGTCAGGGAGGCCCAGCATCTTGGGGCAGGTGTGCGTCCCCTTCTTCACGCTCACCAGGCGGGGCACGAAGATGGCGTCCACCTTGTCCCGCAGGGCGAGCACGTGCCCGTAGAAGACCTTCACCGGCAGGCAGCTCTCGTTCTCCGCCTTGCTCACCCCGGAGGAGAGGATGGAACGGGTGGTCTCCCCCGACTCCACCACTTCCGCCCCCAGGGCCTGGAGAAAGGAGGTCCACAGTTTCCCGTAACGGAAATAGAGCAGACCGCCGGGAATTCCGACCCTCACCGAAAACCCCCCGTCGTTAAACCTTGGCCTTCTGGAGAATGAGATCCACGGCGTCGCCCACGGTCTCGATCTCCGCCGCCTCCTCATCGCTGACCTTAAAGCCGTAGACGCGCTCCATCTCCAGGAGAAGTTCCACCAGGTCCAGGGAATCCGCCTCCAGGTCCTCCTTGAAGCGCGATTCCTCCTTGATTTCCTCCTCGGGCAGCTCCAATGCCTCCGCCAGAGCGGCACGAACTACAGATAAGACTTCTTCCCGGTTCATCTCCGCCCTTTCTCAGACGCCCAGGGCCACGGCCCTCCTCCTCGTGAGATGCTTGTTAATAGCATAGGCGGCGACCCCCAGAAAGGGAAGGGCGGAGAAGATGGCCCCGCCGATGATTTTTCCCCGGCGGGTCGAGAAGTAACCCGCGGGTTCCGACTCCGCGACCAGGAGGTCATCCGCGCCCAGCCCGCGGCAGAGGTCCTCCAGGCGGCGGGAAAAGGCGGGGTCGGGATCCACGGGATGGAGGTAGCTCCTGAGCAGTCTCACCGTGTGCCGGTATCCTCGTTTCCGCCCTTTGTCTCCCCGCTTCCTCCATACGTTCATCTCTCTTCCTCCTTCTCGGAGAGTCGCCGGTGCAGGCTTATTAGCGAGCGGTGAACGAGTACCTTCACCGCCCCGGCGCTCTTTCCCATCACCTCCCCGATCTCGCGGTGCCTCATCCCCTCAGCAAAGCGGAGGATGAGCACCTGCTGCCTCTCCTCGGGAAGGGAGGCGAATGCCTCGCGCAAACGCCGGATCTCCTCCGCCCTCTCCAGGGCTTCCTCCGGCGACAGGCCCTCGTCGTGCAGTTCCTCGACGGCCTCCAGGGCCACCGAACGGGATCTGGAAGCGCTACGGTGCCAGTTGGCCACCAGGTTGTGGGCGATGCGGAGGAGCCAGGCGGAGAAAGGGATCCCCCGGTCCTGATAACGATCCAGGTGCACCAGGGCGTGGAGGAACACGCTCTCCGTTATGTCCTCCGCATCCTCCGCGTTTCCCACCCGGTAATACACGTAGGTGTATATCTTCCGGAGATATTTGGTGTAAAGGGCCTCGAAGGCCTCTCTCCTCTCCCGGGCGCGCTGCAGGAGGACGCCGTCCTCGTGGCACAGCTCCCGGCTTCCGTCTCCGCTGGACTCCAAGCTGGCCTCCACTTCACGGCTTCTTCGTTTCACACTCGTTATTATAAACACCTCCCCTGTCTTCTGGTTACCGCCCGAGGAGTTCCCTCTCAGCACCGAATCTTGCCCTTGTTCCAGGGCCAGAGTATCTACACCGGCCTCCACGCCCCCAAAGCGCCTCCCGGAAAGGCGAGGGGTCAGGGCCGTCACGCCCCAGTCGCCGAAAGCTGGGTGCGCAACGACCTTTCGGCCGTCAATGGAGGCCGCGGAGATGCCGAGGCAAACCGGGAGCGAAAAA
>JACVJH010000414.1 GCA_015711895.1 Candidatus Solincola tengchongensis | reverse complement strand
GCGTCTCACGTCCTCCACTCCCCCCTCTCCTCCGCTTACCGGGGGGTGTGTTCACCATCCTCACCAACCTCGGATCCCGATCCCCCCTTGCCGAGACCTTCCGGGGGAGGGAGCCCTCTCTACCGCTCCGTACATGTGCGGGCTTACCTACCGCCGCATGGAACGCGGTCCCCGGGTAACACGGCATCGTGCGACAGGTCGTCCCGCTTCCGTATGTGCCGCCGTGCTGCCGGTCAACCTCCCTCGTTGAGCCTGGCGGCCAGTATCTCGTTCACCAGTTGCGGGTTGGCCCGCCCCCCCGTCCGGCGCATGACCTGCCCCACCAGGAATCCCAGGGCCTTCCCTTTGCCCTTCCGGTAATCCTCGACCACCTTGGGATTTTCTTCCAGCACCTCCTCCACCAGGCGTTCCAGTTCCCCGCGGTCGCTTATCTGGGCCATGCCCCTCTCCTCCACCACTTCCAGGGGAGGACGGCCGCTCTCCAGCATCTCCTCCAGCACCGCCTTGGCCATGGTCACGCTCACCGTGCCCTTCTCCACCAGGGCGACCAGTTCCGCCAGCCGCTGCGGGGTCACCTTGAGGTCGTTCACCTCCAGCCCCCTCGCGTTGAGGAAAGCGGAGATCTCCCCCATCATCCAGTTGCTCACCGCCTTGGGCGGCGCACCGGCGGCCACGGCGGCCTCGAAGTAATCCCCCATGGCCTTGGAGGAGGGGAGCAGGACGGCGTCGTGGGCGGGCAGCCCGTATTCCTCCCTAAAACGCCGCCTCCTCTCCGCCGGCAGCTCCGGGAGGGACGACCGGACCTCCTCGATGAAGCTCCGGTCCAGCTCGAGGGGCACGAGGTCGGGTTCCGGGAAGTAGCGGTAGTCGTAGGCGTACTCCTTGGTGCGCAGGGGAGTGGTCACGTTGGCGTCCGCGTCCCAGTGGCGGGTTTCCTGGACTATCTCCCCTCCGGTTTCCAGTACCTCCCTCTGCCGCGCTATCTCGTAGTCCAGGGCCCGGTAGAGGGCGCGGAAGGAATTCATGTTCTTTATCTCCGTCTTGACCCCCAGCTCTGAGGAGCCCCTGGGCCGGAGGGAGACGTTGGCGTCGCAGCGCAGGCTCCCTTCCTCCATCTTGCAGTCGGATACCTCGAGGTGTTCCATGATGCTCTTCAGCTCCTGCATGAAGAGGCGGGCCTGCTCCGGGGTGCGGATGTCCGGCTCAGTGACGATCTCCAAAAGGGGCACCCCGGCGCGGTTGAAGTCCTCCAGGCTGTACTCCGAGCCGTGGATACGGCCGCTCTCGCTGGCGTGCACCGTCTTCCCGGTATCCTCCTCCATGTGCACCCGGGTGATCCCCACCCGGAAGGCCCCCTCCTCCGTCTCCAGGTCCAGGTACCCGCCGACGCCCAGGGGAAGGTCGTACTGGGATATCTGGTAATTCTTGGGCATGTCGGGATAGAAGTAATTCTTGCGGTGAAAGATGCACCTCTCGGCTATCCGGCAGTTGAGGGCCAGGGCCAGGCGCACGGCCAGTTCCACCGCCCTCCGGTTGAGCACCGGCAGGACGCCCGGAAGGCCGAGGCACACCGGGCAGGTCTTGGTGTTGGGTTCCCCGCCGAAGGAGGCGTCGCAGGAGCAGAACATCTTGGAGCGCGTCTTCAGCTCGGCGTGGATCTCCAGGCCGATGACCGCCTCGTATCCGCCCATCACCCCACCCCCCTTCCCGCCGGGGGCCTCTCCCGGAAACCTATGGCCTCCTCCATGGCCCGAGCCACGCGGAGCAGGGTGGCCTCGTCCAGCACCTTGCCCATTATCTGCAGGCCCACGGGCAGCCCGTCCTCCAGGCCGCAGGGGATGCTCACCGCGGGGATGCCCGCCAGGTTCACCGGTATGGTGCACACGTCGGAGAGGTACATGGCCAGCGGGTCCTCCACCTTCTCCCCCAGCCGGAAGGCCGGCGTGGGCGAGGTGGGGCTAACCAGGACGTCGTAGCGCTCGAAGGCCTTCCGGAAATCCCCCAGGATGAGGGTACGCACCTTCTGGGCCTGTCCGTAATAGGCCTCGTAATACCCTGCGGAAAGGGCGTAGGTCCCCAGCATGATGCGCCTCTTCACCTCGGCCCCGAAGCCCCGGGCCCGGGTCTTTCCGTACATCTCCAACATGTCCTCCCCTTCGACCCTCAGCCCGTAGCGCACCCCGTCGTAACGCGCCAGGTTGGAACTGGCCTCGGCGGGAGCGATGATGTAATAGGCGCTCAGAGCGTAGTCCAGGTGAGGCAGCCCGGCCTCCTCCACCTCCGCTCCCAGTTCCTGGAAGATGGCCAGGCAGCGCTCCATGCATTCCCTCACTCCCGGCGTGAGGCCCTCCTGCATGAGCTCTCTGGGCACCCCGACCCGCATTCCCTCGATGCCTCCCTCCATGGCCTTGAGGTAATCGGGGACCTCCACTTGCAGGGAGGTGGAGTCCCGCGGGTCGTGCCCGGCGATGAGGGAGAGGAGCAACGCGCAGTCCCGCACGTCACGGGTTATGGGCCCTACCTGGTCCAGGGAGGAAGCGAAGGCCACTAGCCCGAATCTGGATACCAACCCGTAGGTCGGCTTCAGCCCCACCAGCCCGCAGAAGGAGGCCGGCTGGCGGATGGAGCCGCCGGTATCCGAGCCCAGGGCCCAGATGGCCTCCCCGGCGGCCACTGCCGCCGCCGATCCGCCGCTGGAACCGCCGGGCACCCTCTCCAGGTCCCAGGGGTTGCGGGTGGGGCCGAAGGCGGAGTTCTCCGTGGAGGAACCCATGGCGAACTCGTCCATGTTCGCCTTGCCCACCATGGTGAGGCCGTCACGGCGCAGACGGCCGATGACCGTGGCGTCATAAACCGGGACGTAGTTCTCCAGGATGCGCGACCCGCAGGTGGTGAGTATGCCCCGCGTGCAGAGCACGTCCTTAACCGCCATGGGTATCCCAGCCGCCGGGCCCGGATCCCGTCCCTCGGCAAGGGCGGCATCCGCCTCCAGAGCCGCCCTCTCCGCCTCGTCGAGGGTCAGCGTGATGTAGGAACGCACGCGCTCCTCCACTTCCCGAACCCGTTCCCGCACCGCGCGGAGGATCTCCACGGCGGAGACCTCCCTGCGTCGGAGCATCTCCCTCAGCTCCCAGGCCCGGGCTTCGTACAGCTCTCCCATCTATTCCGCGACCTCCGTTCTCACGCGTCATGGAACCCGTAAACGTATCCTGTGGCCAGAGCGCTTCCCACCCGATTCCGCGCTCTCCTCGGAGCGGCGGATGGACGCGCCGCTCCTGTGGTTCCCCCCACGGCCCTTCCCTCCTATCCCGCTTCTCGGCCGAGGTCCTCCCGGCCCCACCACCTACCCGCCACCCCCCAGGCCAGTACCAGGGCACCCACGAGGCTGGCCAGCTCCACAAGCGGGACACGGGCTTCCCACCACCCCTGCGCCCCCAGCACGCCCCCCAAGACGTTGGCGTAGAAGAGGATGAGCAGCGCGGCCAGTATGATACCCATCCTCTGGGTCTCCCGGCGGTGGCCCTCACGGCGCAGTTCCCTCAGGAGGGCGGCGATGTGATAGATGGCCAGAAGGGAATAGAGGAGGAGCGCGGCGGCCACGATCCATGTCGCCGGAGAGGAGTTGTCCGGGATCCACGCCTTGCTCCTCCGGCAGAGCATGTCCTCCCCGTTGGCCAGCACGGCGGCCGCGGACAGCTGCAGGGGGAGGGACCAGAAATAGGCCCTGTAATCCACGTTCCGGCTGAAGGAACGCGCGAAGAGGAAGACGAAGAAGGAGCTCGAAAGCACCAGCACCGAGGTGGCCTGAGAGAACGACAGGCTGACCGTCCGGTCCTCCACCCACCAGGAGACGGCGGAGGATATCGCGGACAGGGCGGCGGCCAGGAGCCAGAGGAGGAACCAGAGACCGGTCTCCCCCTTGATTCCACTCCGGATGCGGAACCAGACTGCGATTCCCGCCAGGACCACGGCGGTGGCGAGGAGCAGGATGGGGCTCACCGGCCTCTCCACCACCTCAGATGATCCTGGGCACGGCGAAGTACCCTCCTTGGCGACGGGGAGCGTTGGAGAGGGCCTCCTCCTGCGTCAGCCCCGGCTCCACGACGTCCTCCCGCATGACGTTGCGCAGGGGGACCACGTGGGAGGTGGGCTCTACGTCCGAGGTGTCAAGCGATTTTATCTTCTCCGCGTGCTCCAGCACCTGCCCGAGCTGCCTGGCGAACCGTTCCTTCTCCTCGGCGGTCAGCTCCAGGCGGGCCAGCCAAGCCACGTATTCCACGTCCCTTTCCGTGATCATCCACTTGCCCTCCGTTCTCCTTACCGCCTACGTTCCCTTAAAAGAAGGGGCTTCCCGCTCCCCGTCCCATGATATACCCCAGCCATCCGCGCGACTACTCCCGAAGGAGGGCCAAGAACTCCTCCTCGCCGATTATCCTCACCCCGAGCTCGCGGGCCTTATCGTACTTGCTGCCCGGGTCGGTGCCGGCCACCACGTAGTCCGTCCTGCGGCTCACGCTGGAGCTCACCCTTCCCCCTCTCTCCTCGATGGCTTCCCGTGCTTCCTCCCGGGTCATGGAGGAGAGAGCCCCGGTGAGCACGAAGGTCAATCCTTCCAGGGGCCGCGGCCCCTCCTCCACCTTCTCCTCCATCCGCTCGAACCCCTCCAGCGCGCCAGCCTTCCCAATCCCCGCCATGGTCTCGTGGATCTTCTGCTCCGCCTCCGCCCTCCGGCTGCGGGCGATCAGCAGGTCCTTCTTCCGCTCCGCCTCGTCGATCTTCGCCTCGAGCTTCTCCAGCGCGCTCTTCAGGATCTCCACCTGCTGCTTCTGCTCCTCGTACTGCGCCTTGAAGCCGTCGGCCGTGGACTGGTAGCTGTTCCGCCGCTGCAGGGCCTGCTTGGCCAGCTCGTCCTCACCCTTTGTCACCGCCAGCTCGGCCTTCTTCTGCCACTCGTCCGCCAGGTCCTGGTTCTGCAGGTACCGCTGGTAGAGCTTCTGCTCGTCGGCGATGGCCGCAGCAACCTGGGTCTTCACCTGGATCAGCTGGTTCTGCATGTCCAGGATGTACTGCTTGATCATCTTCTCGGGGTCTTCCGCGCGATCCAGCAGGTCGTTGATGTTGGCCCGAACCAGGGTGGTGACTCTCTCCAGTAGACTCACTTCCGTCTCCTTTCTTTACTGCGCCGACTGCACTTGGATACCATGCCTATTCGCCCGGGCGTTCCGAGACCGATCGTGCGGCGCCACCTTGGGACAACCACGCCGCCATGCGCCGCGCCCTGTTGCCCGCTTCCCGCGACGCCAACCGCTGGCCCTGCCTAGCCACCCTACCCCCTCTGCCCACCAATCCTCCCCAGCCGCTGCTTCAGCTCCCGAAGCTGCCGGTCCAGCAGCTCCTCCCTCTCCAGGGCCTCCAGGCGCTCGGCCAGCTCGTCCCTC
>MU158664.1:1611-4531 GCA_015711895.1 Candidatus Solincola tengchongensis | reverse complement strand
CCAATGGACATCCAGATTCTGGAAGGCGTCTTCGACGCCAACGAGAGGATAGCCCGGGAGAACGAGGCCCTCTTCAGGGAGAACGGCGTGCTGGCCGTCAACCTCATGGCCTCTCCCGGCGCGGGCAAGACCTCCCTGGTCTCCCGCACCCTGGAGCTGCTCGCGAGGGAGATGAACATCGGGGTCATCGAGGGGGACATCGCCTCCAGCGTGGACGCGGAGAAGATCAAGTCCTACGGCGTCCCCGTGGTGCAGATCAACACCGGGGGTGCCTGTCATCTGGACGCCTCCATGATACGGGAGGCGCTCGGCCACCTGGACCTCTCCTCCCTGGACCTCCTGATCATCGAGAACGTGGGCAACCTGGTCTGCCCGGCGGAGTTCAACCTCGGCGAGGGTCTGCGGGCTATGATCCTCTCCGTGGCCGAGGGTCACGACAAACCGCTCAAGTACCCCCTCATGTTCAGCCAGTCGCACGTGCTGCTGGTGAACAAGATAGACCTCCTGGGCCTGAGCGACTTCGACCTCGGCGAGCTGCGCGAGACCGTCCGCCGCATGAACCCGGAGATGGTGGTCTTCGAGATCAGTTGCCGGACCGGTGAGGGCCTCCAGGCCTGGGCAGACTGGTTGAGGAACAGAGCGGCGAAGAAGGGCTGACCGTACCGGCACCCGGGAGATGAGACCGCCAAGGGCAAACCGAAAGTGAGCGGCTGTATTCTTTAAGAGCCGGCAAATGGGCGAGGCGGGATACGAGGTCGTCGAGACGTAGGCCTTCAGATAGAATTTTCGGCGCACTTCGGCCGTTCGCGGATATATGAGTGTAGGAGTGGGAACACGTTGACCGGCGCCACGGGTCCCATCCCCCGACCGGCCTCTCCTCTCCTCCCGGAATCGTCCGCCTACGTCCCGAGACCCTACTCCGGCGCTCTCGTGCGAACCAAAGCCCCCGCTCCTTTTTTCACCGTCACTTCGACCCTCTCCTCAGCAGGGGTATCCTCCGCCACACGCCCCGCAAGCGCATCACAGTATGACCAGCAGGAGCAACAGGACCGCCGCCAGGAGGAGGCGGTAAACGGCATAGGGCGCGAAGGAGCGGCTCTTCAGGCGCGAGAGCAGGAAGCCGATGGCCAGGTAACCGGAGACCGCCGCCGCCGCGCAACCCACGGCCATGGGCCACATCCCTCCCTGGGGTATCCCCTCTCTCGCCAGCTTGAGCCCTTCGTAGGCCGCCGCGGCCCCGATGATGGGGATGGAGAGGAGGAAAGCGAAATCCGCCGCCTCCTTCCTCTCGATGCCCGCGGCGCGGGCCACGGAGATGGTGATGCCCGAACGCGACACCCCGGGCATGAGGGCCAGCCCCTGGGCAACGCCCACGGCCAGGGATTCCCTCCATCCCGCCTCCCGCCAGCCCCTGCTCCGCCCGCCCCAGGCATCCGCCGCCCACAGCACCAGGCCGAAGAGGGCCAGGGCCACGAGCATGAGCAAGGGCATCCCCTCCATGGCCTCCGAGGACTCGGCGAACACGGCTCCCAGGAAGACACCGGGCAGCGTGGCCAGCAGGAGGAGCCGGCCCAGGCGGGCCTCGTCCCCCCCGCGTTCCCTCCCCCGTGCCTCACGCCAGCACGCGTGGACGATGGACGTGAGGCGGCGGCGGTAATACCATACCACCGCCAGCCAGGTCCCGCGGTGAAGGGCCACGGTGAAGGAGAGGTCCGGCTTGCCCCAGCCGAAGAGGTGGATGAGGAGGGCAAGGTGCGCGGAGCTGGACACGGGCCATAACTCGGTGACACCCTGCACCAGCCCCAGAAGCAAAGCCGCCCCTATGCCCATGCCCGCCCCCGATCGCGGATCCCCCGGCTCATCCCGGAGGACCTCAGGAACTCGCCCCGTTCCGCCAGCATGGCCGCCACCCGGGCCGCGCGTTCCGGGTTGGTGTAGATGCACAGACGATCCCGGGGCATGTCGGCCACCTCAGCCGTCTCCGCCTCCCTCTGAGGCATGCCCACGGTGACGATGGGCTTGCCGTGCCTCTCCATGAGCTCCACCACCTTCTCCGCGAAGCGGCTGCTGCCCTCCCTCACGTATCGGCGCCGCACGGCGATTATCTCCCTCTCCTCGGGAGGGACCTCCTCCGGCCTCGCCGCCATCCCGAAGGCGGCGGCGGCGTTCACCGTCCCCAGGGAGATGAGGAGGTCGAAATCGGGATGCGAGGCCAGTATCTCCAGGCACCGCGCGTGATCCTCCAGGTTCACGATTCCCACCAGGTCCACGGGGTTCCCCTTGCTCCAGTAGGAGGGGAGTATGGAGGAGAGCCTCTCCTTCACCTCGCCGGGCAGTGAGGCAACCTGCAGCCCGTGTCGCTCACAGAGGTCGGCCTCCACGACCCCCCATCCGCCTCCCCAGGAGAGGATGGCCAGCCGCCTACCCCGGGGAATGGGAAGTTTTACCAGGGCATCCGAGAAGTCCAGCATCTCCTCGGTGGTCTCCGCCTGGATCATGCCCGCCTGCCTGATCATCCCACGGTATATGTCCTGCGAGCCGGCCATCGCCGCGCTGTGGGAAGCCGCGGCCCTCCTACCGGCCTCCGTGCCTCCCGCCTTGTAGATGACGATGGGCTTGCGGGGGGTTATCTCCCGGGCCAGCTCGAGGATGCGCCGCGGCCGTTTGAACCCCTCCACGTAGAGCAGGATCACCCGGGTCAGTTCGTCATTGGCAAAATATTCCAGATAATCGGCGAAGTCCAGGTCGCACTCGTTGCCCACGCACACGAAACGGGAAAAGCCGATGCCGCGATATGACCCCCAGCCCAGCATCTGGGTCCCCAGGTTCCCGCTCTGGGCGGCGAAGGCGATGTGTCCGGGACGGGGGCGTACCGGAGGCATGAGCGCGGTCAGGCTCCAGGGGGCAGAGTAGATGCCCA
>MU158664.1:0-1601 GCA_015711895.1 Candidatus Solincola tengchongensis | reverse complement strand
CCGCGCTCATGGGCCGCCTCCACCAGCTCCCTCTCCATCTCCCTCCCCTGGAGTGAGGACTCGCTGAACCCCCCGGAGATGACGATGGCCGCCTTGACCCCGGCCGCGGCGCAGTCGTCCAGCACCTCCCGCACGCTCTCCGCGGGAATGGTGATCATGGCCAGGTCCACCGGCTCGCCTATCTCGGTGAGGCTGCGGCGGACCGGGAGACCGTGAATCCTCCCTCCCCGGGGATTGACCAGGTACAGCCGGCCGCGATAGGCATCGCGAAGAATGTTGGAGGGGATTATATGCCCCCACTTGGCGGGGTTGCTCGAAGCTCCCACCACGGCCATGCTCCGGGGGTTGAAAAGGGCTTCCACCGCTTCACCGGATCTCATCTCTCCTCCCTCTCCCAGTCGTTCTGAGCATATCGCCTGCTTTACTTGATCGGACGGCTCACGCGAACGGGCGAGGATACACGCCGAGGACAAGGACATGCTTTCCTCCTCCCCACTCGGCCACCCGGCCAAGGTCTTTAGTTCTTGCCTTTCCCGGGGGCCGCACCGGCCCTCCCACGCTCAAAGCCCCTTTATGCGGGCGGCAAGTTCCCTCCCGCGTTCGATGAGCTCGTCTATCCGCCCCCCCACCCCCTCCAGGTAGGCCTGCACGGTGTTCCTAAGGTCCGCCGCCTCTCCGGCCACGGGGGCGAACCTCTGGCGAAAATCCGCCAGGGACTCCGGTTCCTTCGTCGGCGCCGCCTGAAGGACTCCGGACACCATATCCTTTACCGCCCGGAACAATCCCCGCGCCCTTTCCAGATAGTCCTGCAGTTCCTCCGGAGGGGAAATGCCCTCCAGTTCACGGAGGTCCTCGTCCATGGTCCTGCCGTCCTCCTCGGCGGCCGCCCTTATGTCCTGGGGTTGAGGCTGCTCCCCCAGGGAGGGGAGGGCCAGGTTGTCGACGTCCACCAGCATGGGGAGAAGGATCTGGAACAGCCCCAGGGAATTTATGACCACGCCGGTCTCCCGCTCTCCGTCGGCGTAGAAGCGCATCAGTTCCAGGTGCAGATCGAGGGCTTCCTCAGGAGGGTTTAGGGCGTCAAGGGACCGGTACGCGCCGGAAAATATCTCCTGGGCCTGCGAGAAGACCTCACCTACCGCCTGGAGGTGATAATACTCGTCTCCGGACACCTCCGTCAGCGATTCGAGGACGTAGCTGAGGTCCCAGGCCACACCGTCGTGTATCTCGGAAACGCGCTTCCTGTAGTCGGGAACGCTCAACGTCTCCCCCTTCTTCCCGCATCCGGAGGCGAGCATGGCCGACACGAGACATAAGGCGGCCACGGGCAGGAGGAGCGCCAGGTACCGGCGTTTCCTCGGTATGCGCCTCAATTCCGCACCACGGCTATGCATGCGCCTTTCCGTCCCTTGCTCCTATCCGGCGACTCGGGGACATTGACCCAAACATTATAATCCACCTCCGATGGAGCGGCTCCCGCTATGCATCCTTATCATACACATATTAAGGTGCTGTATCGTTTCGGTAGGCGCTTTAGGGTTTGAAAAAGGTTGAGAGACCACCCTATCATCCTGACAAAACAAGCTAAGTCGACAGGAAGA
>MU158663.1:3185-4306 GCA_015711895.1 Candidatus Solincola tengchongensis | reverse complement strand
GGGGTGGGGGGCGGGGAGGGGGAGGGGGAGACGGTGAGCGTCCGCGACCGGGCGGGCCGTGACGTGCGGGGAGTGCCCCTGCGCGAGTTCCTGGGCCGGCTGAAGGCGATGGTCGAAGGGCGAGCCGAGACCGGGGAGTGGGTGGAGTGATGGAACGCCTGTGGAGGCCATGGCGCATGCAGTACATCCGCATGGCCCAGGAGGACCGGGAGGGGGAGTGCATCTTCTGCACCAAGCCGAGGGAGGGCGACGACCGCTCTTCCCTCATCCTGCACCGCGGGGAGAGATGCTTCATTATCATGAACCTCTTTCCCTACAACACAGGCCACCTGATGGTGAGCCCTTACCGGCACGTGGGGGAGCTGGAGCGCCTGGAGCCCGCGGAGATGGAGGAGCTGATGCGCCTCACCGTGCTGGCCGTGGAAACCATAAAGGAGGCCATGCAACCCCAGGGTTTCAACCTGGGGATGAACCTGGGCAAGGTCTCCGGGGCGGGATACGACGAACACCTGCACATGCACGTGGTCCCCAGGTGGCAGGGGGACACCAACTTCATGCCCGTGGTGGCTGGGGCCAAGGTGATGCCCGAGTCTTTGGAGGAAAATTATTCCAGATTAAGGGAGGCGCTGGAGCGCCTGCTGCGCAGGGAGGAGTAGGCCGCTTAACCGCTCATCTCCGCTGTCCCGAGAAGGTACGTCGCTACATCTACACCACCAACCAGCTGGAGAGGAACTGAAAGGAAGTAAAAAGGCGAACCAAGACCATCGAGCCTTCTCCTCGGAGCAAAGTCTCCTCTCCGTTCTTTACCTCATCTTAAAGAATGAGAACGAGAGGCGCGGCCAGAGGAGGCTTCGTGGCTTTGCGAAACCGAAGCTGGAGGAGGAAGGCTAAATGGTGGATACAAATCTCTTGACGCCATCTTTTTCAAGACTGAAGTTGCTGGAGTGAGGCTTAAGGGTGGACATGAATTTCTTGGCGCCATCTCAGGGGTTTCCGGAACCCAGGATGGAAGCCGTAATGGGATGAGGGCTGGTATTCGGGCACCATCGTCTTGGCGCTGTCCTCGCCCACGTCGGGAGGAGGTTCTGGAGCCGGTGGATACCACCGCCGGTGTGCAGCGG
>MU158663.1:1701-3175 GCA_015711895.1 Candidatus Solincola tengchongensis | reverse complement strand
CAGCCCCTGATGCGGGATGGGATTAAACCGCCGTGGAGCGGATGAAAGCCTTCACGGGCACCGGGATGTGAGCAGGATGTCCCGTGTGCGGCGCCGTGGAGGCGGGCGATACGGCCGGACTCGCGAAGGGTGGGCTTCTGTCCGGCGGCCGGTGCCCTGCAGCCACTATCTCTTCTATCTCTTGCCCTTGAGAGACCGAACCGAGGCGCCTATTCTTTCTTCTCCCGCTCCTGCTTGGCGGCCTCGATGATCTTGGCCGCTATGTGCGAGGGGACTTCCTCGTAATGGGACAGCTCCATGCGGAAGGTGCCCCGCCCGCCGGTTATGGAGCGCAGGTCGATGGAGTAGCGGAGCATTTCCGCCAGGGGAACCTGTGCCCGCACGCGCTGGAGCCCGCCCACGGCCTCCATGCCCAGGATGCGCCCCCGTTTGGCGTTGAGGTCGCCCATGACGTCTCCCATGAAGGCCTCGGGGACCAGTATCTCCACGTTCATGATGGGCTCCAGGAGAAAGGGGTCGGCCTCGGCCATGGCGTTCTTCAGGGCCAGGGAGCCGGCTATCTGGAAGGAGATGTCCGAGGAGTCCACGGGGTGATACTTTCCGTCGTACACCGTGGCCCGCAGGTCCACGATGGGGTATCCGGCCAGGTACCCCTCCTCCATGGCTTTGCGGATGCCCTTCTCAACCGAGGGGATAAACTGCTTGGGGATCACGCCCCCCACAATCTTGTCCACGAACTCGAAGCCCTTGCCTCTCTCCAGCGGCTCTATCTCCACCCAGGCGATGCCGAACTGGCCGTGCCCGCCGGTCTGTTTCTTGTGTTTTCCCTCCGCCCGGGCCGTCTTTCGTATGGTCTCCTTGTAGGGGACACGGGGGAGTTCCGTCCTCACGTTGACCCCGAACTTGCGGGACATGCGCTCCATCATGATGTCCAGGTGCATCTCCCCCATGCCGGAGATGATGGTCTGCTTGACCTCCGTGTCCCGGTGAACGGTCAGGGTGGGGTCCTCTTCGGCCAGGCGGGCGAGGGCCGTGGAGAGCTTGTCCTCGTCCCCCTTGCTCAGGGGCTCCACGGCCAGGGACATGATGGGCTCCGGGAACTCGATGGGGGGCAGCAGGATGGGATTCTCCTTGTCACAAAGGGTGTCTCCCGTGGAGGTGTCGGAGAGTTTGGCCACACCGCCTATGTCCCCGGCGGGCAATTCTTTCACCGGTATCTGGGTCTTTCCACGCACCACGAAGACCTGTCCCACTCTCTCCTCCCTGTCGCGCGAGGCGTTGTACACCGTGCTGTCGGACCTCAGGGTGCCCGAGAAGACACGGAAGTAGGAGAGCCGTCCCACGTAGGGGTCGGAGATGGTGTTGAAGACCAGCGCCGCCAGGGGCGCGTCCTCGCGAGCGGGGAAAGAGAGCTCCTCCCCTCCACCCCTGCGGGTACCGCGCACCTCCTGAAGGCGGAGCGGCGAGGGAAGGG
>MU158663.1:0-1691 GCA_015711895.1 Candidatus Solincola tengchongensis | reverse complement strand
CATGGCTGCGGTCAGGAGGTCTACGGCGACGTTGCGCGTGGCGCTCCCGCAGAGGACCGGGACCAGGGTCCCCTCCGAGACCCCCGAGAGAAGGGCGTCGAGCACCTCCTTCTCGTCGAGCTCCTCGCCCTCCAGGTATTTCTCCATCAGCGAGTCGCTGGCCTCCGCCGCTCCCTCTATGACCTTCTCCCGGGCCGCCTGCACCTGCTCGGCCATCTCCGGAGGTATCTCCGTCTCCTCCGCTTTCCCGCCCTCGCCGTAGACGAAGGCCTTATTGGCGATGAGGTCCACCACTCCACGGAACTGGTGTTCCTCTCCTATGGGCAGCTGGAAGGGGACCACGCGGGAACCGTAGAGCTCCGTCAGCTGGTCGAGGCAGCGCTGGAAGCTGGCGTTCTCCCGGTCCATCTTGTTCACGAAAACGATGCGGGGGTATCCGTATTCGTCGGCCATCTTCCAGATTATCTCCGTCTGTACCTCCACCCCGGCCACGGCGGAGATGACGAAGACGGCCCCGTCGATGACCCTCAGGGTGGAGACCACCTCGCCGATGAAATCGGCGAAGCCCGGGGTGTCGATGAGGTTTATTTTGTGCCCCCTCCATTCGAAGGTCAGGGGAGTGGCCTTTACGGATATCCCGCGCTTCTGTTCATCGGGGTCGAAATCGCTCACCGTGTTGCCCTCGTCCACCTTGCCCAGGCGCTTGATCACCCCGGCGTTGTAGAGGACGGCCTCGGCGAGCGAGGTCTTCCCGGAGTCGTTGTGGCCGAAGAGGCCCACGTTGCGGATTTTTTCCGTCGCGTACTTTTCCATGCCTATCCCTGTCCTTTTCGCTCGGTCCCGTTCTTAACCCTAAATATTATAAGCGCGCCTCCGGCCCTAAGCTACAGCATGGATGGAAAACCCCGCCCAAAACGCATCCGGATGGAAAACGCTATGGGGGAAGGCCACGACCACGCACGCGCCTTCGCCCCTGAGCTACGGCATGGAAGGAGAACCCCGCCTCGAAGTGCCGCTCGACGCGGGATTTCGAGAGTGGGCCTATATTGTTGACCCACAGGGAGTATGATATAATTCGCCCAGAAACGAGAGCGGAAGCCGAGGTGGGCGAGCGCCCACTTTTTGTTTGGCGAGAGGGGTCGTGATGCACGCTTCGCCCTTCGAGGAGATGGAGGAGAGGCTGGAGGGGATCATCGAACCGTGCCTCGAGGGCAGTGGCGTGAGGTTGATCTCCGTCTTCGTGGAAAGGAGGGGGCGGCGCCTGGTGGTGACCGTCTGCCTAGACCGTGAGGGCGGCATAGACGTGGACACCTGCGCGGAGATGAGCGAGCTCATAGGGCGGTACCTGGACGTGGAGGACGTCATCCAGGAGAGCTACAACCTGGAGGTGGAATCGCCGGGCCTGCAGAGGGTGCTGCGCAAGCCGAGGGAGTTCCGCAGCTTCCGCGGCCGGGAGGTGGAACTACTGCTCAGGCAGTCCTTCGAGGGGAGGCAGAAGCTACGCGGACTGCTTCTCGATGCCGACGAGGAAGGCATAACCGTGAAGGTGGAAGACGAGGAGCTGGTATTCCCCTACCAGGCGCTCAAGAGGACGAGGCTCTACTTTGAGCCTCCCTGGTGATGGTGCTCCGCCGGGGGGAGCGGATGCCGATGAACCATGATTGGCTTGACGCCCTGCGGCAGATAGAGAG
>JACVJH010000408.1 GCA_015711895.1 Candidatus Solincola tengchongensis | reverse complement strand
CATGAACTCCAGCACGTCGCCGTGGAGGGCGATGAACTCGCGCACGTTGCGGTTCACCGACCCGGCGAAGACCATCACCGCCTCCGGGTAGAGCTTTTTCGCCGCCACCATGGAGGCCAGGGCGTCGAAGTCCACGTTCACGTGGCCCAAGATGACGTCCAAAGCGTCCTCGTCCTCCTCCTCGCCTTTTCCGTTTCCAACCGGCCGGCTCCCTGTGGACCCTCGCCGTTCATGCGTGGTTTTCCACATTCAGGATAAACCCTGCTCGGCCGGAACTGAAGCGGCGGAACTCGTAGACTTGAAGCTCGCCGGGATGGGTTGGCATTAATTTCCATAAAGGGTTCATAGGCCTTTCACACGCCCTGCCGGCCCCCAGCATCCCCAGGGTCTTGGGCGCATGGAACCGGGGTCTCCGCAGCTCATAAGAGCATGGGAGCGAAACTGGTACCGTCGAGGCGGGAGCCGTCCACTCCCAGGAGGTCGGCCAGGCTCCTTCCCACGTCGGCAAAGGTCCCCCTTGTCCCCAGGTCCACCCCGCGGGATATGGAAGACCACCAGAGGAGGAGGATTCCGTGCTCGCGGGTGTGATCCGTTCCCCGGAAAGTGGGATCGCACCCGTGATCGGAGACCAAGAGAAGGAGGTCGTCGGGGCGCATGGCCTCCTTAAGGCGCGGGAGGAACCCGTCCACCTCGCGCAGGGCGGAGGCGAAACCCCGCGGGTCCCGGCGGTGACCGTAGAGCATGTCGAAGTCCACCAGGTTGGCCATTATGACGCCGTCACCGCCGGCCCTCACCTCATCCAGCAGCCGGCTCATGGTCTCCGCGTTCCCCGAGGTGTGGGGGCTGCGCAGGAATCCCCGTCCGGAGAAGAGGTCTCCCACCTTTCCCACACCGACCACCGGAAGCCCGGCCTCCCGGCAGAGGTCCAGGACCGTGGGGCGGGGAGGGGGAAGGGAAAGGTCCAAGCGTTCCTCCCCCACGCGGCGGAAGGAACCCGGCCGGCCCACGAAGGGCCTGGCGATCACCCTGCTCACCGCGTGCTCGCCCTGCAGGAGTTCCCTGGCCACCCGGCACATGCGGTAGAGCTCCTCCAGGGGGATGACCTCCTTGTGGGCTGCCAGCTGAAAGACGCTGTCCGCGGAGGTGTAGAGGATGGGCTTTCCGGTGCGCATGTGCTCCTCACCCAGCTCCTCTATGATGCGCGTCCCGGAGGCGGGGCGGTTCCCCAGGACCTCCCTGCCAATGCGCCTCTCGAACTCCTCCACGACCTCCGGCGGGAAGCCCTCCGGATAGAGGGGGAAGGGCTTTTCCAGGATTATGCCGGCCAGCTCCCAGTGACCTGTGGTGGAGTCCTTGCCCGGCGAGGCCTCCCTCATCCTCCCGAAAGCGCCCTTCGCATCGGGGCGTGCCCTCAGGCCCCTCATCTCCGCCAGGTTCCCGAGCCCCAGGTCCTCGAAGTTGGGCAGGGAAAGCCCGCCCACCGCCTCCGCCGTGTGGGCCAGGGTGTGGGCTCCCCGGTCCCCGTACACGTCTGCGTCGGGGAGCTCCCCCGCTCCCACGCCGTCCAGGACTATCCAGATGACGCGCCCTATTCCGCGCATCTTGGAGGCTCCCTCAAGCCTACCCGCCATTACCCTGCTCCCCGTCCCCTTCCACGCACCGGGAGGACCTTCCAGACCGCTGCGGACGTCATGCCTACCGGTAAGGCGGGGCGGTTCTCACGCCTCGAGCAGGCCCATGTCCTCCAGCGCCTTCCTTATGGTCCCTACGAACCCCCTTTCCTCTCCAACCCACGGAAAGGCACCGCTGTTGCGGAGACCGGCGGTCATGGCATCCACCGCCCGGCGCAACTCCTCGGGCTCGGTAAAATAGGGGTAGAGGATGTCCACTATCTCCAGGAGGTCGGTCCCTCCCAGTCCCGCGGTGGTGAAGGCTTCCTCAAGAACGCCGAAGGCCTCCTGCGCCGCGGCCGCGAGGATTCCGTCCTCGATCAGCATCTCCACCTGGTCCCAGAGGATCCCGAAGCGCATCCTTACCTCGGGATGCCGCGCGTTGAGGAGGTGGAGCTCGAAGAGATCCCGCGCGAATCTGGAGGAAGCACCTGCATAGTGGTCCGCCAGCTCCGCCTCTGCCTCTAAGTCCTCCTCATCCAGGGATTGAAGTTCCTCGCGAACCCTCCGCAGCTCCTCCAGGTCGCCTTCCAGCCGCCGTATGAGGCCCTCCGGGAGCCCTTTCCAGCTCGGAGCTCCCCAGGAGGCCAGCAGGCGGCGGACCAGGTTCAGCGACTCCAGGGCCTCTACGGCCTCCAGGTCATCGAGCGGCACGCTCGATTCCGAAAGGTCCTCTCGTGGATGGAGGGCCGCGCTTATCCCTTCACCGCCGATGAGGAAGGGGGTGAAGGGCATGACCAGTTCGCCCTGCGCTAGGCCCAGGGCTTGGAGGGACTCCATGGCCCGGTGGAGGCAATCCAGGCTCTCCCGCAGGGCCCTTCCCACCTCCCCCTTTTTCAAGAGTAGTTCCACGCACTTCCAGCTGCGCCTGCAGCTCGACCTGTCTTCCTCCCGCCGCATGGCCTCCCAGACTGACTCCTTAACGCCTGGGGAAGCCGGTGGTTCGTCCAAGAGGCGGTCAAGCCACCCCTCCCCGAAGATTATCTGATCCATCTATACTCCGCCCCCTCAGCTTCTTCTTGAGCGACAAAGGTATTATATTGTTCTTCGACTCCGGGCGCCCCTCTTTCCTTCCCTGCCTTCGTTCACGCAGTCATATGGAAAAGCCGATATTCCCGTAACCGTTCTCCTTCCAACGATCCGGCTCCCACCACGCACGGTGTTGAGGAGGGTATGGAAAATCGCCAAAAGTTAAGGGGCCGCCCGGGCGAGCGGCCCCCAGGAAACGCGTCTTCAAATTCAGGCCGTGGCCCCTCCTTCCGCCCGCAGGTAGGGCTGCTGGTAATGTTCCATCCATACCTCGTCCGCCAGGCACCCGTACTCCTCCCCGTAGCGGTCGAGGTCAGGCGCCAGATCGGTGAGGATCCCCTCCGCCTCGGGGTGGGTTGGCCGGGCTCCGCTCAGGGCCACGCACTCCCGCAGCACGTGCGGGTGGTCGATGATCATGCAGGGGCGAAGCAGGTTGGGGTGGTAGGGGCGGCGGCTGCGTATGGCCCTGAAGAATTCGGAGTTGAGGGCCTCGGCCAAGGGTTTCTCCTTTATGTTGTCCACGGCGAAATGGGCGAACACGCAGGGTTCCACGTCGCCGTTCTGGTTGATGTGTAGGTAATTGTGTCCACCCGCCATGCAACCCCCTACCAGAGGACCGTCGCACCAGAAATCGGAGATGAGGGCTCTCCTCTCCTTCCGCATGCGGTTTATCCTTTCCCAGCGCTGGATACGCTGCTCAGGGGTGGTCATGAGGTCCAGGGAGGGACGGGTCCCTATGGGCATGTACTGGAAATACCACCCCAGGAAGCAGCCCTTCTCCTCCAGGTAGAAGTCCACGAACTCCTCGCTGGTTAGGAGGTCGGAGTTGAATCGGGTGACGGTGGCCGAGAACCCGAAAAGGGCTCCCACCTCCCGCAGGTTGTCCATGGCCCTCAACACCTTGTCGTAGACACCCTCCCCCCGGCGCTGGTCCGTCTCCTCGCGGTATCCCTCCACGGAGATGCAGGGGATTACGTTCCCCAGTTCGGCTATCTCCCGCGCCAGGTCCCGGTCGATGAGGGTCCCGTTGGTGTACACCTGGAAGGTCACGTCGTGGTGCCGGCGGAAGGTCTCCAGGAGCGGCTGGTAGAAGAATGGCTCCCCTCCGGAGATGACGATGAAGTATATCCCCATCTCCTTGGCCTCCCGGATGACCCGGTCCAGCACCTCCGCAGGAAGGTCGTCCTTCTTGGAATACATACCCGCGTAGCAGCCCACGCAGCGGAGGTTGCAGCGCATGGTGGGACTGATGACCAGGAGCAGGGGAGGGCTGAACCCCTCACGGCGCTCGAACTCCTCCCTCACCCTGGCCTTGTAGAAAAGGGCATCGGTGAGGAAGTTTATGGCTCCCCGGCGCACGTTGCGGTGCAGGTCGGGCAGCCTCTTTTTCACCTGGAGTATCAGGTTCCTGACGAACTCCTGTCCGTCCGGCCACCTTATCTCCCGGACGAACTTCTCCGCGAAGGAGAGCAGTTTGTCGTCCGGCACGTTGGGAAGAACGAAGATCAAGCCGTTTATGGTCTTTTTGATCATGTAGTCTCGAAAGGCGGTCACGTCAGGCATGATTCACCTCCTTTCTCTCCCCACGCCCTTTATCGTGGTATCCTGCGCCTCACCTCCTCTCCTTCCCGAGCATGAAACCGCCCTGCCCTTTGCTTCACATGAGATAAACACCGTATCGGGTCGCCCGTTTCACTTGCTTACCTATTATATCCCAAATCACTTGAGAACAAGCCTTTTTCGAGGGGGCATACATCAAGGGCCTTCCCGGAGCCCTCCCGCGTGAGGGTGGGACTTTAGGTACACCTCCTTGAGCTTCTTCCGGCTCACATGGGTGTATATCTGCGTGGTGCTCACGCTGGCATGCCCCAGGAGCTCCTGTATGTAGCGCAGGTCAACCCCGTTCTCCAGCAGGTGTGTGGCGTAACTGTGGCGCAGGGTATGGGGGGTCATCCTCCCCCCCAAGCCCACCCTGTCCGCGTATTTCCTCACCACCCCCCAAGCCCCCTGGCGGGTTATCCTTCCCCCCCTCGAGTTCAGGAACAGGGCCCGCTGGGAAGGGCGGCGTGAAAGCCTCGGTCTACCGTGGGCCAGGTAAGAGGCCAGCGCCTCAGCGGCTCTACCGCCCACCGGCACCACCCTCTCCCTCGCCCCCTTCCCCAGGACCCTCATCTCCCCCTCCTCCAGGTCCAGGTCCTCGAGGTCCAGGGAGACCAGCTCGGAGATGCGTATTCCCGTGCCGTACAGGGTCTCCAGGATCGCCCGGTCCCTCAGGCCCACGGCATCCCCGGGCATGGGCTGCTCCAAGAGGGCTTTCACCTCCTCCTGGCTGAGGACGGCGGGCAGCCTTCTCGCGTGGCGCGGATAAGGCAGGTCTCCGAGAGGGAGCGGTTCGCCCCCTCCCTCTTCGACCAGAAAACGTTGAAAGGCGCGCAGAGACGCCGTGAGGCGGGCAAGCGAGCGCGGAGAGAGGCCGCTTTCCCCCATTTCCTCGAGAAAAGCGGTGATCTGCTCTCTTTCCATCTCGCTCGGAGAGGACACGCCTTGCCTCCGGGCATACTCCACGAGGCGCCCTACGTCCCTCCGGTAGGCCTCGACGGTACGCTCCGAGAGCCCCCTCTCCGCCCGCATATAGACCAGGAACTCCCGCAACAACGCCGCCCAGGTGCCGTCAACCTCCATAGGTTTCTTTCCTCCCGCTCCGCAGCATCTTTCGACCGTATCCTCGCGGCCGTCCCCTTGTCTCCAACGGCGGTCACCGACCCAACTCTCAGGGGCTTCGAAGGAAGCCCTGGTATCCGGCCTCGGGGAGTTCCAGCGGGAGAATATATTCCAGAGGTTCGTAGTCCAGGCCGTGCGCCTCGGCCACTGGCCGGCTGGTGACCCTTCCCTCGATGGTGTTCACGCCTCGGGCCAAGCTCTTGTCGCGGCGCACGGCCTCCGCCAGCCCCAGGCTCGCTATCATCTGCACATAGGGGAGGGTGACGTTGGTCAGGGCGAAGGTGGAGGTATGGGGCACCGCTCCCGGCATGTTGCCCACGCAGTAGTGGAGGACTCCGTGCACCTCGTAAACGGGGTTGGAATGGGTAGTGGGGCGGGAGGTCATGACGCACCCTCCCTGGTCTATGGAAACGTCCACCACCACCGAACCGGGCCGCATGTCCCTCACCGTCTCCTCCCCCACCAGTATAGGGCAGCGAGCTCCCGGCACCAGTACGGCGCCTATCACCAGGTCCGCGACCCTGACCGCCTCGCGCACGTTCATCTTGTTGGAGATGAGAGTGGTGATGCGGCCGTGCAGGATGTGCTCCAGATAGCGCAGCTTGATCACACTCTTGTCCAGGACCACCACGTGGGCATCCATGCCGGTGGCCAGAATGGCCGAGTGGGAACCCACGATCCCCGCGCCTAGGATGACCACCGTGGCCGGAGGCACTCCTGTGGCACCCCCAAGAAGCAGCCCCCTTCCCCCGTTCATCTTCTCCAGGTAGTGGGCGCCGACCTGGGGAGCCATGCGCCCGGCCACCTCGCTCATGGGTGCCAGCAGGGGGAGGGACCCGTCATCCCGCTGCACCGTCTCGTAGGCCACCCCGACGACCTTTCTCCTCAGGAGTTCCTCGGTCAGCTCACGGTTGGCGGCAAGGTGCAGAAAGGCGAAGAGTACCTGGTTCTCCCTCAGGTAGGGGTATTCACTCTCCTGGGGCTCCTTGACCTTGAGGATCAACTCCGATTCCCCATACACCTCCGCCGCGCCGGCTGCACGGTATTCGTGGTCGGAGATGCTGGAGCCCTCCCCTGCTCCCCTCTCCACCAGCACTTTGTGGCCCTCGTGTACCAGCTCGTGGGCACCCTGGGGAGTGAGGGCCACCCGGTACTCCTGGTCCACGATCTCTCGGGGCACGCCGATGATCACCTTTATCCCTCCATTCCCCCATCCCGTACCCGGACTCCCGGGCGCGTCCTCTACGCCCGCCGGATGACTTCCCACCCGTGCCGGGTCGCGAGATGGTTATATGGGTCTCATCCGCCGCGGGTCCCTCCCTGGAAGACCGGGTTCATGTAATGAAGGAAGGGGACCGTCCCCCGGCGGAGGGGTTCGCTCTCTTACTCATGCATATCTTCCCTCCAGGTGAAGAGCCGCCAGGGCCAGCCCCGCCACCGTCTTGGAATCCTTGATCTCCCCCCTCTTCACCAACTCCAAGGCATGCCCCAACGGCACGCTCGCAACCTCGAGGAACTCGTCCTCTTCCGGGGAAGCCTCCCCCTCCTCCAGGTCGAGGGCCAAGTACAGATGGAGCATCTCATTGGAAAAGCCCGGCGAGGTGTAGAAGGAAGCCAGATGAACCCATCTGCCGGCCCGGTATCCCACCTCCTCCATGAGTTCCCTTTCCGCGCAGCTTAATGGCTCCTCCTCCGGCGTCAGTTTTCCCGCCGGGATCTCCAGAAGCGCCTCCCCGGTGGCATGCCGGTACTGGCGCACCAGGACGACTTTCCTCTCCCCGTGCACGGGGGCCAT
>JACVJH010000407.1 GCA_015711895.1 Candidatus Solincola tengchongensis | reverse complement strand
GGTAGCCCGGCGCTTGAACCTGTCCTACCTGGACACAGGTGCCATGTATCGCGCTCTCACCCTGAAGGCCATGCGTGAGCGCATCGACTTGAGCGACGGGCCGGGCCTGGCGGAGATGGCCAGAAGGACGGAGATGCGCGGGGAGTACCGAAGGGGTATGCGGCCTGCCCATCGCTTCTTCCTGGACGGAGAAGACGTTACCTCGGCCATACGTTCCCGCGAGGTCTCCGCCCACGTCTCTCAGGTCTCCAGCCATCCAGAGGTGCGCAGGGAGATGGTCAAGAAACAGAGAACCTGGGCACAGGTGGGGGGGCTGGTCGCCGAGGGCCGCGACGTGGGCACGGTGGTCTTCCCCCAGGCAGATTTTAAGTTCTTCATCACCGCTTCGGTCAAGGAGAGGGCGCGTCGGCGGTATCGTGAGATGCGCCGGGAGGGCTACCAGGTGACCCTGAGGGCAGTGGAACAGGAGATGGTGAGGAGGGACCATATGGACACCACCCGCGAGGTCAACCCCCTGCGGCGCGCCGCGGATGCGGTGGTCATCGACACCACGGGGATGAGGGTCTCCCAGGTGATTAACGAGATCCTGTCCACTGTCAGAGAGGGGCGCGGGCAAACACGGAGGTGACGAGCATCTCGATGGTTTATGACCACCCTTTGCCGTAGTTGGTGAGCGTGAATCCTTTTCGCCCGCATACCGGAACGCGCTTCACGATCAAGCTCCGAGTGTTCTCCTGTCTTTCATGAATACGTTCTTTGTCCCCGAAAACGAAATTTTCACCCTCTTCTCAAGACTTCCTTCGGCAGCGCCGCACGACGTGCAACGGTCTTCCGCGATACGCACTCCCTCGCCATATGTGCGGCGCCCTCGTCTTGTCGCGATGACGCAGGGAGTTCGGCTCGTCCCCCGTCTTCCAGCGCAATACAACGCCGGATTTGGCTCTTGAGCGTCTCCTGCGGGAAAAGGCCGTCGCCTAAAGACCGGGACGCCGACGCGAGGTCTGGGGATTGTTGAGCACCTCAAACCAACCCCTTTTCGAGGTCTTTTGAAAAATGGGGCATCGGACCTCGCGGATGGCCGAACAGCCGCAATCCACGGCTCATCGAGGAAGGGTCCAGGACGATAAGGGCGTATTTGGGGTCAGCACGTCACCCTCTCGAGAGGCATACGCCTACAAACCTTCAGGCTGAGGACATATTCTGAAGACGAAAACGTTGGTGATCCTTCCCGGAAAGACGGCATCATCGGCTTTCATTATCCCCGTGCCAAGAGGGTATATCATTAGTTCCATGAGCCTGAAGCGGAAACGTAGCGAGGAAAAGATTCGCCGGATCGGGTGGGGATGGAGCCCCCCGCGCATCGTGGAGGTGCGGGAGGAAAGCCCTTGCCGGGAAGCGGTAAGGGAAGGGGACCTGCTCCTAGAGGTCAACGGCAGGCGCCCGCGCGACGTCCTGGACATCATGCGATGGGGAGACGCGTCGGCGGTCCGTCTGCGGCTGCAGCGCGGAGACAGGGTTCTTAAAGCCTGGGTGCGCAAGCAAGAAGGGCTTCCCCTCGGCTTGGTCTTCGACGAACCGGTCTTCGACGGGGTCATCACCTGCCGGAACCGCTGCCTTTTCTGTTTCGTCGATCAGATGCCTCCGGGACTGCGCCCGTCGCTGTACGTCAAGGACGACGATTACCGTCTCTCCTTCTGGTACGGAAACTTCATCACCCTGAACAACCTGGGTTCAGCGGAAGTGAAACGCATCCTTTCCCTGCGTCTCTCCCCACTCTACGTGTCGGTGCATTCCACCGACCCCGAATTGAGGTCTCGCCTTATGGGAAGAGGCGCGGAGCGTGGCTTGAGGGTGCTCCGGATGCTGTTGGACGCCGGCTTGGAGGTTCACCTCCAGGTGGTGTGCTGCCCGGGATGGAACGACGGTCGCGCCCTACGTCGCACCTTCGATGATGTCCTGCGCATATACCGTGCCGCCTCGCTCGGAGTGGTCCCCGTAGGCCTGACCCGGCTGGCGGGGGAGAAGGCTCCCGGTATAAGGCCTCACGATGCGGGTACGGCGTCCTCCGTCCTGGAGCTGGTGGAGGAATTCCAGGGTGAGGCCCTTGGGATGCTGGGCAGGAGGCTCTTTCATGCCTCGGACGAGTTCTATCTCCTGGCAGGACGGGACTTTCCGCCGGCGGAGGACTACGAGGGATTCCCTCAATTGGAGAACGGCGTAGGGCTGGTCAGGAAATTCCTGGAAGAGGCCTTCGCGTATGTGCGTAGGTGCGATTCTTCCCGTCCCTCCGCACCCCTGGATTCCAAGCTCGAAAGGAAGGCGGCGGCTGAAGAAAAGAAGGGCCTGGGTATACTCACGGGGGAGGCCGGCCGACACGTCTTGAGAAAGGTCCTCTCCGAGGCGGGAATCGAGGGCGTGGAATTGGTGGTCTCCCAAAACGATCTTTTCGGAGGCACGGTTACGGTGACCTCCCTGCTGGGAGGTGGGGACGTGATGCGGACGTTGCGGGACGCAGCACCCTCCTCACGTGACCTGCTCATTCCGGGGACACTTTTACGTGAGGGACGCTTCCTCGACGACCTGTCGTTGGAGGATATATCCTCACGGACCGGTTATCGCCTCCACCCCATCCCGGTAAGGGGAGACTCTCTTCTTCATGCCTTGAAGGGTTGCGGGGCCTGACAAACCGTCATGCGGCGCAAGAGGAATTTCCGGCAACGGCGCAACCGGGCTTCGGCGAGCCGCCCCTTACCGGAATCGTGTCGCCTCGGTGATTTCCCTGGCGCAGGAACGCGGATGGCTCTTTTCTCCGGTGGATGGACTGTCCAAAACGTCCTTCCCCGCATACGGAGGCCCTGAGCCATCCTGGCGCGCTGAAAAAGCGGAATCCACGGGAGAGCCATCCATTTCCTTCCGGCGTGGCCTGGAAGGGGCATTGAAAGGTTTTCTACACCTTTCACCGAGCGCCACAACTCCCTTTCAAACCTTTGATTCCGGTACCTTCTGGTGAAACGCCTGTGCCCCTTCCGTCGAAGCGCCGACATCCTTTGACTACATCTCGGGAGTTGCGCCTCAGGGAGCGCTGCCACGGGACGGTGTCCGTCGGAGGGCGGGTGCATGGCGTCTGCGGAAAAGCGACAAGCGAATTGTGGGATTGTCTTTCCCGAACGGCCGGATCCGCGGCGTGTTGACGAGGTTTAGGCCTCGCCGGGCGATCGGAATTTCATTTTACCTTCCCCTCCCATGGTTTATCATAGATCATCGGCAGGCGCGGTAAGGGAGGCTTGAAAGGAGTTTCTGCCTCACGGGTCGGCGAGATGTAAGAAGTTGGACAACGCGGCGGTCGGGTCGAGGAGTCGCGGATGGAGGAGAGAAGGAAGGTCGTATCGCCTCTGCCCCTGGTGGCCGTGGTGGGGAGGCCCAACGTGGGCAAGTCCACCCTGGTTAACCGCATAGTGGCCAGAGGGGAGGCCATCGTGGAGAGGGTGCCCGGAGTGACCAGGGACCGTAACTACTTCACAGCCTCTTGGCGAGGGAGGGATTTCCGCATCGTGGACACGGGGGGATTGGACCCCGCCGCCGAGGAGGACCTCACCCGGGCCATCGGGCACCAGGCCATGGCCGCGGTACGCGAGGCGCATCTGGTGCTCATGCTGGTTGATGCCGTGGAAGGCGTGACTCCCATGGACCAGGAGGTCGCCCAGGAGCTCAGGAAGACCGGGAAGCCGGTCATGCTGGTGGCCAACAAGGTGGACAACGCCCGCCGGGAGAAGGAGGTCGTCGAGTGGTACTCCCTGGGACTGGGGGATCCCTGGCCGGTTTCCGCCATGCACGGCCGCAACGTGGGAGACCTGCTGGACGCCGTAGTGGAGGCCCTTCCCGAGACTTTGCCGGAAGAGGTCGTGGAAGAGGGCTCCGAGACGGTGGTGGCCATAGTGGGCAGGCCGAACGTGGGAAAATCCACCCTCTTCAATGCCTTGCTGGCCGAGGAGCGTTCCATAACCAGCGACCTTCCGGGGACCACGAGGGATGCCGTGGACACCCTCCTGGAAATCGGCGGAAAAAGGTACCGCTTCATCGACACCGCCGGATGGCGTCGGCGCGCCAGGGTCAAGGAGAGCGTGGAGTTTTACAGTCTGGTACGCGTGTGGCGGGCCATAGACCGCTCACAGGTGGTCCTCCTGGTGGTGGACGCTTCGGAGGGCGTGACCGATCAGGACCAGAAGATAGCCGCCCGCATTAAGGAGGACGGGCGGGCCTGCGTCGTGGTCCTCAACAAGTGGGATCTGGTCAAGGGAAGCGGTAAGGCAATGGAGGTCATGGAGGATGCGAGGGAGAAGTTGCGCTTCATCGACTACGCCCCCTTTTTGAAGGTGAGCGCCCTCACTGGGGCGGGACTGGGAAAGCTCATGCCCACCGTGGACCGGGTGCGGGCCAACTGGGAGTCCCGTGTACAGACCTCCCGTCTCAACGACCTCCTGCACCGCGTCCTTTCCCAGTCGCCTCCCCCTTCGAGAAAGGGGAAGAGGCTGCAGTTCTATTACGTGACCCAGGCCCGAAGCGCCCCTCCCCAGTTCGTTTTCTTCGTCAACCGTCCGGACCTGGCCGACCCGGCCTACGAGAGGTTCCTGGAGCGCAAGCTTAGGGAGACCTTTGACCTGGAGGGAACCCCCCTGCGCATCGTCCTCCGGCCGCGCCACCGCGCCCGCGAGGGAACCTGACGGAGGCCTTCCGCTCCCTCCCTGAGTCGGTTGTCTCGCGCAGGAAGAGAGCACGGCGGCCAACACCATGGAAGGCAAAGGATCAGCGGGCTTTCTTGGGGTGCTGTGTCGTTTCGGTAAGCGCTTTAGCTCATCTTGAACAGTTAACCCCCGATTTTGACCCGCTCCGGACATAAAACACCAGGTAGATGGATTGCGGCTCGAAAAACGAGCTTGAAACTAGTGCCACGGACTGGGAAATTAATAAGGCCAAT
>MU158662.1:31200-32380 GCA_015711895.1 Candidatus Solincola tengchongensis | reverse complement strand
GGCCAGCCGCGCGGGAACGGCGTCTCCGTGCTCCTTGGGTTGACTGCGGGAAAAGAGGGGGAAGGCCCCGGAGACCTCCTCTATCTGGTCCTGTTCACCTTTCTTCCTCAGGGGGGCGGGTTGGAAGCCTACGTCATCCCGGAGATGCTCCTCACCTATGACGCCTCCGGGAGCCCCCTGCGCCTGAGGGAGAGCCTGCGGCGGGATAAATGGGAGGACCTGTTGCGCTCCACGGTGGGGAACCTGGCCGGCGTGGAGGTGGACTACCTCCTCCTTTGCGCATTCCGGGACGCCGTTCGCGCCCTGCAGTCCCTGGAACTCCCCCCGGTGGTCCTTGAGGAGGACGCCCAGTTCCGCGACCCGGTCACCGGGGAGAGGCAGAGCGTCTTCGCCGGCCAGCGGATAGGGGACGCGGATCGCCTGATCTACTATCTCCTGGCCGTAGACCGTACCGATTACTGGGACGGTTATTTCCGCCGCGTGGACAGGCTGAAAGAATATCTGCCGCGCGCCCTGGGCGCGCTTGGGGAGAAGGCGGGAGCCGAGGAGCCCTGGGAGCTCTTGGGTGAGGGGGGCGGGATAACCCTTTATCCCGGTACCGGTTCGGCGGGCCGGGACGCCTCATATGTCCTTTCCATGCTCCAGGCGGCGGTGGCCGCGGCCGGGCGTGAGCTGCCCTGCCGTGGGATCCCCCGCGTTGAGATACTCAACGGGTGCGGGGTCCCGGAACTGGGCAGGAAGGTCGGAAACCGCCTGGCGGACATGGGGATTCCGCTGGGGGACACGGGCAGAAACGCCAAGGTCGTGGTGGACGGCGAGGAGGTGAACGACTTCAGTCACCAGGAGAGCCTGATAATCTGCCGTAGCGCCGATCCCAGGGCACGGGCCTTCGCCAAATACCTGGGGGTTCAACTCTCCGTGAAGGAGGTGAGGGAGGAACCGGGACCGGGAGCCGAGGTGGTCCTGGTGGCCGGGCGGGACATGGCCTCCAGAGGGACATAGTGTGCTAATCTGGAGTAGGGGGAAGGGGACGGGCCTTCCCCCGGAACGTAGGTGGACAGAACGACCGCCCCGCGGCAGGAGGAAGGCGGGGCAGAAGGGCGGGTCACGAAAGGAGGTGCGTAGCGGCGGAGAGCAAGGATTTGGCCCTTGTAGCGGCGCGGGCGGCGGCGGCGAAGAA
>MU158662.1:24622-31190 GCA_015711895.1 Candidatus Solincola tengchongensis | reverse complement strand
GAAGGCCCGTGACGTGCTGGTCCTGGACATGAGAGAGGTGTTCCTGCTCACCGATTACTTCGTCATATGCAGCGGGAACACCGACCGGCAGGTGGGCGCCATACAGGAGGCGGTGGAGGAGAAGTTGGCCGCTGTGGGCGTGAAGCCAGTACGCCGTGAGGGAGTGCGGCACCGGCGCTGGGTACTCCTCGACTACCTGGACATAGTGGTGCATATCTTCCGCCAGGAGGAGAGGGAGTACTACGAGATCGAGAGGTTGTGGAAGGACGCCCCGCCCGTGGAATGGGAGGAGGAAGAGGACAGGGCCGCAAGCGGGGTTTGAGCCGCGGCGCCGCAGGGAGAGGGCGATTCACGCGGCGGTGGTCGTTGACGCATGAAAGGCGTCTACTTATACTTTTTCACGGAAAGAGGCTCGAACGGGGCCGTGGCGCAGTGGGAGCGCGCTACCTTGGCATGGTAGAGGTCACGGGTTCAAGTCCCGTCGGCTCCACCACGATTTAGCTGGGAAAACGCGAAAGCGGAATCCCAGCTTTTCTCTTCCATCTAACACTTCATCTAACACCTGGCCGAGTGATCACCCCGGTGCGCGATCGCCCCCGGAAACCGTCCTCAGAATAAGGTTACCAATGAGTAAGGAGGTGGAATCGTGGAGGAGAAGGTCGTCATCGACCCCGAGGAGGAGACCTCCCCGGAGTTTGATGCTCTGAAGGATAAGATATTGAGTTGCGCTTTCGGAGAGTGGGAGCTTGAACTCTACCACGGGATAGAGGAGCTCCTGCCGCGCATTCCTATCATTCAGAAATTGATAGAGATCAGGAGAACGTTCATGGAGGAGGTCTTGTCCGAGGCCGTGACCTCCGCGGTTGCAGTGAAGGCTCTCTATGACCCAACGCTGCTCGATAAGCTGGAGGCTTTAAAGCCTTCGAGGTGAATCTTACATCCGAAAGAAGAGGGCCCCAGCCCTCCGGGGCCCTCTTCTACGGAAGTCATAGGAGGTGAGTGAAAGAAGAACCTACAGACGAGATCCTGATGCCCTCCTTATATCAACCCCCGGAATTAGGGATTATCCCATCCAGCACCGAGAACCAGGAGGGGCGAGTGATGAGGACATCC
Source organism: Candidatus Solincola tengchongensis (assembly GCA_015711895.1). Lineage (GTDB taxonomy): Bacteria > Actinomycetota > Geothermincolia > Geothermincolales > RBG-13-55-18 > Solincola_A > Solincola_A tengchongensis. The sequence continues at coordinate 30,077 of MU158662.1, read as the reverse complement.
GCCCGGAGATAAGCTCTGATGAACAATTCTAATTTGGAGAAGGCATCCCCGGAGTAACGGGAGACCTCGAGCCTTACCTCCGTACGAACACCGATCGCCATCTCTGAAAAGTCGCCCACTATGATGCATGAGGCATTGTTCGCCGTTCCTTTGGTCAAGTTTACGGGAATCTGGCTCGAGACCAGCTTGTTTTTAAGCTCTTGATAGATTAACGGGGGCTGCGCGAAATCTCTTATATCGTTGACAATCCCCTGCAGAGTGGTGAATTCTCGCGGGCTCATGATCACCGACAATCGCCTGTGGTCAGGGCAATTGTTCTGAAGTATCTGCCCTATACCTAAAATTATGGGCGTATAGCCGGAGAGGGACCACCCGTTATCATCAAGACTGATAAAATTGACTCCTTCGGTATTGTAAATACCACAAGGCTCCTCACCCGTGCCCGAGCCAAAGAGGGCGGCGCGGTCGAGCTCCAGGGCCAGGGCCTGGGAGAGGGCATTGACCACCACCTGCTCCAGATTCGAGGCATCCTCGACGACCTCGATGCTGAGCCTGCACAGGGCGGCCAGGGTCTTTGCCTTGAGCTCCACCTGACCGAAGGACATATCACTCTCCGTGATCTCCTCGCCTTCGCCACGCCAGTAGGCCACGGGATCCTGGAGGACGGTGGCGAACTTGAGGTCGCTGCTCGGCATGGGAATGGTCTGCGCGCCGGCGGAGATGCACACGGAGCGGTTTCTGGCCAAATCGATCAGCCGCGCGCTCAAGGGATGGGGGACCAGAAAACCGCCCAGGGCATCCGTTCCCTCCTGGAGGGCACGCCGCTCCATCTCCGCTCCCTCCCACCGTCCGGTGGCCACGCCGCGCAGGAGCTTTCCGAGGGACAAGCTCTGATATTCCCCGCGCGCGGGCGGAAGGACGCTCTGCACAGACTCACCAGGCCGCAGGAATCGCACTTCTCCCTCGGAGGAAAAACCGATGCGGGGGATGCCGATCTCCAGCCTGTCCTCAGGGCCCATCGCCTTCGACAGGGCCTCGCGCGCCTCCAGGAGCTCGGCCTCGGTGAGGTCACGCCCCTCCTGCAAGGCTCGCATGATCTTTTCAAGCACCCTAACAGGTACGAATCCTTCCAACGCAATCCTCCTTCGTCCATGCCCCAAAAAACAAGGGCAAGCCATCATCATCCCGGCTGCCCTGATGCCCCTGCATCGGGTTTCACGGGCTCCGGCCATCTCGCCGCCCCTGCGACGGGATGCATCCGGCGACCCGCGCCGTATTCGATTGTCTTCTCTACCGGCCGAGGGCCCCTGCCCACGGCCTCTAATCCTATTATACCGGGAGGGGTGACATTCATTAAGGACCGTCGGCATGCACGCGGAGCTCCCCGCCCGGTGATGGCCGGGAGGGTGCCAAATTTTTCCACCCCCCTATCCTTCGAAGCGAAGCTCTTCGGACTCCAATTCCGGGTGATTACGAAGGAAATGCTTCCACGCTTCGCGTAAGTTCGCCTCCCACCTTATTCTCTCACAAAGTTCCGGTGAGACGTCCCGGATGAGATCGCAGGCTCCGACCAATTCTCGGTCATCGAATCGAGTGATATCCAGTTCCACCTCTCCCTGCAGCGCGGCCCGGGCGATGGCACCCAGGAGCTCCGCCCCCGGGATTCTCCCCTTGTACTTCTTAGCTTCTCTCCCACGAGCTCCTGGACTAGACATGTCTGACAATCCTCCTCCTCACCCCCCTTTCTCCCGCGGACCTTCGGGCAGGAGATGATCATGGCCGCGACGAGGCGGTTGAAGCCCTCGATGTCCGCTCGGTCATACATCGGTCATACATCTTCCCTCCGCCGCAACTCCTCCAGGCAGGCGGGACAGCCGCAGGAGCGTAGGGTATCCTCCGCCATCTTCGAGCGCGGATAGGGGAGGTCGATGTTACGGCAGCGGGTGGGCTTGTCCCGCCGGAAGTTCTCCAGCGGCCGGGCCTCGTTCGTAAAGCGGTCCAGGCCGCGCTGCAGAAACTCCCAAAGTGTCCAGCGGTACCACCAGAAGAACTCTTCGCCCTTAAGGATAGTGGAGTAGTTCTGGATGGCCTCGGTTATTTCCTCGACCGTGTAACCCTCTCTTAGGCGACCGTTTATGGCACGCTTGACCTTGTCGCTTAAGGAACGGTGGCGGATGATCCCCTGGGAATTCCAGAAATCGAAAATGCGGGTATATATATTTTTATTATATTTTTCTTTTATGGGTGCCCCATGGGGCACACTTTTTCCCCCGTAAAGCGTGCCCGTAGAGTCACACTTTTCTGCATCAAAAAGGGTGACCGATGGGGCACACTTTTCCCACTTTCGGTGATCGCCTTGAATCCGGATGACGTTGACGTGTCCGCGCCCGGGATTCTCCTTTCGTTCGATCTCGATCATCCCCCTGCCCTCGAGCGAATGAAGGGCGGATATGACCTTCCTCTTTGGCAATTCCGTTTCCTCGACGAGCTTCCGGATGGAAATCCTGCCCTCGGTGCGGCCAAATCCATAGGTGAGCCTGATGATGCTGAAGAAAACCCTACGCTCAGCATCGGTCATCCTCGTTTTGTTCGATGCCTCCAGAAGCTCGTTTGGAACCCGGGTGTAGCCCCCGTCAATCTGCAGTGATGCCATCCTCCACCTCCGGGATGGTGATCTCCTCCGAGGAGAGCGCGATCAGGGCGAGCATGACGCGGAACTCGTCAGAGGATAGGGATTGCTTGGCGAGCTTGAGGAGCAATCCCTTCTCCACCAAGATATAAACTTTCCCGCTCATGAATCCTCCCAATCGCTCGTGATCCTCAGCGTCCGCGGGTCGAACCAGAGGCGAACCTCCCCGGTTGGACCATGCCGATTCTTCAAAAGGGCGACCTTCAGTGGCTCCACCCCGCCCCGGCCCATCTCCGGCCGCCAAATCGCGATGAGATAATCCAGCGCCTCCTCGATGGCCCCGGAATCGCGGGCCGCGGTCAGGGTCACAGGCTCCCGGCCGGTGCCGCCCACCCTCGAAGTCTGGATCAGGACGACCAGGACGGTGTTCATGGCCTTGGCCGCCTCCTTCAGCTGCCGGGCCAGGCGGGAGGTGCGCTCGTAGGCCGTGGGCCCAGGAGCGCGCAGGAGCTGCAGGTAGTCGATGATCACAAGGGGAATCTCTTGGCCGAGGTATTCCACGGCTTCCTGGTATGTCCGGCATATGTCCGGCATACTTAATCCGGCCCGGTCGAAGATGACCAGGTCCTGGTATCTCCGGGTCCAGGCGGCCAAGCGCGGGTCGGCATCCGATTTCTCGAGGTAAGCTTCGAGGCGGGCAGCGGGCTCCCCGGAGTCGATGGAGAAGAGGCGCGCCACCACCTCGGCCGCGGGCATCTCGAGGCTGAGGAACAGGACGGCATGCGGGTCCTCACGGGCGAAAACATTATGAATTGCATTGATGGCAAATGCTGTCTTCCCCACTCCGGCACGGGCCATGACACCCATCACCTGGCCGGGCCGGATGCCCCGGATCAGGGAATCGATCTCCCACCAGCCGACGAAGATGCGGCGGCCCCGCTGTCCTGAAACCACCTGCCTGAACTCGTGGAGAGACCATAAGGTGGATTTCAGGCCGTCAGGAGAATAGCCCAGGAGCTCAAAAATCTTTTCGTAATCGAGGGCCGGGTTGCTCTCCTTGAGGATCGATGACAAGTAAACCTTCGCATAATCGGAGGGCTGGAGAAGCCGGTCCTCGATCACTCGCAGGGCCTCCCGGAGGGGAAGACCCTTGACCTCTTCTCCGATCTTTCGGACATGCTCAGGCACCGGGGACACGGAGCACCTCCTCCTCCCCGAGCACCCAGCGGCTCAGATCGGCCCAGGGGATTCCGAGCACCTGGGAGCTGAAGGCGATCAGCCTCTCAAGGTCCCCGCGCGGGCAGCCGAGACGCTTCAGGTGGCAAAGTCGCCAGAGAATTTCCGCACCGGGAGAGAGGCCTTCGGGGCAGGCCTCCCGCGCTGCTCCCGGCTCGTGAGGCCCGCGCTGCGCGGCGATCTCCTTCCATGTTTCAGCGAGGGCGGGCTCAAAAGACGAGAGGCGTTCGATAACACCGCCCTCCAGGGCCTCCAGGCGATTGATCTCCCGGGATTCCAACCAGGTAAGGAGCTCGCTCAAAACTCGAATCAGGCTTTCTTGAATCGTCTCCATCCGATCTTCCGTCCTCTCTACTCTGCTCGATCCAGCGGTCGAGGGCATCACGGTCCACCCGCACCGTGCGATGACCGAAGGTCACCTTCCCGGGCAGCCGCCCTTGGTGAGATAGGCGATAAACCATAGAAAGCGGCAGATTCAGATATTCCGCCGCCTCTTCAAGCGTCAGGAGCCTCTTTTCCAACTCCCCCCTCCGGCCAGATGTCTTCCGGGAGCACCCCCAGGACCTCAGCGATTCGCTTCTTGATCTTCGGGTATGGGCGATAATAACCGAGCTCGATCGAGGCGATGAGGCTCTGGCTCACGCCGACCCGGCGGGCGAGCTCCGCCTGGGTGAGCTGCCTGTTCTTGCGCAATCGTCTCAACTCGCTCATGAAACTCCTCCTTGACTCTTGTCTTCAGTGATAGAATTAGTCATAAAATACGATTTACAGAAAAGTTAGGCGTAACATTTACCGTAACATGGCCGGACATGCATACCTCGAGATCGAGCGCGAGAAGTTCACCTGGAGGGTGGCCAAAGGCCATTACTGGGCGGAGGGGAAGGTCTTGACTGTGTTGATCCCAGGCGAACCCAAGCCTCCTTTCCTCATACCGGCGCGGGGAGGGGAGGAGGAGAGGGAGCCCCTGAAGCTCAATCCTGCCCTTTTCCTCGAGTTCGCAAGCCTGGAAACCCCAGATCAAATCCTCCGCTTCGCCGACCGATACGGGATGCTCACCGAAGGTGAGGTCACGTTAAACCTAAAAGCCGGATACGATGGAGAGGAAACTCTTGATGAACTCGTGCATCTCCCAAAGGATGAGAGGCTTTCGCGGAATCTGCAAGGTTATCTGTTTGGTGAGTTCGTAAACGCCGAAAGCCTTGATTTCTGGAAGCGTGAGTCGCGTAAGATGCGCCGCTTCGCTGCCCTTTATGAAGCGGTCGAGGTGTATAACCCGAGAGATATAAGAACTGTAGAGCGCATCGAGAATTTGATCGTTCACCATCCGAGGGAAAAAGTTTTTTCCTTTGTCTTCCCAGACGATGGAGCATCGGCGAAGCGTTCTCTCGTCAGCGGTATAGAAGAGCCGGAGGCTTATAAGCGCATGGTCGATGGAGGGCCGCTCGTGCGGGCGCGGGAGTTTATGGCGCGCATGGTCAACGAGAAACTGAGTGTTTACAACCTCCATCACCCGAGCCATATGGCCGCCGTCCCCCAGGCCTACGTCGATGAAGAGGGGAATGTCGGGAGCTACCTCGAACCCTCAACCCT
>MU158662.1:0-24561 GCA_015711895.1 Candidatus Solincola tengchongensis | reverse complement strand
GGTTGGCGAGACGAGGTATAAGCGATGGCTTGAGTGCCGCATGTGGGAGGACGTCACCGACCGCCGCGTGAATTGGAGGATGCATCCGGCCTGCGCCACCAAGAGGCGGATGCGTGAGATGCGCGAACGGAGGAAAGGAGATGGCCACCATCGTAAAGCGGGAAGGTAGGGACGGCCCGCGCTATTATGTGGTCTATAGATATGGCGGAAAGCAACGGTGGGAACTCGCCGGGAGGCGGGAGGTCGATGCTCGTAGACTCAAAGCCCGCATCGAAAAGCAGCTTTATGAAGGCACCTTCCGAATGGTCGATGATAAGACCTTCGACGACCTCTCAGAAGAGTTTCTGAGGCTCAAAAGGCGTGAGGTAAGACCAAACACCTTCACCGCCTATGAATCAGCCGCGAGAAGGCTTCTCCGACACCTCAGCGGCCGCAAATTGAAGGATATTGGCGTCAGGGAGGTGGAGGAGCTCTCCTCAGCTTTTCTATCGGAGGGAATCTCCACCGCCACGGCCTTCCGATGCCTCTCCCTACTCTCCTCCATGTTCAAGAAGGCCGTTCTTTGGGGATACATCCCATACAATCCAGCCGAATATGTCAAAAAGCCTCGAGTGGAGAGGCCGGAGCCGGATTTCCTTGAGCCGGAGGAGATACGCAGGCTCATAGAGGCCACCGAGGAACGCCACCGGGCTTTGATCATGTTCGCCTGTCTCACCGGGGCCAGGCAATCCGAGATACTCGGCCTCAGGTGGGGAGACCTCGACCTGGAGGAGGGAAGGGCTTATATCCGGCAAGTCCTCCAGGGAGGGAAGTTCTATCCTCCGAAATCCAGGGCGGGGAGGAGGGTTATCGACCTTCCTCCCGTCCTCGTGGAGGAGCTCAAAGTCCACAGGCTGCGCCAGGCCGTGGAGCTGGAGGAGAACCCCCATGATCTCGTGTTCACCACTTCATTGGGGACACCCATGGACAAGAGGAACGTCACACAGCGCATCCTGGAGCCCGCCCTGAGGAAGGCCGGGCTGCGAAAAGTCGGTTTCCATGCCTTGCGCCACAGCTATATCTCCATGTTGATCGCTCAGGGCGAGAGCATCAAAACGGTGCAGGCTTTGGCCGGTCATTCTTCGGTACGTATGACTGTGGACGTCTACGGACACCTGTTCGAGAGGGCGGGGAAGGCGGCAGCGGAAAGGCTGGAGAAGGCAATATATGGAAAAATGGAAAAAAGTGCATCTAACACTTCATCTAACACCTCATAATTTGCCATGCTTTTCGATGCTTTGTCGGAAATGCATTTTCGCAGGTCAGATTGGGTAAGGAAAAACATGGAAAAACACCAAAAACCCAGCAAAAGAGATTGGCATGGTAGAGGTCACGGGTTCAAGTCCCGTCGGCTCCACCAAAGGTCAGCCGGGAGGACGCGGAAGCGGAATCCCGGCTTTCTCCTGTCCGCCTATCTCGGCCATGTGCTCTCATTAGCGGACACCTTCCGGGAGTGAGCCGATCAACCGGTCGCTTTGCCGTTTCGTAATGGCAATAATTACCATATAAACACCGTATTTCCTAGGCTTCGTAGACAACTCCAGTGGAGTGTGCCATCATCTAGGAGAGGCGTGATGGCGGCCGCCTGATGATGGGGACCTATGTCATCGAGGGATGGAAAGCGAGGAGGAGTCATGCACAAGAGGCTTGCGGTAGTGTTTTTCTGTCTGGGGCTGGTGTCCCTTCTGGCGTTCATGGCGGGATGCGGGAAGAAGGAGAGGACCATCAAGACCCCGGAGGGAGAGATCAGCGTCGAGGAAGGCGGGGGAGGCAAGGTGACCTTCAAGGGCGAGGAGGGAGAGACCACCTACCAGGCCTTGGGGGAGGCGCCGACCGAGGAGGAGCTGGGAGCCCCCATCTATCCCGGTGCCCAATACGTGCAGGGAACGGGCGGCACGGTGAAAGGTACCTCCGAAGGAGAGGCCGTTTCCACCACCGGGGGCCAGTTCACCACCGACGACCCCATCGACAAGGTCATCTCCTGGTATGAGGGCAAGCTCGGCGCCCCCGTATACCAGAGCACTTCGCCCCGGGAAGCGAGCTGGATGATGGGGAGCGAGAAGGACATCGTCACCGTCTCGGTGGCCGAGGAGGACGGTAAGACGACCATCACCATCGCCAGGCTTTCGGGGGTGAAGTAGCTCCTAGGGTTTCCTGAAAGCTGGAGGGGCGCGATAGACGGGCCGGCCGGAGGTCGGCCCTTCAGGGTTCAAACCGCAGGTCAGGCTTACCGCACCACTTCGGTGAAAAAGGGCCGGAATGCGCCCGGTCGAGGATGGCGATCAGGAGGAGGGGGGAGCGAGAGTCCGGGTCGAGAGTGTCCGAAAGGGGTTCACGCGTCTCTCGATACGGTCGGGAGGAGGTAGGAGGCGTGCGCGCAAGGAGAGGGATGGGCATGAGGCCGCGCGGGTGGCGCGGTTCAGGGACATGGCCTTGGCGGATGGCCCTGGCGGCAGCGCTTCTGGTGGTCATGGCGATCCTATGGGCCGGGTGCGGGGGCAAGGGGTCGCCCGCAACCGAGGAACCCGCTCTCGGGGAGGTCGGGCCGGAGGCCGCTGAGGGAGAGGATATGACGGCGACGGATTCCGGGACCGATGCCTTGGAAGGCGGGGAGGCCTTCACCCATATAACGGAAGGGGGCGAGGTCGCCTACCAGGTGAGCCGGGAGGCTCCCGCGGAGGAGGAGCTCGGGGTGCCCCTCTATCCTGGGGCCGCCTACGTAGCGGGTAGCGGGGGTAGCGTTAGCGGGAGTTCCTCCGAGGGGGCGTTCACCACGGTAGGTGGGGAATATCGGACGAAAGACCCCTTTGGCAGCGTCTTCCAGTGGTATCGGGAGAGGTTGGGAGAGCCACTCGTCTATCGTCCGGAGCAGGATATGGCCACCTGGAACCGCGCCGAGGAAGGCCGCATGGTCGTGGTCGGTTTGCGCCGGGAGGGAGGGGAGACAGCCATCCTCATCTACTCTTTGAAGGGGGATGCCGAGATCTTCACTCCCTGACTCTCGACGTTGCCGCGAAGCCCAGCGAAGCCGGAGATTCCCGGAGATCCGCCTGGTGCCAAAGGTGGATTCGCCTTTCCCGGTTTATATTCTCTATATTGACCCCCCGGTAACTAAACTATATAGTAATGACGTGTCAGTTCAGAAAGAGGGGAGGCTTTGGCCTTCGAATGATGCGGGGCGCCGGCGCGGAAGCCGCCAGGGAGTGACGATCGGTTCCGGAATAAAGGGGAGATAAGCGGGGAGGGATGAAAGGGAGGTCGGAGGCGACGCGGGGCGATATAAGAACTCCATTCCTTTGTCTGGGTTTAAGGTCGCGTTGATTTCGTGAACAATAATATTTAACATGTATAAATATAAAGGAACCGGGCGCCAATAGATATTCCGTCAGGCTATAACCGAGAGGGGGGTTGCGATCATGGATTACCCGTGGTTCAAGGAGTACGACCTGTGCGGCATACCCAGGACCCTGGAACCCTATCCCTCCATCCCCACCCACGGTTTTCTCGACCAGGTCGCGGATTCCCATCCCCGCATGGGCTGCGTGCAGTTGGGTCTGGAGATGACCTACCGTGAGGTGAGGGAGCATGCCGACCGCCTGGCCAACGCCCTGGCCGCGCTGGGGGTGGAGAAGGGCGACCGCGTGGTGACACTCCTCCCCTCATCCATCCAGTTCGTGGTGGCGGACTCGGGCATCTCCAAGGCGGGAGCGGTTCACGTCCCCTGCAGCTTCCTGGAGGCCCGGGACACCCTGGCTCACAAGCTCAGCGAGAGCTCGCCCAAGGCTCTTATATGCCTGGAGGAACACCTGGCCACCGCGGAATACCTGAAGGAGTTTATGGCCGCGCCCAACATCATCATCACCAAGCTCGACGACTACTCCGGCTGGTCCACCAAGCGGGCCGGCCTGCCGGACGTGCTCTGGCTCACGGAGATCATCGATCAGGCCGCCCCCCGGCCGCCCAAGGTGGAGATCGACCCGGCTCGTGACCTGGAGACCCTGCTCTTCACCGGAGGGACCACCGGGCTACCCAAGGGATGCATGCTCACCCACCGCAACCTGGTGGCCAACGTGCTCCAGAACATCGCCGTCTTCGGTCCCGTGACCAAGGTCCTCAAGGGGAACATAAACGTGATCATGGGGCTGCCCTTCTTCCACAGCTACGGGCACTGCATAATGCACACCATGATAGGAGGCATGGCCGCCACCATGCTCATCGTCCCCGACCCCCGGGACGTGAAGGCCATGCTGGACATCATGCACAAATACAACCCGGTTCTCCAGTTCGGGGTGCCTACCCAGTTCATGAAGATGCTGGAGGAGGACTTGCACGCCGCCCGGGTCATCGGCATCTCCGGTTCCGCCGCCCTGCCCCCCACGGTGCAGGAGAAGTTCGAGGAGTCCAGCGGGGGAGGTTTCGTGTCCGAGGGTTACGGTCTCTCCGAGCTCTCCCCGGTGACCCACTTCAACGTGTCCACCAACCTGCGGGTAATGGGGGGCAGGAAGGGAGTGCGCATCTTCAACGCCGTGCTCTTCAACCCGGTGAGCATCGCCCTCACCCGGGCCCAGGCCAAATTACTGGGACCCAAGAGGTTCGGGAAGATGTTCACCGGCATCATAAGCTTCCTGGCCAAGCGCTCCCGCAAGTCGGAGGAGGCCCGCAAGGTGGAGAAGAAGGCCACCATAGGCATCCCCCTGCCGGACACCGAGGTCCGGGTGGTGGAGGTGGACAGCGGGCGCGTCCTCTCCTTCGAGGAGCTCTACCGCGAGGGCAAGGTGGGGGAGATGCTCCTCAAAGGGCCCCAGCGCATGTTGGGTTACTGGCCGGAGCCGGGAAAGGGCCTGGACGAGGAGGGCTTCGTGCATACCGGGGACGTGGTGAAGATGGACGAGAACGGCTATTTCTCCATCGTGGACCGCACCAAGGACATGGTCATCGTCTCCGGTTACAAGGTATACACCCGAGAGGTGGACGACATCCTCTACGACCATCCGGCCACCGAGCTGGCGGCCACCATAGGGGTCCCCGACCCGGAGAGGCCGGGAAGCGAGAGGGTATGGGTGTTCGTCCAGGTCAAAGAGGAGTACAAGGGAAAGGTCACCGAGGAGGACTACCTCAACTACCTCAAGGAGAAGGTGGCCAAGTATGCCGTGCCCCGTGAGGTGGTCTTCCTTGACGAGATGCCCCTGACCGAGGTCTTCAAGGTCAACAAGAAGGCCCTGCGCGAGATGCAGATAAAGAAGCTGCAGCTCGAACAGGCCGCGGAGGGCTGAGGAAAGGGACCGCGGCCGGGGCGTTCAACAGCTCAGGGGGAGAGGAAGCCGCTTTCGAGAAGCAGTTCCCGCGTGGCCTCCAGGGCCGGGCAGGGAGGCATCTCCAGGAAACTGCAGGCCGAGGCGTCGAACTCCCTCACCGTATCGTCCTCGGGGATAGCCCCTAAAAGGGGGAGAGCGGTCTTGGTTCCCGCCTTTTGTGCCTCCGCGGGATCCCGCACCCGGTTGAGGATGAGGCCCAGTTTCCGGTACTCCACGGCCTCCTCGGCCACCTCGCGGATGGATTCCGCCACCCGCAGGCCTTTGGTCGTGGTGTCGCTGACCAGCAGGAGGTGGGATACGGAGCGCATCACCCGGCGGTTGACCTGTTCCACACCGGCCTCGGCATCGATGAGGGTGAGGTCGAAGTGGGAGGAGAGGGACTCGATGGCCTCCCGTAAGAGGGTGTTCAGCTGGCAGTAACAGCCCTCCTCCTCCGGTCTCCCCACGGACAGGAAGGCCAGGTTGCCGTCCTCCTCGAGTATCTCCATCATCTTATAGTCAACGGAGGCCGCCAGGTCCACCTGGTCCGCGGCGTGCTCGCGCACTGCGGATATTATCTCCTTGCGCACGTCGTTCACCGTCCTCGCCGGGAAGATGCGCAGGGCCATGCCCAGCCCCACCGCCGGGTCGGCGTCCACCACCAGGACGCGACGCCTCCCGTCATCGCGGAGAAGCCTGGCCAGCAAGGCGGCCAGGGTTGTCTTTCCCACCCCGCCCTTACCGCAGACGGCCACCACGGGCTCACCCGCCATCGGGCGTCGACCTCCCCTCGCCGCGTTCCTCCTGCAGCCGCTCGCGGATGCGCCGCAGCTCGACCACGCTGTCGCAGACCTCCACGTACTCGCAGGTGTCGCAGTCGAAGTTCATCTCCTCATACATCTTGATGAGCGCCTCCACAATCTCCTGGACCAGGTCCGCGGCCCGGGAGAGTTCCTCGATATCCTCCCGCGAGGAGGTCACCAGGAGCACCTCCGCGGCGTCCACGAATTTCAGCTTCCTCACCGCCTGGATAAGAGCGCTCCCCAGGAGCTGCGCGTTGAACCCCCGTTGCATGGCCTCCCGGCTGATGCGGCACCACACGCTCTGCCTTCCGGGGAAGACGCGGGCCATGAAGCCGCGCAGGCCGAGGTTGTATGTGGCGTCGCGCAGGTCGCGGTAGCAGTCGTATTCGTCGCTGAAGCGCCCTCCCACCATGACCACCTGGGCCAGAGGGGCCCTCCCGGCCTGGATCTCCGGGAAGTCGGGACCCACCAGGGTTATCCTGCCGTCGGCCACTGTGCCGGAGTCGTCCCAAAGGAGAAAAGAGCGGGAGGCCGTCCCGGGGCTTCCCAGCTCCAGTCCGGTGTCCTCGCTGAGGATGACCTGGGGGGAATCGGTTTGCGGAAGCACGGCGGTGAAGGGCAGTTCCCTGGCCAGGCCCAGGGAGCGCTTCTCCTCCATATAGCGCCGGATGTCCTTCAGGGGTTCCTCGAAGAGTCCCAACTCAGCTCGCTTCCACCAGCAGGGCGGCGCCTACCGCGGCTGCCAGCATGGGATCCAGGGGGAAGGGCTGGTATTCTCCTTCCATGCGCTCGCGCACCAGGTCCACCACGGTACGCACCCTGGCCACGCCGCCGGTGAAGGTATAACTGTTACCCGACCCGAAGCGTCGTGCCTGGGAGGTAACGATGCGGGCCACGGCATCGCACAGCCCGGCCACTATGTCCTGGGGAGATTCGCCGTTGTTCACGTGGGTGATGACCTCACTCTCCACGAAGACCCCGCACTGGGAACTTATGGGAACGCGTTTCCTGGCCCGCGCGGCCTCCTCGTCTATGCGCTCCACGGGGATGCCCAGCGCCGCGGCCATGACCTCCAGGAAGCGGCCGGAGCCCGAGGCGCACTTGTCGTTGCGCATGAAGTCCAGGACCTCGCCCTCCGGGTCGAGGAGCATGGAGGTGATGCTCTGGCCCCCGATGTCCACCACCAGCTCTACCTCGGGAAGGAAACAGCGGGCCGCCCAGGCGATGCAGGCCAGCTCGTCCTCCAGGAAGTCGGCGTCCCTCAAGAACTCGGCCCCGCTTCCCGTGGCCACGATGCCGTCCAAATTGTGACGGCTGACGCCGGCCTCGCCGCACACCTCCTCGACGAGTCCGTCCACCTCGCCGGCAATGTTGCCCGTTGTTTCCATTATCTTCCAGGCTAGGACCGTCTCGCCGTCCATGACCACCGCCTTGGAGAAGAGGCTACCGATGTCGCAGCCCAACGCCTTCATCTCGAACCTCCCATGCGACGGGCCAGGATGGCCGCTCCAAGCGCTCCCACGATCTGGGGGTCCATGGGGCAGGGGACCATCCTCACACCCAGGATACGCTCCAGTTCCGTCTTCACCGCCGCGTTCTTGGCCACCCCTCCGGACATGGTCACCTCGGGCTCGACCCCCACCCGGCGGGCCAGGGCGGCCACGCGCTCGGCCATGGCCCGGTTGACGCTGGCGGCGATGTCCGCCTTGTCCACACCCCGCTGCAGGTAATGGAGGACCTCGGTCTCGCAGAAGATGCTGCAGCGGCTGGAGAGGTCCACGGGATGGCGGGATTTCAGGGAGAGGGTGCCCAGCTCGTCAAGGGTGATGCCCAGAGTACGGCACATGACCTCCAGAAAGCGGCCCGTACCCGCTGCGCACTTGTCGTTCATGACGAAGTCCTTGAGCTCCCCCGTGGGTTCCATGCGTATGACCTTGGCGTCCTGGCCGCCGATGTCGATGATGGTGCGCACGCCGGGAAGGAGCCACTGGGCTCCCACTCCGTGACAGGAGATCTCGCTCACGTTGGCCTGGGCCAGCCCCCGGGACTGTACCTGCTCCCTGCCGTACCCGGTGCTCACCGTGTAGTCGATGTCCCCGGGGCGGAGGCCCATCTCCTCCAGGAGCTCCCCCATGACCGTCTCCGCGGAATCCACCGGGTTGGGTTTCACCCGGATGCTCCGGAATCCGGCTATCCTGCCGTCCTCCATGATCACCGCCTGGGCGGTCAGGGAGCCCACGTCGATGCCCCCGAAGCGCATGCCTCACCTCCCTAAGCCGACCCGCCGGGACCCCAGGGTCCGTTTGGCAATGACCGCAAGTTCGCCATGACCACAATTATCATTTTATCCCATCCCTTCCGGGTTTCTCGAAGTGCCGGCCCCGCTTTCCTTCAGAAGGGAACGACCTGACACCCCATCCCCTTTACGCTTCCCGGAGCGCCGCCACCCTCTCCTTCCGAGGGGAACAACCAAATATCCCATCCCTTCCAGGATTCTCAAGGCACCGTCACCCCATTGTTCAGGGGGGAACGGTCTTTGAGGAGCCGCTTGTTCATCGCACGGGCGCGAGCTCTCGGAAAAGGTCCTTTCGGAAAGGAAACGACAGCGGAAAGCGCCGATTCTCAGTCCTCCCTCCCCTCGGATGCAGCCATACGTTTTCCGGATGTCCGTATATTATGACCATGGTCATTTTCTGTCAACCGTACCTTCCTCTCCGCGGTGCCGGGGTCCCGGAGGTCGCGGCCGGATAAGATCGCCCCCATTCATCCGGCGGGATGTCCTTCACGCGCCCCTCCCGCCCCGGGCACGGCGCCTCCTCACCACGCCGTCGACGAAGGACTGGATCTCCTCCTGGAGTACGCTGGTGGGGGTCATGCGGCGGATCCAGGAATCGCCCTGCAGGCAGAGCACGGGAGCTCCCGTGCGCTTCATTATCTCCCGGCGCACCTGGTTGATGACGCTCCAGGTCTGCTTGCACGCGTGGTGTCCGGAATAGATGGCGCAGTCTGCACGGAGGTCGCGGATGAAACCGCACATGTCCTCGATCCAGGCCAGTGACATGGAAGATGCTCCCATCTGCCGGGTCATGGGATACTCGAAGCAGGTTTCCGCCAGACCCTCGAGCATGCTCTCCCGGCTTGAGGTGTCCACGAAGCGGGGCTGGCAGAGGGAGAGGATGTCGTTGAGATAGGTTATCCCCCTTTCCTCCATCCAGTTGAAGAAGCCGAGGAAGTCGAAATAGTACCCTATGTAAAGCCACATGCAGCGGGCTACCTCCTCAGGCGCCGGGTATTCCCCCGCCTCCAGGCGTCTCTTGGAGAGCTCCACCATGCGGCGCATCATCTCCGTTCCTTCCGGCCGGCCCCAGCGGGTGAAGCGGGTCCCGTAGGTGAAGATGGAGAAGATGTTGGGAACCGGGCAGGGCGAGAACTTCCTCAGGTCGTAGAGCTCGTAATAGAGCTCCGCGGCACGGTTGGCCTCCTCCAGCACCCTGCGCATGCGTCCCTCGTCCAGCTCCTCTCCTATCATCTCCTCCAGCCGGCGGAGGAAGGCCAGGAAGTAACGGCGGTGGAGTTCCCTCCCGCGCGGCCCCGTCTCGGTGGGCTTCTCCAGGATGACCTGGGGAATGCCCATGTGCAGGGAGACGAACTCGTGGATCTTGGAGTTGGCGTCACAGGCGCCGGGGGCGGACTGGACGATGATGTCCGGTTCGAAATCCCGGCCGGTGAGTACGGAGCCCAGCTCGATGGTGGAGGAGGAACACAGGAAGTCGGGTATCCCCAGGCCCATGGCATAATCCCAGTAGCGCTCCCCCTGCCCCTCCAGCACGGCCACGCCCAGGGTGGTGAGCACCTCGCTGGTGAGGGGCACGGCGTTCTTAAAGAGGTAAATTACCTCCGGGGGGAAGTTGAAGGGTACCAGGACCACCTTGCGCCCCTCCTCGCGGGCCCGGCGCGCCTCGCCTATCCATCCTCCGACCATGCCGATGAAGTCCAGGCTCACCTCACGGAAGCGGGGGGAGAGCAGCGCGCGCATGGAGCGCGAGGTGTCGGGGGGGAGAAAGCGCAGGAGCCCCTCCACTTCCTGGTCGCTCATGTTGCGGGGGAGGAGCATGGCCACCTCGATGAGTTCCTCCACCCTGTGGAAAAGCCCGTCTCCGGTGTCCCTCACCTTTCCCGGCATGTGTCTCACCTCGTTAGACCCCGCCGGCGGACAGAGATCGCTTCCCGGAAGGCCGCCGGCCGGCGATGCGCTCCAGAAAGGCCTGCACGCGGGTGCGGATGCGGCCCAGATCGGCGGCGGATCCGTATTCCTTCTCCAGCACCAGCACCGGGATGCCGCGTTCCTCCAGGTCCAGTCGCAGGCGCACGTTCTCCACCCCGTGCAGGTCGCAGAACTTGTTGTAGACCAGAACCGCCCCATCAACGCGCGCCCTCTCCGCCGCCTGGAGGATGAACTCCAGGCGGGACGGATAATCGTCGAACATGCGCGGACACAGGAGATGCCTCAGATAGGCCTCGGCGAGGGCGTGGACGGGTTCTCCCTCCACCTCCGGGAGCTTCCAGAAGGCGCGGGTCCCGTAACACATGGCATCGGTGACCACCAGGCCTCCCAGGTCCTCGATCTCCCTCACCAGATCCGGCTCGTCGGTGGCGCTTCCCGCCAGGAGGAGTCGGGCGCGGTACCCGGTTATCTCCCTCCCCCGCACCTCCTCGAGGAGCTCGCGCAGGAACCCGTCGAAAACGCCGGGCGGCAGGGAGGACTCGAGCAGGAGTACGGCCAGCGCCTCCTGACCCTTGAGGGCCGGGTGCTCCATCTCCCGCAGGGAGAAGAGCCGGCGCATCCCCTCCCGGCGGAGGTTGGTCGACCGCACCGCCTCGGCGAGGGCGGCATCCCCGATGTCTACCTGGAAATGACTGGAAAGCGCTTCCCTGAGGAGCTCCAGCTCCTCGGCGAAGAACTCCAGGGATTCCTCGCTGACCACATGGGGCACCTTCAGGTAATGGAAGAATCTGGGAGTTGCCGTGCCGCTCCAGTTCTCGAACATCCCCCTCAGGTGATCGCATCCGTTGGTCTCCACCAGCCCGTCCAGGAAACCGTAGGCCCCCTCCAGGGCAAGCTGGAGGCAGGCCCTGCAGAACCCGCAGTTGAAGCGGGAGAGGTGGGCGTCGGCGTGGTCGCGCTCCGGCTTGCCGAGGGCGCGGATGCGGTAGGGCAGGATGCCTCCGGCGTCGAATATCTCTCTCGGGGTGGCCACACAGGAATAGCCGACCACGCGTCCCCCGCTTTCCCTCCACTCCCGGAGGCGTGGCGCTATAAGCTCCCGGGCCAGAACGAGTATCTCTTCCACTTATCCTCCTCTCCTGAACCTCCTTTTCGAGGCGGAGGGAAAGGGCGATGCGCTTCAGGGACCCAAAGTGATATGGGTTCCACCGGAAAGGAAGCCTCCCTCGCCATCGCGCGAGTGGCGACAGCCTTTCGTACGCGGTCTTATCTTATGTTCGGTGAGGGGGAGCGGCAAGTGGGGTTGTCCCCATGCGGGGAGGGGGATTTCCCGCTTCCGGCAGGTCCGGGTAGCGCGTCCCGTCGAATGGCGCGTGAAAGCCATTGCTCCCCGGTCCCTTCCCGCCGTCCCCGCACGAGCCTCCGTCACCTGGACCGAGGAAGCCCCTCAGGGAGAAGGCGGGGTTGCCGGGAAGTCCCGTCAGCGGCCCAGGAGGCCTCCCAGTATCCCTCCCGCAGGGCCGCTGTCCCCGGTCCGCGGCTGCTGGAGGCTGGTCTTGGGGGCCTCCTCGCTGGGCTGCACAACCACGTATCCCTCACCCTGAAAGGCCAGCTGGAAGAGTTCCCCGTGGGTGGAGCCGAAGATGCCCTTGAGGCTGCTGAGGTTGGCGTCCATGTGCACGGTGGGGTTGAGGCTCTGGGACCAGGCGATGGTGGCGTTGGGGTCGGTGAAAACCGGCTCCTGCGGGGTCACCTTGAGGGTCATGGGCTCTCCTTTGGAGATGAGGGCCAGGTAACCGGTTCCCTGCAGCTCCACCGTCCACAGGCCCCCGGCCATCATACCCGCCGCGCCCTTGATCATCTTGATGTCCCAGGAGATGCTGGGCGTGAAGGCCAGGAGGTTGAGCGCCTCGACGGTTATGGACTCGTTGTTCAGGTAAAGGAGAACGATGTCGTTGGCGGCGTCGGCCAGGAAGAGGTCCCCCGTGCCCTGGGCCAGCATGAGGGTGAAGGATTCCCCGGAGATGGCCTTCTTCACCCATTTGTCCACCCCGCCGCTCCCCTGGCGGGTGAAGCTTATCCTCCCCTGGTAGGCGATCATGGAGCCCGCTTTGGCCAGCACCTGGCCCCCGCAGGCCTCCATGTTCACCCGCAGCAACTTCTTGTTCTGCAGACTGAAGGCGTCGGGGCTCTCCACCTCCATGGATTGCTTGACCAGGGATGCCAGGGTGTTGGGTGCCAGCTCCCCGCTTTTCGCCGAGGCGGCGGGGGGTGCGGTGACCGCCTGGGCCTGCGCAGGCGGAGCCGCCTGAGCCTGCGGCGGTGGGGCCGCGGCGGCCGTTGCGGCCCCGGGGGCGGTACCGGGCGCCTGGTGGAGCCGTTGTCCGCAGAAACGGCAGAAGGAAGCCGTATCGTCGTTTTCCTGATTGCAGGCTGGGCAGAGCATGTCTAACCTCCTGTTTCTCCTGGCTGATGGTTTACGAAGCCGTCCGCCGATCTTCGCTTGCGGACCCGGTCGCGGGCCTGACCGGTTACCGTGCCGCTTATTCTTTGTCCGGATATATCCTAACCCGTCGGGAATGCCTTTGAAAGAGGCTGCCCTCCTACCCCGCCGGGAACGCCTTGGGGACGGTCTGCCGCACCGGCCCCGCATCTCGTCGGCTTTCGCGAGAGGTCTATTTCGCGGCGGCGTGTGGGGCCCCGGCGTGCCCGCTGGCGAAAGGCTCTTCGGAGCCTGGTGCCCGGCAGGTCGTATTTCGGGGAGTTCAGATCTCGGCGGAGGTCCTCTCCAGTATCTCTCCACCGGCATCCGTGAAGACCATGGAGAGCTCACCCCGGGGTTCAAAGTCGCCCCTTTCCGCCACCACCAGGTGATAGGGGCTGGTGAGGACCGGGGCGGTCACGCTTCCCGGTTCCGGTTCCACCACCTCCACCTCCAGCCGCACCTCCGTGCCCACTTGCACGGCCCGCGCCACGGAGATGGCGTAACCCGACGTGTTCCTGGGTCCGAGAAGGGCGGCGATGATGACCTGGCGGGAAAGGTCGACCTCTCCCACCGGAAGTTGCAGCCCGGAGAGGGAGAGGAGCCGCATCAGCTCCTCGGCGTCCTCCACCACCATGAAGGCGGGCCCCGTCTCCTCCCCGGAGGCCTGTCGCTCGAAACGCCCGTATTCACAGACCGAACCCTGCGCGAGGGTTCTCAGGGGGATCTCCCTCTCGAGAGGCGTCACGCCGCCGCCCTCTTCGCCACCGCGCTCTTCGCCACCGCATCCGCACGGAGTGAAGGCGGAGAGGGAGAAAAGGAATACGGCCACGAGGCAGGTCGCCCCTCGCAACACCGCCTTCCCGCCCTTGAAGCTGCGTCGCGTCATTCGTGATCAGCCTCCATCCTCCGGCTTGCCTCCTATTGCGCCGCTGTGACCGGCCACCCTGCACGCATGACTATTTTATCAGCGCGTGAACCGTGCGGGCCCGTGATCGGCGGATACCGGGCCGCCCTCCCGGGAGCCGAAGGGACCGATCAAGGCGGCGAGGACCTCCTCCGCCTCATGCACCGTGACCTTTGCCGGCAACCCGTCTTCATCCGAGGGACCGTCTTTGCGAACGCTCATCCGCTTCCTCACGCTTCCCGTTTCAGATAAGGGGTCCGTACCCGGAAAGAGGGAGTTGAGGGTAACAGCCGCCATTACCCTCATGGGAGGATACGGCGTGACCCCGACCTCGGGGGACGGCAGAGGTTTTAGGGAGGGAGGCCGGTGTGGGTCATGCGCGGATCGGCGTCCGTCTTTTTCGGGACCTCCGCCTTCAGGGGCATTTTACCGGGCGGGCCGGAGACGTTGAAGACGGAATTAGGGGGAGGAAAGTCGGTTGCACGGCCCTTCCGGGCGCCCGGATTGGGGCGCGGCGCAATCGCCCGTACCGTTTGGTAAAAGAGCCGAGATGCGTTATATAATTATAAAGCCGCGGAGCGGCTCGAGGGCGAAAGGAGAAGGCAGGGAACATCTCTCTCTGCCGTCCTGCAGAGGATGTAAGGGATCGTCGGGGGAGACCCCCGGAGGAAGGAAAGGAGAGGGTATATGTCGGAGATAAGGTTCGACGGACGCGTCGCAGTAGTGACCGGGGCCGGCGGCGGCCTGGGTAGGGAATACGCCCTGCTCCTTGCCAGCCGTGGTTGCAAGGTGGTGGTAAACGACCTGGGCGGGGCCGTGAACGGGACGGGCTCCGGGACCACCGCGGCCGAGAAAGTGGTGCAGGAGATAAAGGACGCCGGCGGGGAGGCGGTCCCCAACTTCGACAGCGTGGCCGACTGGGAGGGCGCCCAGAACATCATCAAGACGGCCATCGACAATTACGGGAAGATCGACATCCTCATCAACAACGCCGGAATCCTGCGCGACAAGAGCTTCCTCAAGATGGAGCTCGAGGACTACGAGAAGGTCATCGCCGTCCACCTCAACGGGACCTTCTACTGCTCCAAGGCGGCCTGGCCCTACATGCGGGAGAACAACTACGGGCGCATCGTCTCCGCCGCCTCCGCCGCAGGTGTGTACGGGAACTTCGGGCAGGCCAACTACGGAGCGGCCAAGATGGGCATCATCGGGCTCATGCACGTGCTCAAGCAGGAGGGCGCCAAGTACAACATCCTGTGCAATGTCATCGTGCCCATCGCCGGTACGCGCATGACGGCCACCGTCCTGCCCCCCAACCTGGTGGAGATCCTCAAGCCCGAGTACGTGGCCCCCATGGTGGTGTGGGCATGCTCGGACCGCTGCAACTTCTCCGGGTACACCTTCGTGGCCGGCGCCGGTTACTTCAGCCGCACCGCCTTCATGGAGGGCCCGGGGATCTTCATCGACCCCGCGGAGGGCATCACCCTGGAGAAGATCGACGAGAACATCGACAAGATAGTCTCCCTGGAGGGCGCCCGCACCTTCGAGAACGCCACCGAGCAGACCGGGAACGCCCTTTCCAAGCTCAACCTGGGCTGATCTGGAGAGGCTGGAACGCGGTGAGCCGAGGAAGGAGTTGATAAGATGCCAATCGACCTTTCGGTTATCGGGAAGGAGCTTCCCGCGCTGGATTACGAGTACACGGCGAGGGACGTCATCCTCTACGCCCTGGGAGTGGGGGCGGGATACGAAGACGACGAGCTGAAGTTCGTCTACGAGAACGGGCTGCAGGTCCTGCCCACCTTCGGGGTCATCCCGCCTTTCCCGGCCCTCATGGGGCTGGTGAACGTGGAGGGCGTGAACATCAACCTGGTGATGCTGGTGCACGGGGAGCAGTACCTGGAGATCCGCAAACACCCCATACCCACCCAGGGCAAGCTGACCTCCAAGCCCAAGATCGCTGCCGTGTGGGATAAGACCAAGGGCGCGGTCATCGACCTGGACGTGGAGACGGTCGACGAGTCGGGTGACGTGGTCTTCTTCAACAAGTTCTCCAGCTTCATCCGGGGCGAGGGAGGCTTCGGGGGAGAACGCGGTCCCGAGCCGGGAAACGAGCCCCCGGACCGCGAGCCGGACAAGGTGGTGGAGATGAAGACCCTGCCCATCCAGGCCATGATCTACCGCCTCTCCGGGGACTATAACCCCCTGCACATCGACCCCAACTTCGCCAGCATGGCGGGCTTCCCCAAGCCCATACTGCACGGCTTGTGCACCTTCGGTCACGCGGGCCGGGCTGTACTCAGGGAGTACTGCGGGAACGACCCGGCCAAGTTCAAGGCCATCAAGGTACGCTTCAGCCGTCCGGTGTGGCCGGGGGACACCATCGTCACCCAGATGTGGCAGGAATCGGAGGACAAGATAATCTTCCGCTGCACCACCAAGGAGCGGCCCGAGGAGTACTGCATCACCAACGCCGCGGTGTGGCTGAACGTATAGGCTCCTTCCGCTGCACCACCAAGGAGCGGCCCGAGGAGTACTGCATCACCAACGCCGCGGTGTGGCTGAGCTTGTAAGTGGCGGGGGCAAGAAAAAGGGGGCGGGAAGACCCGCCCCCTTTTCGTTGCGCGTTCAGAAGCGGGGGATGAAGTCCTCCTCCCGCACCAGCTCCAGGGATATGGCCTCCTCGGGGCAGGTGACCATGCAGAGCCCGCAACCCATGCATCTCTCCGGGTCCACCTGGCTGACCTCGGATCCCTCCTCCCCGACGAGGGAGAGAGCCCCGAAGAAACAGCGTTCCAAGCAGGTGCCGCAGCCGCTGCATCGCTCGGGATCCACGCGCGCCTGGAAGCGGCTTGGGTCGCACAGGTTGATGCCCTTGGAGATGAGGGTGAAGGACATGCAGCAGTCGTCGCAGCAGTTGCAGATGAAGTGGCTGTCCGTGGCCCGGTTCATGGTGACATGCACCAGCCCAGCCTCCTCGCATTCACGGACGATTTCCAGCGCCTCTTCGACGCTCACCTCGCGGCCGCTGCCCCTCTCGATGGTGTACTCCGCGGCTTTGCCCACCTGCAGGCATACTTCCAGGGGCTTGTCGCAATTGCCCTCGATGAGGCGGCAGGTGCACTTGGTCACCGCAACCTTTCCCGAATCCCTGATTATCTGCTCCACGTCGTCGTAGGCCAGGATGCGCGAGCGGGCCTCCACCGGTTGACGCACGGTGACGATGCGCGAGAAGGGCTTAGGGAGCATCCTGGAGACCATGCCGGCGAACTCCGGCCACTCCTCGGCCATGAAACGCTTCCAGAGGCGGTGGTATTCCGCCGGGGCCTCCGGCCAGAGTATGGAGGCGTCGTGGAACTGGACCAGGTCCCGGCACATGCGGTAGACGGTACCCTGGGGCTTCTCGGACTTGAAGATCACCCCCTTACGGAAGAGGACCTTCAGTTTCTCCTCAACCTCTTCGGGGGGAGCCCTGTCTTCTCCGCCAGCTCGGGGAGGGTACCGGGAGTGGAGAGAAGGAGCCGGGCTTCCTCCTCATCGGCGATCATGCGGAAGAGCTCGGGGATGATCTTGCTCTGGGGCATGAGCACCCTGTTCGCCAGTTGCTGGTAGAGGTCCTCGTCGTTCATGCGCCTTCCCCTTTCTCCATCCTACACCGTGAGAACCTTATGGGGTTATTATACGCCGGAATCGCCACCGGGGTTTCGAGGAAGGACGACCGGCGAGAATCGGGTTCCGTGCGCGTCAAAGCCGCTCAGTGGCTTGAGGTACTTCCCGTCTGCCCGGATGGAGCCAGAGGTTGTTGGCTCTCTTCCTCCGTCTCCCCCGCGGGGTGCCCCTCCGATTCCTCGGGGCTCGTGCCACCCTCCTCCAAATCGTCCGCGCCCTCTTCCTCCGCCGCGTGGGGACTGAGGGCGGAAGCGGCATCCCGGTAACCCCTAGCCGCTCCGGAGAGGAGCTTCAGAAGGCTCAGATGAGCTTCCTCGCCGCCTGCAGGGACCTTTACCCTGCTCATCTCCACGACCCCCTCCTCAAGGGCCGCGGCCATCTCCTCCAAGACCTCCGCCAACCCCTCTCCGGGTTCCAGCCGGCCGGAACGGTCCGCCTCGCCCGCCTCCTCCTCGAGCGCCTCGAGCCTCGCGGTCAGCTCCTCGTTGATCTCGCGCATCTCCCGGAAATAGGCCTCCTGGTCCGCGCTCCCGCATCCCGCGAGGGGAAGGAGAAGGGCGAAAAGAAGGGCCAGGGCCGCCAGCGGAACGATCCTTTTGCGCACCATGAATCACCCCTCGACCTTTCCGATCCTCCGCCGGAGATGACGCGTCCATCCGCAGGCGGACCGCCTCCGGTCCGGGGCCGTCCATTCCGCAGTCCCTCGTGGGGGGAGGAACTCATCCCTTCCTACGGTTTCCGGATGCGGAGCCTTTAGGCGCGTTTTCCGGCCGGTTCCCGACTATCCGCGGCAACAAGTATACAACATTGCATCCTTGAAGCCGCGAGCTTTGCGGCGTGCGGTGAAGCGGGCGATGTGTTGCCTCGAGCCGCTTTAACCGGAGCCATGTCCCTCGCCATGCCTTCGAGACGCCGCACCGACCGGGAAATCACTACGATCAGGGGAATCTTCACCGGGATTCCGGATTCCTCATGTCGTTTCCCGGCTCTTTTAATGGGTCATCGCGGGCGGAAAAGAAGAGGGCTCTCGCAGGTCGCGGTACCCAACCGCGGGTGGTGGGCGGTCGTTTGGGATGTCGTGACCCCGGCTGAGAGCAGGGAGGATCCATGGAGAGTGACGGTGCCCATGTCCCTGAATGGAGTGGCTCATGATGTCTTGCGCGGAAGGATCTCACCGGCGGTGCCGCTGACGGTGGGACAGCCGGTTGAAGGCCCGCTCCCACGGTCGTGTTTATCGAAGGTGCGCCGGAGGAAACATAGATATGTCGGGGCGCGGCGGAGATGGAGAAACCCTGAGCTGCAGCGGCGGTGCGGGCCTCATGCGGTCAGCGATGGCGGGAAGCGAACCGAGGAGTCCGTTCGGGCCTGTGGCGGGGCTCTCCAGAGAAGCGCCGACTGGCGGGAATAGGTAGAAAGAGGGTGCGGGGACGGAGGCGGGGTCTCCGCCGGTGGCGGTGGAAAGGAGGGGGAAATGGATCCCAAGGCGGTTCAGAAGATGACCCTGGAGGGCATGCGTCAGTTCCTGCGCATGACCTTCGACACCCTGGGTTCCTTCCAGGAGCAGATGGAAAAGATGTGGAGGACCTTCCTGGAGCAGAGCGGGGAGATGCAGAAAGAGGGCGAGAAGATGCTCGCCGAATGGCTGGAGAACTTGCGCAAGGGGCGGGAGGAGCTCATGCGCAACCTGGAGGACGGGCTGCGCCGCCTGGAGGAGCTGCTGGGAGAGTAGTGAGTTCGTTTCGCCCGCCACAGCTGGCGAAACGGTGGGTCGAGGAGGAGGATATGGCCGGTAACGGCGGAGAAAGGTTTGACTGGAGCGACACCTGGAAACGCTGGCGGGAATTGCAGGCGGAGGCCATGCGCATGTGGATGGAGGCCTGGGGGAGCACCCTCTCCGGTGGCTTCCCGGGCTGGAGGGCGGCCTCCGGTGAGGCGGGGAAGAAGGCCGGCGAGGCGGAGGCCCTTTTCCGGGAATGGATGGATCACACCAGGGAGCTCATGTCCAGGTTCGCGGTGCCCTTCACGGGCGTGGGGCCGGAGACCTTCCTCCGGGCTTTTCGTTCCCTGGAGGTCTATAGTGGCCTTTATTCCCTGTGGATGCAGATGTACGAGGACTACCGCCGCTCCGTCGGGAAGGAGGGGGAGTTCGACCTGGAAGCGGTGCACGCCCTGCTCGACAGGTGGGCCGAGCGTTACCGGGAGCTGGTGGAAAAGGTCTTCGCTCCTGCCCTCCCCGAGCCCCTGCAGTGGGTGGCCGAGCTCTATTCCGGCGAGATACCCCTTCTCCTCGGAGGGCTCACCGCCCACTTCCTGGCCCCCTGGGCGGAGTTCGCTCGCTCCATGGCCGGGCGGGGTATGAGCCTGGAGCGCCCTTCACCGGAGACTGCCCTCCAGGTCTACGAGGAATGGAGGAAAGCATACGAGGAGAGTTACGGGCGCCTCCTGCGCATGCCGGCCATGGGTTATTACCGTGAAACTATGGAAAAATATACCAGAACCATGGATTCCCTCAACGAGTTCGGCATCGCGCTGGCCGAGTTCTACGCCGCCCTGCAGGCCGCGGGTGCCAGGGGTTTCGAAAAGCTTAAGGAGAGGCTGGCCTCCCTTGGTGAGGAAGGCGGGGAGGAGCCCATGTCCTTCCGGGACCTCTACCGCCTGTGGTGGCAGACCAACGAGGACCTCTATGTGGAGCTGTTCCGCACCAAGGAATTCTCGCGTCTCCTGGGGCAGCTGGTGGACAAGGGGATGGAGTTCCGGGCCGCCTTCCGGGCCTACGTGGAAGAGGTTTCCAAGGAACTGCCTTTCCCCAACCGCTCCGAGATGGATAACCTCTATCGGACCCTGGACCGCCTGAAACGGGAGGTGCGTTCCTTGAGGAAGGAGCTGGACGGGTTGAGGAAAGAGGCGGCCGGGAGGGGAGGGGAGGGGTGAGCATGTTCCGCGAGTTCCTGGATCCCAAGTTCTTCCTCCAGGAGCTGGAGGAGGTCAACCGCAAGGTGGTGAAGGGGGCCGAGATCCTTCTGAGCATCCCCGACGTGGATGTGGAGCCCACTCCCAAGGAGCTGGTCTTCGAGGAGGACAAGGTACGACTCTATCATTACCTGTCTGAAGAGAAGCCGCGCTGCCCCGTCCCCATTCTCATCTGTTATGCCCTGGTCAACCGCCAGTACATGATGGACCTGCAGTCCGACCGCAGCCTAATCCGCAACCTCCTGGGGGAGGGCCTGGACATTTACATCATCGACTGGGGTTATCCCGACCACGGAGACCGCTACGTCACCCTGGAGGACTATATAGACGTCTATCTCAACGACTGCGTGGATCTCGTGCGCCTGAGGTCAGGGCACGAGCGCATCAACCTCCTGGGGGTCTGTCAGGGAGGGACTTTCTCCGTCATCTATTCGGCCCTCTACCCGGAGAAGATCCGCAACCTGATCACCATGGTCACCCCCGTCGATTTCCACGTCACCGACGGGCTGCTCAACGTGTGGAGCCAGCATATGGACGTGGACAAGATGGTGGACACCATGGGTATCATCCCCGGCGAGTTCATGAACGTGGGCTTCCTCATGCTCAGGCCCTTCCAGCTCCTGGTGGACAAGTACGTGGGGCTCATGGACAACCTGGACGACCCGGCCACGGTAGCCAATTTCGTGCGCATGGAGAAGTGGATCTTCGACAGCCCGGCTCAGGCGGGAGAGGCCTACCGGAAGTTCTTAAAGGACCTCTACCAGCAGAACAAGCTGGTGAAGGGCGAGCTGGAGATAGGCGGCCGGCGGGTGGACCTGGCGAGGATAACCATGCCTATCCTCAACATCTACGCCACCGAGGACCACCTGGTGCCTCCCTTGTCGTCCATACCCCTCAACGACCTGGTGGGAAGCGAGGACAAGACGCTTTACGGCTTCCCCGGGGGGCACATCGGCATCTACGTGAGTTCGCGCTCCCAAAAGGAGCTGGCGCCCATGGTCTCCAAGTGGGTGATGGATCGCTGCCGGGAAGCGGGGAGAGAGGGAAGCGGGGGAGGGAGACCCAGGAAAAAGTCCTCCGCGGCAGGTAAGGTCTCCCGTGCAGCCGAAGCCTCCCCCGCCCGTGGGGGCGGCAGGGGGTCGGAGAGGGGAGCGCGGGGGGGTACAGGAAAGAAAGCCGGCTCCTGAAAGGCCGTCCCATGCTCCCGATACGGGGTGTGCTCCGCGCGCTTTTCCCTCCTCCGGGTGAAGGAATGGCGGCGGGAGATGAAGGGCCTGGGGTGCCTACGCCCATCGTCCTGAGCGCCGGCAGGTCGGTGAACCCCCCACTGGATGATAACCGCCGGAGGCTCGGATTGCGGGGAATGCGGTTGGGGCCTATCCTTGCGGTGATATTTGGGGAAGGCCCGCCTGACTCACCCGCGCTCAGGTTTCGTTTGGCGGGGAAGGAAAACTTTTCCAGAGATAGGAGAGGGTGACCGTCCCCAGGCCCAGGGTCCACAGGTGGATGAGGAGCATGGTGAGGCGGTCCCTGTCCAGGGGCCAGTATTTACGGTTCTCCAGGGAGTAGAGGATGTCCATCAGGGAGAGGAAGAGGAGCGAGCTCCCCGCCGCCACGCCGAAGAAGTGCCCCTCCGGCTCGCCCTTCCACAGATGCCAGGCAGCGAGCATGCAGGCGGTGCTCATCCAGGAATCGGCGAGGGGGAAGGCGCGCTCGAAGGCCTCGTCCTGCTCCGTCTCCGTGGCCTGGATCTTACCGGCGAAGAAGAGTATCCAGAAAGCGGCCGTGGCCGTGCCGGTGAACCCCAGAAGCCCGGCCAGCAACCGCCTCTTCAGGGTCTCCGCCCTGCGCTCCCCGGCTCTTACCGCGGACATGCGTTAATTATAGCAGATGTGAACTTTTTCGGTTCCGCAGGCGGTCTTCATCCGATGGGTCCGTTAACCACATGTTGGGAATATAATAAGAGGACGCTCGGTGCACCTTTGTGCGGACGGGCCGCTCGCGAAGAAGATCATCCAGGTCAAGTGGGTCTACCCCGGCGTTGCGGGGAGCACCCTCAAGAAAACGTGAGGGATAAAGATGTGCGCATTTGATGGCAGCAAGCTGCACGACAGAAGATGGGTGCGCATCTCGCTCCTGGCTGTCCTGATGGCGATGTCTCTGACCCTGGTTTCCATCTTCCACTTCAGGTTGAACAAGGACGTGGTGTTCACCCACTTCTTTTATCTCCCCGTGGTCCTGGCCGCCTTTTGGTGGGACTGGAGCGGGCTTAGCGTGGCCGTCGCCCTTTTCGCAGCACTTCTTATATCCCATACTGTGAGCGGATTGCAGGTCTCCCTTTGGCAGGAGACCATACGGGGCTCGTCCTTCATCATCGTGGGGTGCGTGGTTGCCTATCTAAGCTGGAGAGGAAAACAGCTGCGTGGGGAATTGGAGGACCATTACCGGGGGCTCGAGAGGGCGGTGGAGGAGAGGACGGCGGAGCTGAGGGAGAAGAACCGGGAGCTCGAGGCCTACGCCCAGACCGTCTCCCACGATCTGAACGCCCCCCTGGTGGTGATCAAGGGGTTCCTGGAGCTCCTGAGGGAAAGGGCCGGGGAGAGATTGGACGGGGAGGAGACGGAATACCTGGAGAGGATGGAGAAGGCCGCTGAACGCATGGGCCGGCTCATCGACTCCCTCCTGGAATACGCTAGGGCCTCCGCAGGCACCGCCTCGCTTGAGGTGGTGGACCCGAAGGAGTCATTCCGGGAGGTTGTAAAAGAGAGAGCGCTGGAAATGGAGAACCTCGGGGCGGAGGTGGAGGTGGATGAGAGCATCCCCCTGGTGGCGGTGGATCGTGTGCGCCTGCAGCAGGTCCTCTCCAACCTCCTGGACAACGCTCTCAAGTATCGGAGGCCGGACGTGCCTCCCAGGATCAGGCTCGGGTGGCGGCCCGAGGGCGATACGGTGTGCCTCTACCTGAGGGACAACGGCATGGGCATAGAGCCCGGGAAGGCGGAGGAGATCTTCCAGCCCTTCACCCGCCTGCATTCCTGTGAGGAACACGGACTGGGCCTGGGCTTGTCCATCGTGAAGAAGGCGGTGGAGAGCTGGGGCGGGAGGATATGGGTTGAGTCGGAGCCCGGCAGAGGGACCGTGTTCTTCTTAACCCTCCCGCCCGCCGGCAAGCGGGGATGGGCTGACGTGTCGGGTGCGTAGGGGTTGGGGTTCAGGTGATCGCGGGGAGAAAGGCCTCCAGGAAGCGGCCGATGCTGGCCAGTGCCCGTCGCGTGCCCCGGCGCATTTCCCGCGCCCGGGCGAGGATGGAACCGTCGGCGGTCAGCATCCGGTAGCGCCTGGCCCACAGATCGGTTCGCGACTCACCACAATAGGGCAGTATCTCCTCCAGGCCCACGAAATCGTGTTCCATCTCGTCGCTTATCGCACGGATGACCGCTACGGGTATTCCCGCTCCCCCGGCCACCTGGGCCACCGCGGAGCCCTCCATCTCCACGGCCAACGCCTGGAAGGTCTTTCCAAGATAGGCGCGGAGTCCGGGATCCAGGACCACCTGATCGCAGGTGATGACCCTCCCGCGGTGGCAGGTCAGCGCCGCACGGGAGGCGGAAGTGGCCGCCGCTTCCGCCATTTCGCCATCCAGGGGAAAACGGTTGTGGAAGAGCAGCCGGCCCTCGGCGCAGAGTCCCGGACCCGTCTGGCCGAAGCCTTGGGAGTGGATGACCCCCACGTCCGCGGGGAGCACCTCGTCGGCCACCACCAGGTCGCCGATGCCCAGGCGTGGGTCCAGGGAACCGGCAGTGCCGATGAGTACCAGGGCGCGGGGCTGGTAGCGCTCCGTGAGGTACATGGTGCCGGCTGCCGCGGGGACCTTTCCCACCCCGCAGGTGAGGAGCAGTACGTCGGAGGACCCCACGCCACCGCGCCGTAGCGCCATCCCCGGCGGGGCCGGAAGCGGGGACGGGTGGCGGAGGAACGGCTGAAGACATGCGGCTTCCTCGGGGGTGGCAGCGATGAAGGCCACCGTCCCCGAGGGGGTTCCCGAACCAGGAAAAGGGTCTTTGGACAATCCACCCTCCTGCGCCGGGGGAAGATGCTGTCGTAGCGGAGGCCGCGCCGGACCGGTACGGCGGACTTCAGGCCGCACGGTCCCCGCCTCCCCGCGACAGACA
>JACVJH010000403.1 GCA_015711895.1 Candidatus Solincola tengchongensis | reverse complement strand
GGCAGCCTCCCCTGGAGGGCCCCCGCCCTACCAGTCGGGCGGCTTCCACACCCTCCGCCTTCTAGGCACCGCTTCGCCCGATGACGAAATCCCTCCGTCAGGCGAAAACCCCTTTTATGTCCTCCATCCGGACACGCGTCGGAAAGAGGAGGCTCCGGGAACAACGCGCCCGGTCATCGCTTCCCATGGGCCGTCCGCACCTTCCGCCGTCCGCTTCCCAGGAGAGCAGAGCGTCTCTCACAGGAATCGACCTCCCGGCAACCCTGCCCCAAGTCCCCCTCCGGCAGTGCGTCCGGGAAGAACAGCCTCTCCCCGTACTCCTCCACGCCGAAATCCCTGAGGAACTCCTGCGCCTCCGTCCCGGTGACGAAGTCGGAAAAGGCACGGGCTCCCTCCGCGTTCACGTCCGGCCATTTCTCCGGGTTGACCTCCATGACATGGTAATAATTGTAAAGAGCCTCGTCTTCCTCGAAGAGCGCGGACAGCGTGAGTCCATCCCTCAATTTGAGAAAGGTCCCCTTGTCCGTCAGGGTGTAGGCCCCTTCCTCGGAGGCGATGCGCAGCGTGTCCCCCATCCCTTTCCCGCTCTCCATATACCTGCCGCCCGTAGGGAGGACATCCGCGCGCCCCCACAGCTCCAGCTCCTTGACGTGGGTGCCCGACCCGTCGCCCCGGGAGACGAACTTTGAACCGGAGGAGGCGATCTTTCGCATGGCCTCGGCGGCGGTCGAAGAGGCCGCCACGCCCGCCGGGTCTTCCGGAGGGCCCACGATGGCGAAACGGTTGTGCATCACCGGGCGACGGTTCACGGCAAAACCCTCCTCCACCATCCTCTCCTCGTCCTCCGGACTGTGCACCAGCATGACGTCGCATTCACCGTTGCGGCCCATCTCCATGGCCTGTCCGCTCCCCACGGCGATCACCTTGACCGAATAGGGGTATCTCGCCTCGAAGAGGGGTATCCATCCGTCGAGAAGTCCCGTGTCCTGAACGCTGGTTGTGGTGGCCAGAACGAGCTCCCTCCTCTCCACCCTTTCCGCGGTTTGTCCGCCGCATCCCGCAGCCACCGTGGATGCCGTCAGAACCGCGAGGGATAGAGCGATGAGGATGGCCTGTCCTATTCGCACCTCTCCCTCCCTAACCGTCCTCATACCTCCGGCGCTCATACGGCCTTGCGATGCACCGTCAGTTCACACGTGGGGACCCGCAGAAGTTCTGGACGAGACCTCAGCGGGCCCCTGCAGAGGCAGCGGCTTATTCCGACCATCTTCACTCCTGTTTCTCAAGCAGGCGGGGCGCAAGTCCTTTCTTTTCCCCCGTCCGTACTCACGCATAGGCCTCCGGCCTCAGGAGCGGCGCTCGGCGGCCGGCCCGCCGGCGCCTCACAAGGCCCTTAAAGGGAACGACCGGCGAAATCGATACCGCCTTCAGCGATCCGCTCGCTCCGCCGTCCCCGAGGCTCTTCCCCAACGGACGATCCCGGAAACCGAAGTTCCGGCGACATCCCCTACCCGCCGCCTCGGCAGGCGAGCGGCGACACGCAGGGCTCAGAAGCATCCCAGCGAGCACTTCACGATCTTTATGTTCAGGGTGTTGGCCGCCTTTCCCACCTCGATGGGCGGGACTCCCAGCTCCTCGGCCAGCTTCAGGGCCACGGCGCAAGGGATGCGCCCTTCCTCCGCCTTCTCTCTCACGGCCTCCAACACCCTCTCTTCCACATCGGCGGACACGATATCACCTCCCAGCATTCCCGCCGCCCTGGAGAGCACCACCTCCCAGGCTCCCACCCTCCCAAGCTCGGCCGCCATGACCACCTTGGCCCGAGGGTTGTGGGCTTTTATGGCCCTCTCCAGTTCCAGCGCCCGTTCTCCTCCAATATCTTCCAGCCCGTTGACCACCACCGTATGCGCCCTGGCCAGTGCCTCGAAGGCCGAGGGCTTGAAGTCGTCGAAAGCGGTGGACATGACGAAGACGGCGAAATCCGGCTCCAGGTGACGCAGGACGCTGTTCCCCTCCACGATGACCGCCGGGGCTTCCAGGCGGGAAAGGGCCTCCCGGACGTCCTCTCCGAGGGTCTCGGGTGTGGACCTGACCCAGAGGACGGGCCGCGCGCCTGCCGCCCGCAGCCTGGCGGTGTCCGTATCCGGCCGGCCCGAGACCTCACCTTCCTCCACTATGGGCTCCCCGGGCGGCCTCCTCCCATGGACGGAGACCTTCATCGCCGCGCATCCGGGGCACCGTGAGGCCAGAAAGGCGGCCAGGGAACTCTTGCCCACGTCTTTGCTGGAACCGGAGACGGTGATTATCCTCGCCCCCCGCCCTTCGCCGGGGCGGAAACCCGGACCCTCTACCGCGTCCGGGAGAGGTCGGCGAGACGACGGATCCCCGTCCTCCCGGCGAAGCGCCGATCCACGAGCCGCACGGCTACCGGACGCGGAACCATCCCCGCGGTTTCCGGCCGACACCGTCTCCCGCAGCGCCGGTCGGCTGCGTTCGTCACCACCCCTCGGCGCGCGCTGTGAGACGGGGAAGGGATGGGCCGCAGAGGGGTCGCCGGAAGTCGCCCTTCTTTCCGCCGAGATGCGGCCCGAAAAAAGCCCGTCCGGAGAGGACGGGCGCGCGTTTCCGCTCATCTCCTCTCCTTTCCAAACACGGGAGGCGCCGGCGTTTCCCCCGGCACCCTATCGGTCCAGTTCCATAGCCCTCGGGCCTTAGGAGGCTGGACTCGGAGAGCTCATATCGCGTTCACGTAAGGCGTCAGATCATCAAATCTCGGATCGTAAAAATGCGATGCTAATTATATCCATGTCGAGGGGGGAAGGCAACAAGAGGGGTCTCTCACCCCTTTCCTCCCGTGCTTCCTTCCTCCACTGCCGGGAGGATAGGCTGGTCTCTCCACCTTTTTCAAACCTGAGGTGTCCACCGAGAGGATGCGGCACCACTCGCTCAAAGCTCGGACCCGCTTCCCTATCTCCCTCTGAACACCGGGTCCCTTTTCTCCCGGAAGGCGGCGAGGCCCTCCCTGGCGTCCTCGCTTGACAGGGCGCGGCCCATGAGGGCGTTGGCCTCCTCGCGCTCCTCCTCGGTCAAAGGGAGCCGGCGGGAGAGCATGCGCAGAATCCGCTTGTGGCCGGATACGGAGAGCGGCGCGTTCGAGGCCACGCGCCGGGCCAGCTCCTCGGTGAAGGTCTCCAGCTCGGAGTCGGGGACCAGGTAGTCCAGCATGCCCATCTCGTAGGCCTCGCGGCCCCCGAAGAGCTCTGCGGTGAAAAAGAGCTTCCTCGTGGCGGAGTACCCGATGTTGCGGAGGAAGCGCTCCAGCCCCTCGGGGGGATAGACGATACCCAGGCGCGCCGGGGGCATCCCCATGCGGCACCCCTCCGCCCCCACGCGGAGGTCGCAGGCCATGCTCGTCTCGCAGCCCGCCCCCACGCAGTAGCCGCGGATCATGGCGATGACCGGGAAAGGGCAGTCCTCGACGGCCTCCAGCGCGTACTGCAGGGGACCCTTGGACTCCACCTCTTTCTGCAGCTCCGCGGGGAGGCCCGTGGGGAGGGCGGTGAGGTCCATGCCCGCGGAGAAGGCCTTCTCCCCCGCTCCCCGCAAAACGGCGCAGCGCACCCCGCTCCCTTCGGCCAGCTCCTTGAGGGTGCGGGCCAGGGAGAGGAGCAGGGTGACGGAGAGGGCGTTCCTGCGCTCCGGGCGGTTGATGGTCAGAAAGGCCAGGGGCTCTCTTACCTCCACCAGCAGCTCGTCCTGGTCGCCCATCATCACACCTCCGTTCCGCAACTCCTCGACGCGCTTGCTCGTTCCCGCCCCCGCCGCCCTCCCGGTCGAGAGCCGGCGCCTATGGACCGTCTGGCGCGTCCTTTTTCGTAGGTCTTGGCGTCCTCAGACCCCGCTCCCGCCGTAGAGCCTGCGCAGCTCCTTCTTCAGTATCTTACCGGTGAGGGTGCGAGGGATGGAATCCACGAAGGTGATCTTCTTGGGTATCTTGTAGCGGGCCAGCTTCCCTTGGCAGAAGGCCTCCATCTCCTCCAGGCTCAAAGGGTCCTCCGGGTCCTCCAGGAGGATCAGGGCGTGGCCCACCTCCCCCCATTTCTCGTCCGGCATGCCGATCACCGCCACGTCCCTCACCTTGGGATGCTCGGCGAGCACCTTCTCCACCTCGGCGGGGTAGATGTTCTCCCCGCCGGAGATGATCATGTCCTTCTTGCGGTCCACGACGTAGACGTAGCCGTCCTCGTCCACGGTGGCCAGGTCCCCGAAATGGAACCAGCCGTCGCGCAGGGCCTCGGCGGTCTCCTCGGGGAGGTTCCAGTACCCGAGCATCACGTAGGGGCCGCGCGTGCATATCTCCCCCACCTCTCCCGAGCCCGGCTTGACCTCCGTCCCGTCATCCTTGAGCACCCTGACCTCGGAGTGGAACATGGGGATGCCGGCGCTGCCTATCTTTTCCATGTTGGAGCAGGAGAGGACGATGGAGGTCTCCGTGCAACCGAAGACCTGTATCAGATACGGGGCCTTGATCCGCTCCACGATGCGCTCCAGGAGCTCGCGGGAAGCCGGGGCGCCCCCTATGCCCACGCCCCTGAGGGAGGAAAGGTCGTAGCGGGAGAAGGAGGGGACGTCGAGCATCATCTGGAGCATGGTGGGAACGGCCCCGAAATGGGTGACGCGGTGGCGCTCGATGAGCTGCAGGGCCTCCTCCGGATTCCAGAACCTCTGGAAGATTATGGTCCCCCCGATGTAGAAGGTGGGCATGGTGATGATGTTCAACCCTCCGGAGTGGAAGAGCGGTATGGATACCAGGGAGACGGCGCTCATGTCGAAGAGCAGCTCCAGGGTGTCGTTGAAGGTGTTCCAGAAGGTCTTGCGGTGAGGGAGGACGGCACCCTTGGCCCGACCGGTGGTTCCCGAGGTGTACATGATCATCTGGGGGTCCTCCATGTCCGGCGGCTCGGGAACCTCGGGTTCCTCCTCGGAAAACCCCGCCGTCCATTCCTCGTAGGACAGGCAGAAATCCGGGACCGGGTCCCCCGCCGCAGCCAGCACCTCGATGGGCCGGCGGTACAGTTCCCGTAGCCCTTCCACCGTGCCCGCGAACTCGGGATGGAAGAAGAAAGCCCGTGGTCCGGTGTCCTCGAATATCCCCTGGAGCTCCTTGGGGGTGAGCCGGAAGTTGAGGGGGATGAAGATGAACCCCCCCTTGGCGCAGGCGAAGTAGACCTCCATGAACTCCGTGCTGTTGAAGAACAGGACCGCAACCCGGTCGCCCTTCCTCAAGCCGCCCTCGAGAAGTCCGTTCGCCACCCGGTTGACACGCCGATTGAACTCCGAGTAAGTGAGCGAGCGTTCCCTGCACACGAAGGCCGTCTTGTCCTTG
The DNA here is from genome assembly GCA_015711895.1 of Candidatus Solincola tengchongensis. GTDB lineage: Bacteria > Actinomycetota > Geothermincolia > Geothermincolales > RBG-13-55-18 > Solincola_A > Solincola_A tengchongensis. Next base: position 15,987 of record JACVJH010000403.1, on the reverse strand, counting down.
GTGTGGGGGAAGACGGCCCTCCTGGTGGCCCAGTTACCCACGTTCACGCCTTTCACCCCCCTGTTTTTCCCCATGCGCACCTCTGAGCAAGGTTTTGCGAACCCACGACCGTTATCCGCCGGAGAAATGGCCTGACCTGCACCTGGTTTACGGCTGGTTATCGTGTCCTTCCCCCCGACCCTGGTAAGCGCGCACCAGCAGACCGACGTCCTCCAACCCCTCCAAGCCTCGCAGTATCTCCAATGTGCGATTGGCCACCGAGTGGCCCAGGACGCTGCCCACGCATTCACGGTACTTGTCGCATATATGCTCTTCGCTCATGGGGTTCCCGGGCTCGCCGAGAGGCCTCTCGGCCTTTCCCGTGACCCGCTCCCCCGACTTCAGGCAGACCACCACTTCGGCGGCGAAGGGACTGGCTATCTCCCCTTCCAGGTCCTGCCAGTCGAATCGGCGGATCAGCTCCGCCACGGGCTCCGAAGCGACCGCCTCATCCCTGAACTGGCCAATCCCCACCTTTCCCTCCAGGAGCGCGGCCGCTACGCAGAACTCCAGGCTGAACTTGCCCTCGGTACCCGTCTTCGGCTCGTGATACACGAGAAGCGAGCGCAGCCACGCGGGTGCCCGGCACTCCACCTTCTCCACCTCGCGGGCGTTCACACTTCCCAGCTTTTCCCATTCCTTCCTCGCGGCCAGAGCGGCGTCGATAGCTCCCTGTGGACCGCGACAGCAGGGGTAGGGCTTGTAGGACAGGCCGGGGTCGAGCAGCTCATAGGGCTCCCCCAGGGTCAGGGGCAACTCCTCCGCCTTCTCCAGGTCGGAGTCAAAGGCGCGGGCGAAACCGTTCTCGCCGTAGAGGGCATCCGGGTTGGCCGTGAACCCTCGCGAGGCCAACTGGGCAGCCATGACGCCGTTCATGGCCGCGACCCCGGCGTGCAGGGGTTTGGTCATGGTCCCGAAGTTGGCTCGGATCCCGGAGGCCAGGGAGCATGAGATGCCCAAGGCATTGGCCATCTCCTCCTCGTCGAGCCCGAGAAGCTTGCCGCAGGAGGCGGCGGCGCCCAGGACCCCCAGGGTGCCGGTATGGTGCCATCCCCGCATGTAGGAGTTCCCGCCCAGAGCCGCCCCCACCTTGGCCGCCACCTCCAGGCCCGCCACGTAGGAAAGAATGCATTCCCTACCTGAGGACGAGAGGACCTCCCCGAGGGCCAGAACGGCCGGCACCAGGGCTACGGAGGGATGCCCCATCATGCGAAAGCTCACGTCGTCGTAATCCAAGGCGTGTGCTGCGGTCCCGTTGGCCATGGCGGCCAGGGGCGCGGCGGTCCTTTTAAACCCGCGAAGCAGTGTGGCTTCCTCTCGCGCGCCCAGCGAGCTCACCCATTCGGCAGCGATACGCGAACTCCGGTCCTCCAGCCCCGCTATAGCGACCCCAAGGCAATCGATGAACGGCAACTTGGCCGCCTCCACCACCTCCGGCGGAAGGTCCTCGTACCTCAGCCCGCTGACAAATCTTGCCACCTCAACCAGCTCGTTCACCCCACGTCACCCCCGGCCGTCATCGAAGCGGGTACCGGAAAACCGTCCCTCGGACCTCATCGCACCTCACCGCGCACTTCGCGTTCCAGCCATATCCAACCCATACCGCAGAGGGCAGCGACGTCCTCTTCATGCGGCAGGTAAGTCTCCTGCCGGAAAGAATCATCCATGCCGACCAGCCTCAAGACCGCGAGAAGCTCCGGTATCAGCGCCCCGGTCAAAACCCTTCCATGAATAAACCGTGGCGCCCTCTCCGGCCAACCCTGAATTCTACGGAAAAACATCCCATCCTCTCGACTCCGGCCGGAGCCCTTTTCCCCTCGTCGTCAGGGTACAGGCCTCAAACCTCTCCGTTGCCATGTCAGCCCGTGTCCCCCAGCCTGGAGCGGATGAATTCCGCAACCTGGGAGATATAGGTCCCGGACACGAAAACCTCCGCCACGCCCATCTCTTTGAGCTTCGGGATGTCCTCCTGAGGTATGAGCCCCCCCACCAGGACCATCTTCTCCCCCACGCCCTTCTCCTCGAGGAGGGACATGACGCGGCGGACGATGCTCAGATGGGCGCCGGAGAGTATGGAGAGGCCGATGACGTCCACGTCCTCGTCCACCGCGGCGTTGACGATTTCCTCCGGAGTACGTCTCAAACCGGTGTAGATGACCTCGAACCCCTCGTCCTTCAGCCCGTAGGCGATGACCTTGGCCCCCTGGTCGTGGCCGTCCAGGCCCGGCTTGGCTATGAGTACCCGAATGACCTTTCCCTCCGTCCTCGAGGCCATGCTCCGTCTCCTCCTTCGCTCTACCTCTACAATCTCGCCTTTTCCCGGCGGCGGATGGGTGTCCTCCCGGGTTCGGCATTCCCGGCTCGCGCATCAGTCCATCATCGTCCGGCACTCCAAGAGTTCCACCCGGATTCCCGTTTCCCTGGCGATATCCAGGTACACCCGGCCGGTCAGGTCCCTCCCCCAGCCGCTGAGGTGGAAGGGGGAGGAAGGGATCACCGCAAGGTCGGGCTTGAACCCCTTTTTCTCCGTCCATTCCCTGAGGTGGTCGATGAAATCCTGCACCACTAGGAGGTCCCCGAGGATGATGTTCCCTCCGAAGAAGCGGTTCTCCGGGACGCTGAGGGGCAGTTTCACTCCCTCCGGCAGGCACGGCGGGTTCTCCCTCAGGACTTGCTCGAGGGTGGGCCGCACCAGGAGGGAGGTGAGGAGCAGGACCCGGCGAGCCCCGGAACGGCGGATGACCTCTCCAAGGCTTTGGAGGTAAGAGAGGCGGAAACCGCTTCCCATGAACACCGCACCGAGATGGGTGCCGGTCCGGAAGTCGAAAGGATAGGAACAGCGGCGCGTGTCCCCTTCCAGCTCCACCTCCCGGCCTCCCCGCTCGACCAGAAGATTTACCTTTTCCGCACCGCTCTCCTGGAGCAGGGTGAGCAGGTCGCGAGCCTGGGGCCGGTTCATCACCTTTATGCCGTTCAATCGCCTGATGACGTCTCCCCGCCGGAGGCCCCAGGAAGAGGCCGGGGAGTTCGGGACCACCCCTACCACCTCCGGAAGGTTCTTCCTCTCCCGGGTGAGGTTCTCCTCGTAGAGGGCGGGGCTCACCACCACCGGGCAGGGAACGATGCGACGCAGCTCCTGCACCCGCCGCACCACCGCGCTCCACACCTCATCGGTATCGAAGAGGGGGTGAGGGGAGAAGAACCGCGAGTAACCCGGGAGGTTGACCTGGACCAGGCGCGCCCCGCAGCCCGCGGCGTAAGAGCAGGTCCTCTCCAGGTCCTCGAGCATCTCCTCAAGGGAGGGTTCCGGCCAGGCCACCACGGAGACGGCGAAGGGTATCTCCGCTTCGGCGAGCAGGGGAAGAGATGAGATTGCCGTCTCCGGCTCGGGATCCCCCATGAGGAAGGAACGCCGGGCCGGGTCGGTACTGTTCAGGGATACGTCCAGGAAGAGAGGCGCCAGGCCCGCCAGCTCGGCGATGAAGCCGGGTTTCAGGACGCAGCCGTTCGTGGAGAGGCGGAAGGGGGCGTCGGTCCTCTCCCGCAGTGAGCGCAGGAGCGGCAGGATGCGCGGATGGGCCAGCGCCTCGCGCGGACCGCCGAAGGAAGGGTACAGCCCCCGATGCGCCGAGGGTCGGTAGTGACGGACCCTCGCTTCCAGTCTTTTCCATTCATAATCCGATGCCCCCCGGGCATGCTCCAGGGTGGGTATGGATCCCCGGTGGTAGCAGAACCGGCAACGGCAGTTGCAGCGGTCGGCGGCATGGAGGATGATGTCCTCCGCACGGTGGACGGGAGCATCCGCCCAGTCGGATAGCCGGCGGAGCCGGAAACCGTCCGGCTCCACGGGAACACCGCCGCTCTCCAGCTGCACCAGTCGGAGGAAAGCCTCCAGCCCGCGGGCTAGGAAATCCAATCGCGGTTCGTAAAGGGCGGCATTATCCCTGCGGAGGAAGGGCGGCACTCCCGCTTCCCCTCCCGAGCCCGGGACCGTGGCCCTTCCCTTTCCCTCTCCGCTCTCCCCCACAGCAACGCCCGGTAATCGCCATCTTCCCTCATCATGACCACCAGGCGACCGGTATCCAAACCCGAGGTCCTGCTCGCTGTGCCTCCAGCCGCTGTGCTGGGGAGGCTGCGGCGAGGTGCAGGCGGTGATCCCGGAAACCCGTTTTTCCGGGGGCGACCCGCTCGGGTGGCCGAAAATGAGATGCGCCGCCTTGTCCGGTCCCAGGAAGCGGAAACCGTCCACCTCCACTTCCCTTCCCTCACTCAGCAGACGGACCATGGAGAGGAGGTGGCGCAACACCTCACGCACCAGCTCCACATGGGGATCGCCGCCTCGAGGCATCCTTTCTGCCGTACACAGCGGGTAGCGGAACAGCGCGCCCTCCTCAGTTTCTCCCGCCGTCTCATCCGCCGCGGCAGGGAAAACCTCCCGCATCTTGCCTTTCACCTTCACCTCCGAGAGCCGATGCCGCACGACCGCATGGTAGGGTTGCTCCTGCGGAGCCCCCATCCACCCTCCCGCCGCCCCCGGCGGCGGTGGGGTGGAAACGCCTCTATCCCTCCTTCGGGATGGAGAGGGACAAGCGTCCCAACGCCAGACGGCCTCCCGGCTCACCGACCGTCCCTGCTCCACGTAAAAGCAGGATCAGGGCGCCTTCTCCCACCTCTTCCTCAGAACGGGGAAGCCGCCTGGTACTCCCCGAAGACCTCCCGCAGCACGTCGCAGATCTCCCCCTCCGTGACGTAAGCCTTGACGCATTCTACGAGGTGAGGGAGGAGGTTCTCCTCTTCTCTTTCAGCCAGGGCCTTGAGTTCCCTTAGCAGCCGAGCCACCTCCCGGGAGTCCCGGGAACTCTTTATCTCCGCCAGGCGGGCCTTCTGCCTCTCCTCCGCCCGCTCCCTCCTTTCCGGGTCATAGGGGTTGGGCACCAAACGGTTGGTGGTCACCTCCAGCTCGTGTTCGCCGGTGAAGCAGTTAACCCCCACCACCAGCCTTTCCCCCCGCTCCACGGCCCGCTGCCGCTCGTAGGCGCTTCTGGCTATCTCCCTCTGCATGTACCCGTTCTCGATGGCCGCCACCGCCCCTCCCATCCCCTCTATCTTTTCCAGTTCCTTCCAGGCGGAGCTCTCGATCTCGTCGGTGAGCGCCTCCATGCAGTAAGAGCCGGCGAAGGGGTCGGCGTACTCCAGGAGGCGCGCCTCGCAGGCGATGATCCTCCCCGCGTCCTGGGCCAGCTGCAGGGCCTCCACGCTCCAGCCGAGGCCCAGGGGCTCGTCGTAGGGAGGGAAAGGCAGGGGCCTTCCGCCGGAGAGGGCGCTGGCCACCGCCCCGATGACCGCCCGGGTGAGGTTGTTCAGGGGCCGTTGGAGGGTGGTGGAGGAGGGACCGATGTGCGCCCCCAGGGCCTGGCGGATGCGCATGCTCCGCTCGTCCCGGGCCCCGAAGCGCTCCTTCAATATCCTTGCGTACATGCGGCGGGCCGCCCGCTGGAAGGCGATCTCCTTGAGCATCTCCATGGAACCGCCGAAGGCGTTGAAGGTGAAACGTGGGGCAAACTCGTCCACCTGGAGGCCGGCTTCCACCCCCACCCTGAGGTACTCGATGGCGATGGCCATGGAGAAGGCCAGGTCCTGCTCCCGTGTGGCCCCGGCCTCGCGGATGTGATAGCCGCCGATGCTCGTGATGTTCACGTTGGGCATATGCCTGGTGATGAAAACAAGGCTGTCCCGGAAGAGGCGCAGGGCGTGCCGCGGGGGGAAGATATAGGTCCCCCGAGCGATGTACTCCTTGAGGATGTCGTTCTGGGGGGTGGCCCTGAGCTTCTCCAGAGGGATGCCCCGCTTCTCTGCCAGGGCGGCGTACATGGCGATGATCACGTTGGCCGGGGCGTTAATGGTGAAGTTGGAGGCGATGCGGTCCAGGTCCAGGTCTCCCCGGTAGGGCTCGTAGATGGTCTCGAAGTCGGCCAGGGTGTCCACGCAGACCCCCACCTTGCCCACCTCCCCTTCGGCCAGGGGGTGGTCGGAGTCGTAACCGCACTGGGTGGGTAGGTCGAAGGCCAGGTTGGGGCCTCCGCGGCTCCCCTGCTCGATGAGCCCCTTGTAGTAGTCCCGGGTGTCCTCAGGGGTACCGTACCCGGAGTAGATGGCGGCACGGGTCTGCCCTCCCGCCCCGGGGATCTCCCCCTTCCCCCCGGCAAGCGAGGCCAGCCGGGTCAGGCCGGCCATGGGCTCGATGGGGAAGGTCCCTGCCGTAAAGGGGTACGTCCCCGGGAAGCCCACCTTTTCCAGGAAATCGAAGGGCTCGATGTCCAGGGGTGTGTAGAAGCGGCAGCTGTCCTTGTCCATGTAGGGAAACCTCTTGAGCGCCTTGGCCAGTGGGCCCTCCTCCCAGGCGCGGCGTGCCTCTTTTATCCTCTCCAGGTCCTCGCTCATCTTTCGCTCCTTCGCTCCATCCCCATGTCGCCTGCGTCGCCGACGACAGGATCGCCTTTGATTTCCGCCTAATTTACCAGGATCCCAGCAGGGTATCCTCCTTTGGCCAAAGAGAATCAGCCATTATGGACATGGTCGCACCACAGAGCCGCCGGAATATGGACGGATTCTCATCCTCCATCGACTCGTAGGATCTCTTCCCGTACATCGAGCATATGCCTCGGTCCCCTCCAGGCCATCGCTCTTAACCGCCGGCCAAAGTGGGGATGATGACGACCGTACATCCATCTTCGGGCTTGCATTCCATATCCGCAATCGACCCGTTCAACAAGACACGCATCTCCCTTATCTCCCTATCCGGTATCCCGAGCGTCTCAAGAATCTGACGTATGGAGAGGCCGTCGGGGATCTCGTAAGCGCCTTCCCTCACCACCTTGTCCAACGGAGGAAGCGGTTTGATCTCAACCTTCAACTTCCTGCGCCTCCTCACTCCGTCTCATTTTCGGGACGCAGCGTCAGCCGGCGTTAGCCGGCGTGGTCTTCCTTCATCGCATTCCAGCGACTGCCCCCCTCCTTCCTCACAGGACTGTGTCCGTCTACCATGCAGTCGACAGCGGGACATGCATGCTCAATCCAGACACTCAGGAAAGAGCGGCAACTTCTCCCCGTAAACCTCCCGGTCATGGCTGGGCACCAGGGAAGCCCCGGTCAACTCGGCCAGGAACTTGGCCTTCCGGAGGGAGTGCCAGGCCTGGCGCGGTTCCCAGATGGAGCCCGGGATGAGGTCGTTCTCCAGATTCACCCGCAGGTAGCAGTTGTCTCCGGTAAACAACAGGGGGCCACGATTGGGGAGGTTTACCAGGAGACCCGATGTCCCCGGGGTGTGCCCGTTGAGCAGGACCAGGGCCAGCCCCTTGTCGAGCATCACGTCGCCGTCCACGGCCTCCCACTCAAAATCCGGGAAATCCCAGTCCAGGCGGGTGTAGGGTATGGCGGCGAAGGGATGCGGCCCCCGGGCATGGTTGAGTTCGTCCCTCTGCACCACCACTCGACATCCCTTGAAGCGCGCCAAGCCGCCGGCATGGTCCAGGTGCAGGTGGGAAAGGACCACCATACGCACCTCACCTGCACCGATGCCCAATTCCTCAAGGTAACGGCCCACGTCGTTCTCCGGCCCTATCCTTGGGTTCAGGCCTATGGACTCCAGCACCGGCACCATGTTCGGTGACCACCCGGTGTCGAAGACCACATACCCGGAGTTGGTCTCCAGGACCAGGAATACGGTGATCACCGTGAGCGGCGTTCCCATGTTGTAGCCGAAGGTCATGTGACCCATGTCGTAGTCGAAATATCCCGCGTTGCACACATACATCCGGCGCACGCTGGTTCGCGAGAACCAACCCGCATCCAACGCCTTCACCTCCTTCCCCGCCTCCGGCCCGAGTCGAGCCTCGCAGGGGCCGGGGTCAGCCGGCCCGGGAGGCTCCGTCGATGAGGATATAGGTGCCGCTTATGAGCCTTGACTCGTCGGAGGCCAAAAAGAGCGCCGCGTAGGCCACGTCCATGGGCGTGCATATGTCCCCCAGGGGCACGGTGCTGCGGGCGATGTCCTTGGCGGCGTTGAAGTCCCACTGCTCCAGCTGTATCCCGTACATGGCCTGGGCGCTCTGGAGGAACCTCTCCCCCATGGGGGTGTCAGCCACTACCGGACACAGGCAGTTGGAACGGATCTTGTGGGGCGCCAGCTCGATGGCCAGCACCTGGGACATCATAAGGATCCCCGCCTTGCTGGCCCCGTAGCAGGTGTTCCCAGGCCGGGCCTTGAGGGCGGAGAGGGAAGAGGTGTGTATCATGGAGCCGCCCCCAGCCTCTATGAGCAGGGGGACTGCCTCTCTCGTGCACAGCCAGGTCCCCTTGAGATTGACGGTCATCACCCTGTCCCACTCCTCCTCCGTGGTGTCGGTGATCTTCTTCATATGGTCGATCCCCGCGTTGTTGAAGAGGACGTTGAGGGTACCGTAGACGTCCCTAACCGTCTGGAATATCCTGGCAACATCATCCGCTCTGGTGATGTCGGCCTGTACGGCCGTCGCCTCTCCACCTGAGGCCTTTATGCCCTCGACCACCTCCTTGACGCCCTCCCCGTTGATGTCCACCGCCACCACCTTGGCCCCCTCCCGGCAGAAGAGCTCCGCCGAGGCTTTCCCGAAGCCGGAGGCGGCGCCGGTGATAACCGCCACTTTCCCCTCGAGCCTCATCTCTTTCACCTCCCTTTTATCAAAACAGCCAGCGCATTCCATGCGGCGCCATTCCCCGTCCTCGGGAACGGCTCAGAGGGACATCCACCCCCGCGCCCCAGGGGTCGTGCGTACTTTGCGGTCCACCACGACCGGCACGCCGGCGGTGGCCAACGAGCGGCCGCTCGCGGCTCGGCTTCTCACGGCCGCGCCCTTGCCTCCCGTAAGCCACCTCTCCGCAGGCCCACGCTGTCGGCTCCTCTCTCAGCTCCTCGCCCTTTCCGCCATCCAGGAGAACTCCTGAAGCCCCAGCTCCCGGATGCGCTCCTCGGTGGGTATCCCCCTCTCGTCCCATTTCTGCAGCCTGTAATATTCTTCCAGCATGGTCTGGTGGTCGGGGACGAAGTCGGCCGCGTTGCCCTCCCGGTAGGGCTCGCTCAAGATGCGCTGCGGCATGCGGTCGTCCTCCCCGGTGAGGCCGCAAGCGTGGTTGATGAGCCTGCCCAGGTGGTAGATGCGCTGCCCGCACTCCATGAGCTCCTCGATGCTCCACTCTTTCCCGGTGGCCGGGACCAGGGCCTTATGGAAGTCGGTGAGGGTGAGCCCGGCGTAGACCATGAACTTGCAGGCCACCAAGGACTCGAGGACCGCGGAGAAGGCGTGGTAGGTCCGGACCATGGCCGCCTTCCCCTCGCTCGCAAAGCGGTCCAGCGGCTGGGTGAGGCCGATGTCCGGGAGGGTCATCCCCCTCTCCACGTTGTAGGTGGTGGCGGAGAGGTGGCAGGCGCCGCGGTTGGTGGTCCCGTAGGCCAGCGCCCAGCCGGAGAAGGCCTTGGGGTCGTGCATGGGTAATTCCAGCCCCTTGCAATGCACGGCGAAACTCTCGCTTCCCCCGCCCAGCTTCTCCGCCGCCGCCCGGGTCCCGTCGGCGAGCAGGGAGCCAAGACGCCCCTCGCGGTAGGCCATCTTGTTCAGCAGGGGGGCCAGGGCGTCGCCGTTCCCCCAGGAGAGGTCCAACCCTTCCGCGTCCTCCTCCTTGAGGATGCCCTTCTCGAAACATTCCATGGCGAAGGCGATGGTGGTGCCCGCGGAGATGGCATCCATCCCCAGGCGGTTGCAGAGATCGTTGGCCGCCACCACCGTCCGGATGTCCCCCACCATGCACATGGTCCCCAAGGCGGCCAAGCACTCGTACTCCGGTCCGGTCACGTCCGCCAAACCGGACGGCTTGCCCAGAGTATTGGCCACCTTGCGCCCGCACCCCACCGGGCAGGCCCGGCAGTGCCAATTCCGGGTGAGCACCGTCTGGTAGGCCTCGGCGTTGAGCCCTGGGATGCCTTCCGGCCAGTCGCCCAGCCTCCAGTTCTTGATGGGGATGTCGCCGAAGTAGGCGCATATCATCACGTTCACCGGCGTGCCGTGCTGCTTGAGCAGGCCACTTGTGGGGTTGGCTTTCACCTTTTCGAGGATGTCCTTGGCCACCCGCCGAAAAGCCTCCTCGTCCTGGAGGGCCACTTTGCCACGCCCACGCACCGCCACCGCCTTGAGGTTCTTTGAACCCATGAGGGCCCCCATCCCGGAGCGGGCCGCCGCTCTCCCCTCGTCGCCGATGACCGCGGCCATGTGCGAGAGGTTCTCCCCCGCAGGCCCGATGCCGATGACCCTCACCCTGGGGTCCCCCAGTTCCTCCCGGATGGCCGCCTCCGTCTCGTAGGTGTCCAAGCCCCAGAGGCGGGAAGCGTCCCGCACTTCGGCCTCCCCGTCGTGCACGTAGAGGTAGACCGGACGGGGGGAGGACCCACTCACCAAGATGCCGTCGTAACCCGCCGCCTTGAGCTCCGAGGCGAAGAAGCCGGCGGCGTGCGCCTCTCCCCAATGCCCCAGGGGTGACTTGCCGGCCACAACGTAGCGGGAGCAGCCGGGGACCGCCGTCCCGGTGAGCGGCCCGACCATGACGGCCACCACGCTGCGGGGGTCGAAGGCCTCCAGGCCCCAGTCCATGCGCCGCGCAAGAAAAAGCTCCGCCAGCCCCAAGCCACCGATGTAGCGGGCGAGGTCCTCCTCCACGAGCTCCAGGGTGGAGAAGGTCGCGCTTTCCCCCAGTTCCACTTCCAGGATCTTACCGTTGTAGGAGTACATTCCCCGCACCTCCTTACCCGCCCTTCCCGACGTTTGACTCTCCAATAAGGAAAGGCATCATCCCACTCCATGTCGCGGTCTTCCGGTTGCGGATGGCGAATCGGGCCCCCTAAACCATGCAAGTCCGATAACGATCTTAAGAACGGAAACCCCACCGGAAAGCTCAGCCGCGCCCCCTGAATATACGTGTCGAGGAAAGAACCCCTCCCAAAAGCTCGTATTCCCCTATCGGCCTGCTTGTCGCCTACTTGCCCGCGTGGTCACCGCCCTTCGGAGTTTATCCTCGATGAACTCGAAATGCCTTCTGGTCTGCCTTGCAGCCTCGGCATCGCGTTTCTGGGCGATGCATTCCGAGATCTGTCTGAACTGCCCGTATATGGTTTCCACGATGTTGGGGATACCCCGAAGCGCCGCCACGGGCAACGGCATGGCCTCCCTGATCATCTGATTAAAGGTGTGAAGTGTATGCATGAACACGTTGTTCTTGGTGGCTTCGCCGAGCACCCGGAAGAAGTCGGTGTATATATTCACAAACTCCTTTCGGAAATACTCTTTGTTGCCGACCGTTTTCTTCATCCTGGAAAGCACTTCCTCGAGCCTTCGCACGTCTTCCTCTTCTGCCCTCGAGGCGGCGATGCGGGCGGCTTCCACCGCCAGGATCTTGGCCATCTCCAGGACTTCCCACACCAACTTCGGGTCTTCACCCATGAGGTCCATGAAGGGATCGGCAATCCGCTGATCGGTGAGCCCCCTTATCCGATAAGAACCGCCCTTCTCCTTCTGGAGGAAGCCCTTTAGTTCCAGCTTTACCAGGGCTTCCCTTAAGCTTCCCTTGCTGACCCCAAGGCTGGTCGCCAGTTCATCCTGGCAGGGAAGAACATCGCCCGGCTTAAGTTCGTCATCCTTGATGAGGTCGATTATCTGCTGGCACACGATATCCGATAAAGCAGGTCGCTTGTTGATGCTCTTTATCCTCAGATTGGCGGCCATCTCGAAATCCTTCCTTGCCGTGAGGATTTCTTATAAATTTATTAATTTTAAAATTTTATACTGTTGATAATTTTAAACCTTTTCGGTCGCTTGTCAATAGCATCCTCCGGTCAAGTCAAGATGCCCGGTGAGCGCAACTTCCTGCGACTCTTCCCCTTCCAGACAGACTGTGAATACGGGAGGTCCTTTCTTGAACCCCAACATCAGCGCTCCAACCTCACACTCTCCCCCGCCTCCCTTCCTCGTCTCCGCCCTGTTCCGTCGCTCTTCCCGTGCCGAATAATCTTGTGAACGATGAACTTTAGAACGGTTGTATAATGTGTTCGGCCATCGGTGCGGGGGAACCAGGCGCGAGAAGCGGTTCTCGATCGTCGATGCGGACGCGATCGCCACCGGAGGAAAAGAGGCACCGCCCATGAAAAGGGAAGACCAGGACGAAGAGCGTTACCGGGTGATCATAGAGAACCAGGCCATGGGGATAAGCGAGGTGGACCCGGAGGAGAACTTCCTCTTCGCCAACCACGCGTCTCACCGCATATTCGGCGTACCCCCGGGTAGCCTTGTGGGCCGGAACCTGCGCGAGTTCATGGACGAGGAATCCTTCCGGACAGTCCGCCAGGAGACGGAGAAACGAAGGAAGGGAGAGAGCAGCACCTACGACGTGGCCATCCGCAGGACGGACGGGGAAAGACGCATCATCAGGGTCACCGCCTCGCCACGCTTCGACGAACACGGGGTCTTCATGAGTTCGCTGGCCATCTATTCCGACGTCACCGAGCTCAAGATGGCGGAGGAAGCCCTCGCGGCGCGAGAGAGATATTACCGCGCCCTCCTGCACAACGCGGCGGACATGGTCAGCCTCCTGGACGGCGAGCTGCGCTTCCGGTGGGGGAGCCGCTCCACGGCCCTCATAACCGGCTACGACCGGAGCGTCTACGGGCGCTCACTCCTGGAGTTCATCCATCCCGAGGACCTGGAAAAGGCGCGGGCGGACATGGACTACGTGCTCCGGAATCCTTCTACCCCCCTGCACGTGGTCTCACGGTTCCGCCACGCCGACGGGAGCTATCACTACCACGAGGCCATCCTCACCAACCTCCTCCAGGACCCGGTGGTGAGGGGGATCATCATCAACTCCCGCGACGTGACGGAGAGGATACTCGTGGAGGAAAGACTGCGAACCACCGTCCGGGAGCTGGACGCCTTCGCCTCCACGGTGGCCCATGACCTGCGCGTGCCCCTCTCACTCATCTGCGGTTACGCGGAGCTCCTGGGTCGTGGAGACACCTCGGACGAGGAGCGGAAGGAATTTTTGGAAAATATTACTAAGGCGGCCCGCAGGCTTGAGGAGATGACCGCCGCCCTCCTGGCCTACGCCCAGGCGGGGAAGCCGGAGGGAAGGATCGCCGACGTGGACCCGGCAACGGTTTTGGCGGAAGTGGTGGGAGAACGGAAGGAGGAGCTTGACTCTCACGGTGTCGAACTGGAGGTGCAAAAAGACCTGCCTCACGTGCGGGCCGACCCGCTCAAGCTGCGCCAGGTCCTCTTCAACCTCCTGGACAACGCCATCAAGTACACCTCCGGGTGTGAGGGGCCCCACATCCGCGTGGGCGGAAAGCGGGAGGGGAACACGGTGACCCTCTTCATGAGCGACAACGGCTGTGGCATAGAACCATCCCTGGCTCAGGACGTCTTCCTTCCTTTCCGGCGCGGATCCGGGGAGGCAGGAGGCCTGGGTATCGGGTTGACCACCGTGAAGCGCGCCGTGGAGGGCTGGGGCGGCAGGGTATGGGTCGAATCCGTTCCCGGGGAAGGAGCCACCTTCTACTTCACCGCCCGCGCCGCGGACACCGGTTGATAGAAGGCCGAGAGATTGTGGGGCCCTTGCGCGCATGGTCCGGAGCGGCCGGGCGAGAGCCACTCAAAGACCGCCTTCCTGCCGTCCAGGCACGCACAAGGACAACGGGGTATCCGCCAGCTGATCGAGGATGGTGCGGTCGTTGCGGAATACCACCGCCAGGCACACACAAGGACAACGGGGTATCCCGCCAGAGCGATGTACGCGCCCACGACGCGTCCCGGGAGCCGCCCCGAAATTTTTTTTCAGCGCAAAGCGGCCCTTTGCCGTCCCCGGGACGACGCGCTTACGTCGTGAATACAGCTACCGGCTCGGCTTGAGGTCCGCCGCCCCGGCAAGTCGGCAACCCCAGGCCTCCCCAGGCATCAAGGGCGCTCCCGTGCGTTCGGCTCAGACGGCCTCGCGGCGCCAGCGGGAGATGATCTCCGCTTTGGCGGGGTCCGGCAGGTCGTCGAAGTAGGCGCAATAGCCGGCCACCCTCACCACCAGCCCGGGATACTTTCCGGGATGGCGCCTGGCGTCCTCCAGTATCTCCGGGTCCAGGACGTTGAACTGCACCTGCATGCCCCCGGAGTGGAAATAGCCCTTTACGAGGGAGGCCAACCTGTCGGCACCCTCCTCGCCTCCCAGGTCGCCGGGGCGCAGGCTGACGTTCACCGCACAGCCGTTGGGCATGAGGCGGTGGTCGATCCTGGATGCGGAGTTGAGCAGGGCGGTGGGCCCAAGGCGGTCCGCCCCGTTCGCCGGGCCCAGGCTTGGAGCCAGTGTCTCCCCGGCGCGGCGCCCGCTCGGTAGTGCTCCCACTTCTCCCCCGAAGGCCACGTGGCAGGTCACGGAATAGAACCCGGGAACGTACGGTCCTCCGCGCGTGTTGCGGTGCCTGGAGAGGGATTCATGGAAAATATGCACCACCAGGTCGGCATAGCCGTCGGGCAGTGGATGGTCATTACCATATTTTGGTACCTTAAGAAGTTCCGCCCGAAGCCTGTCATGCCCCCTGAAGTCCTCCCTGAGGGCTCGGACCACCTCGGCCATACCGTATTTTCCGGAGCGGAAGACCACCTCGTCCAGGGCGGCCAGGGAATCGGCCACGTCGGCCACCCCCACGCCCTGTATGCCGCTCCCGTTATACCTGGCACCTCCCTCGGTGAGGTCCCTCCCGGACTCCAGGCAGCCCTCCACGAGCATGGAGGAGAGCGGGGTGGGGTGGAAATCTCGGTTCCCGCCCTCCACCACCCGGAAATCGCCCACCATGCGGTCCACCATGAAATCCACCTGCCGTGAGAAGGCTTCCAGGACATCATCCATGCTTCTGAAACCGGCGGGGTCGGGGGTGAGAGCACCCACCCTGCGGCGTCTTCCGAAGCGCCTGCCCCGGTTCAGCGCCAGCTCCAGACAGAGGGGGAGGTTGAAGAGGGCGGCATCGGTGGACAGAAAACTCCTTCCGGGAATGGCCGGCTCCACGCATCCCACGACGGCGTAATCGCGGGCCTCCTCGAGGGGGTACCCGTGGTGGACCAGGGCGGCCACTACCGCCTCGTCGTTGAAGATGGCGGGGACGCCCTTCCCCCGCCGGGCCACCTCCGCTAACCGCCGGAGGTATTCCTCCGGAGATGCGGCGTGCACCCGGGCCTGGTAGTTTGGATCCCGCAAACCGGCCTCCTCCATGACCTCGAGGAAGAGATAGGTGAGATCGTTGACCGCGTCCTTACCCTCCCGGTCCGTCCCTCCCACTATGGCCGCCTGCACCACCAGGTAGCCGCCGTGGTAGCGGCTTATCCTCTCCGAGAGCAGGAAGACGTGCTCCGTAGCCTTGGCGGTGAACGAGAGGAGCAGATCCTTGGCCTGCTGCGGGTCCAGGCGTCCCTCCTCCAGGTCCCGGCGGTAATAGGGATACAGGTATTGGTCCACGCGCCCGAAGGATATGGCCGAGTTCAACCCCTCCAGGTTAACCGCCAGGTGGGTGAGCCAAAGGGACTGCAGGGCCTCGTGGAAGGTCTCCGCGGGCCGCCGGGGGACCTTGCGGCATATGCGGGAGATCTCCTCCAGCTCCTCGCGGCGTCCGGGATCCCCTTCCAGGCGGGCCAGCCGCTCCGCCTCGTCCGCCAGACGGTTGGCATATATTACCAGGCCATCGGCGGCGATGCGTGCCGCCTCGTAGAGCTCTCCCTCCTTTCCCTCCATGAGCTCCAGGAAACCTTCCACGCCCAGCCGCAGCATCTTCTCATAGTCGGGGAGGAAATGGCCGATCCCGCCAGCCTCGTTGAGGAGGTAATAGGTGGG
>JACVJH010000402.1 GCA_015711895.1 Candidatus Solincola tengchongensis | reverse complement strand
ACATTCCCCGCCCCCGCGGGGGAAACGGAGCAGGAGACGTTGTAGGTGCGCACGAACTCGGCCGCCAGCTCCCGGTCGGATTGGGCGGTGAACTGGTAGGGGTTTTGCGTGGAGACCTGGTTCCCGCCCTCCGTCCAGCGGACGAAGCGGTAGCCGGGGTTGGCGACGGCGGTGAGGGTGACCTGCTCTCCGCTTACGAAGGTGTTGAACCGCCGGACCCAGTAACCAGCGGTGCCGGCGTAAAGGCGGGTTTCGTCTATGAGCAGAGAAAACGCTCCTACGGCAAGCTGGGTTGGAAGGCCGGCATTGATGGCCCTCCAGGCAGGCGACTCGGCCTGCGGGTCGACGCAGCGGAAGACCCCCGCTGCGGCCGTGCCCGCATAAAGGCAGGCGCCCTCAGTGGCCAGAGTCCTTACATCGGAAGTGTCAAGGCCCTGATTTATCGCCTCCCACGGCGGATTCGTCCCGTCCGGATTCGGGCATCGCCATACTCCCGTGTTATAGAAGCCCGCGTAAAGGAAAGTTCCGTCATAAGCCAGAGCATTCACGATAGATCCGAGGAATTCCTCCCCTATGTTGGTCCATGCGGGGCTCGCCCCTCCCGGGTCGGAGCAGCGGAAGATGCCGTTCGACCACGTGCCCGCATAGAGCCTTATCCCGTCGAAGGCCAACGAACTGACATAGTTGCCGTTCAATCCTATGTTGGACCATGCGGGGCTCGCCCCTCCCGGGTCGGAGCAGCGGAAGACCCCGCCGTCGGTCGCGGCGTAGAGCCGCGCGCCGTCGAAGAGCAGAGCCCTCACGATGGCGCCGTCCAGGCCTATAGATGCCCAAGAAGGGCTCGTTCCGCCCGGGTCCAGGCAGCGGAAGACCCCGTTCCCCAGCGTCCCCGCGTAGAGGTGGGTGCCGTCCGTGGCCATACAGAGCACTTTCCCGCCGCCCAGGCCTTCGCTCATGGCCACCCAGGTCGTGTTTTCCGCCCTTGGATCGGGAGAGCGGAAGACGCCGTTGCCGATGTTGCCGGGGCCGCCGGTGCCCGCGTAAAGCCGGCCCTCCAACATGACCAGCGAGTTCACGTTCTGCCCGGACATGTAGGGCGTCAACGCTTTCCAGATACTTCCTCCGCTGACCGTCCCCCCGCCGGCAGGCTGCGCCGTGGCGTTCACCGCCACGCTGGCGTTGCCGAAACGGGCCGTGATGGCGCGGTCGGAGGCGGCACTGAAGGTCCACGGGTTGTCCGTGGAGACCTCCAGACCGCCCTCCATCCACCGGAGGAAGACCCAGCCGTACCTGGGCGCGGCGGAGAGGGTGACCACCTCCCCGTGGGCGAAGGTGTCGTACCGCCAGACGCCGTCTTCGCATCCGGCGTAGAGTTCCTCTCCGCTCCAGGCTAGACTGAGGACACGCGAGTCATCCAACCCGACGCAGTGCCATGCGGACGCCTCTACATCGTAACGCCATACCCCGTTGTCCGGCGTGGATGCGTAGAGACCCCTCCCATCCCAGAGGAGGCGCTCCACGGGGAGGTCCTCCATGCCCGTCAGGCTCCAGGGCTCGCTCGCCGCCGGGTCGTATCGCCACACCCCTTCCGACCGCGTGGCCGCATAGAGGCCGGTCCAGCTCGGGCACAGGGAAGTGACCTCCGCTCCGTCAAGGCCTACCCGCTCCCAAACGGGTCTCCTTGTGGGGCAATAACTCCACACGCCGTCATCGCACCCGGCATAGAGGGACTCGCCGTCCCAGAGGAGCGCGTTCACGTCCTTTCCATCGAGGCCGACGGAGGTCCAGATGAGGGTCGCGGGGTCCACGGGGACGAAGCGGTAAACTCCGTGCCCTTCCGTCCCCGCGTATACCACCGCCCCGTCCCATAGCAACGACTTAACCGTTAAACCGTCTCCGAAGGGCCCCTGCATCTGTTGCGTACCGATTTCGTAACGCAGCAGTCCGTGTCCTTGAGTGCCCACGTAGTAGAAACCGCCGCCGGAGCAGAAGGAGGTCATGGGATAGGGATCGAAGTCGTAGCCCTCGGACAGCCTGACCCAAGACTGGTCCTGTGGGTCGTAGCGCCAGAAACCATTCCCGTCCGTTCCGGCGAAGAGAAGGGAGTCCGCCCAGCCCACGGTGAGGACGGAAACCCCCTCCAAGCCCAGGCGTCCCCAGGTGCTCCCCCCGCTCACCGTACCGCCGCTCTCCGGTTCGGAGGCCACGGAGACGGAGTAGTTGTCCTCCATGACGAACTGCGCCACCAGTTCCCGGTCCTCCTCCGCGGTAAAGGTGTACTCGCTGTCCGTGGAGACCTCCCTTGCTCCCTCCGTCCAGCGGAGGAAGCGCCAGCCGGGGTCGGGAGTGGCGGTCAAGGTCACCTGCTCGCCGTGCGCGACCGTCTCGTACTTCCACAGGCCCTGGTCGGTCCCCGCGTAGAGGTAGGTGCCGTCCCGGGCCAGGGTGTTGACCACGCGATCTCCCAGCCCTATGCGCTTCCATCCCGCTCCCGTCGAGAGGTCCATGCGCCACACGCCCTGATCCGTGCCGGCGTAGAGGTAATCGGAGTCCCGGGTCAGGGAGCGGACGTCGTAGCCGCACAGCCCCAGCTGGCTCCACTCCGAGGTCGTCAAATCGTAACGCCACACCCCCTGCCTCTCCGTTCCGGCGTAGAGGAAGTCGCCGTCCCGGAGGATGGTGAAGACCCGGTCATGCAGGAGCCCCAGCAGGGTCCACGTCGGGTCCTGCCCTGCCGGGTCATCGCAGCGCCACACCCCGTTGTGATCCTGCTGGTTCCAATACTGGGAACATCCCGCGTATAAAGAGTTACCGTCCCAGGCGAGCGAGCTTATCTTGTAATCCCCGAGCCCGATCTGTGTCCAGGGTGGGAAGGGCCAGACCTCCGGGTCGTCGCACCGCCAAACCCCGTACCCCACTCCCGCATAGAGGAAGCTCCCGTCCCAGGCGTAGGTGAAGGCGCCGATATTCCACAGATCCCTCCAAGTTGGCTCCTCTTCCCACGGGTCGTCGGTGCAGCGGGTCCCGTCATAAGAAGCGACGAGAGAGGTGCCGTTCCAGAAGACGGTCTCGGGTAAGTGCAAGGCGTTCTCTATGTAGGCGATGCGCGCGCACTGGGAGGTGTCCGGATCGTACCGCCATATGCCGCTCTGACCCGCCGCCATATAGATATAGTCGCCGTCCCACGCGGCGGCCTTCACCTCTTCCGACCCCAGGGCGACGGGTGTCCACGCGCTTCCCCCGGAGACGCTTCCCGCCCCCTCCGGGTTCACCCGCGCCGTGACGGAACGGCGGTCGAGGGCGAAGCGGGCCACAAGGTGGCGGTCCCTCCCGGCGGTGAAGGTGTAGGGGTTCTCGAGGGATACGGTCCTCGAACCCTCCAACCAGCCCACGAAATGGTAATTCGTGTAGGGGACGGCCGTGAGGGACACCGGGGAGCCCTCGTCGTAGGTTCCTGCCCCCAGCGCCTCCCCCGCTCCCTCCGGTTCCACGGAACAGGTTATCCGGTAGGTCCTTATGAACTCGGCCTCCAGATCCCGGTCGGAATTCACCGGGAAGGTCCAGGGGTTCTCCGTGGACACCGGGGAGCCGTTCTCCCTCCAGCAGGAGAAGCGCCATCCCTCGTTGGGCACGGCGGTCACCGTCACCTCCTCGCCCGGGGCGTAGAAGTTGCAGCGCCACAAGTTCCCTCTGTCCGTCCCCGCGTAGAGGTGGTACCGGTACCAGCAGAGGGACCATATATGCCCCTCGCCGCTCAACCCCATTAACCTCCACTTCGACGTCGACGGGTCGTACCTCCACACCCCGTGATCGCGGGTACCGGCGTAGATGTACCTGCCGTCCTTGGCCAGGCAGGAGGTCCTCTTTCCCGCCAGCCCCACCTGAATCCAGGAGGGGTCTACGGCCAGAGGGTTGTCGCAGCGCCACAGGCCGTTGCCCTCCGTCTGCGAATAGTAGTTGTAGCACCCGGCGTAGAGGGAGCTTCCGTCCCAGACGAAGGACTCCACCATCGGTTCCCAGTCCAGCCCCATGGGGATCCAGGTGGGCGTAAGCCCGCCCGGATCGGAGCAACGATGAACCCCGTTTTCGCGCGTGCCGGCGAAGAGATTGTAGCCGTCGTAGAGGAGGGCGTTGATGTCGATTGTTTCCAGGCCTATGCACCTCCAGGCGGGATCGCTCCCCTCGGGACTGTCGCATCGCCATACTCCCTTACGATCCCCGAACCCTCCCGCGTAAAGGCGCTCGCCGTCCCAGGCCAGCGCTTCGGCCTCATACGTGAAGTTCATCGAGCTCCACTCGCCGGTGGACAGACGACAACGAAGCACGCAATCATATCCACCCTGCGTTCCCGCCGCATAAAGGTAGGTATCGGTATAGACGATGGACCTGACCTGCAGTCCTTCCGGGCCCATCCAGCCCCATCCGCCGCTCCCCGGATCGTATCTCCATATGCCGTTCCCGGTTCCCACGTAAAGGTAAGGGCCTCCCTCGGCCATCGGATAATACACGCCTCCGACGCCCAGGCCCGCCCCTTCCCAGGCGCTGCCCCCGCTCGCCGTCCCCCCTTCCGAAGGGCTCCAGGAAACGGAGATATGATAACGGTCGCCGGCGAAACGGGCCTTCAGCTCCCGGTCGCGCAGGGCGTAGAAAGCGTAGTCGGACCTCGGGCACACCGGGGCGCCCTTCTCCGACCAGTACAGGAAGCGGTACCCGGCGCCGGGGCTCGCCTGCAGGGTAACCGGGTAACGGTAGGGATAGCTTCCCGCCCCGGAGACCGTTCCCGAACCCGGAGGCTCTGCCGCGGCGGCGATGACCACGTCCCTCGGGTGGCCGAAGAGGATGGTCCCGGAATCCCCCACCACGCAGACGTGGTTCCCCCCCATCCCGGCGACCGCCTTGAGGTGCGCCGTGGTGCCACTTCCCCCGGAACTCCACACGTAGCCGTCGGAGAACAGGAACACGCCGTTGTTCCCGACCGCGCAGACGTAGTTCTCGTTGAGGGCCACGACACCGAAGAGCCATTCCGACGTACCGGCCGCCTGAGGCGACCATCCGCCGCCGTCGTAGAAGAGGACGG
>MU158661.1:3970-6540 GCA_015711895.1 Candidatus Solincola tengchongensis | reverse complement strand
AAAGGTGATCTATCTTACTGATGCCGGCAAGTTTAAGAATTGAGAAAGAGATAAAAACCCCCTGCTCTCTGATCAAGCAACCAGATTCGATGTGGGGAGTGTGTGATCAGTATAGCTCTCCGATTGACTTTCCGTGGGGCCGGGAGTATCATCATAAACTAACTTGCTGGTGGATATTGACAACCGAATACCTACCGCTAAAGGCGATGAAGGGGAGGAGTAGGCCCGCGGGTAGCGCTACAGAGAGCCGGGCTGAGGTTGAGAACCGGTGCGTGAAGCGGGCTGAAGATGGCCCTGGAGCTTCCCGTCGAAAGCGATGAGCGAGTAGGCGAGGACGGATGCCCCCGTTACCATGGGCGAGGGTATCGCGCTGCGGCGCCGTACCCGGTGCGGGTGATACGGTAGTGGATACCGCCGTGCGCCTTCGCCGGCGGTATTTCTTTTCCCTAGCCGGAGGTACGTGAATCGACGCTAAAAGGGAAAGTCAAGGGGGCATTGGGGCGAAAAGGACACGCGGTCTGTCCAGGTTGAAGTAGCGACCGACGGGTATCCAAGATGGCGGAGATATGGGAGCGCGGCGGAAGATACCCGTCCATTCTGGCTGGTGCGCATAGGCGGTAGGGAAGAGCATGCTGCGAATCCAGAGGCGTTGCTTTCGACTTGCCGTGAAAGGTAGCCCGAAAGGCAGGGATTTGATTCGGTGATCGAGCAGGACGTGAGAGGCTTATCCGTTACGGGAAAGGTGGTGGTGGGTTTGGTATGGATCATGTGCTGCCTCCCGCGGTAATGTGAGTCAATCAAGACGGGAGGTAAGGAGGAATGGCCAAGACCATCGCGGAGATAAACGAGAGAATCAAGAAGGGAGAGGCGGTGGTGGTCACCGCCGAGGAGCTCATCGACCTCGTGGAGGAGAAGGGCGTGGAGGAGGCGGCCCGCACCGTGGACGTGGTGACCACGGGCACCTTCGGGCCCATGTGCTCCTCCGGGGCCTTCATCAACCTGGGCCACGCCCAGCCGCGCATCAAGATACAGCGCGCCTGGCTGAACGAAGTCCCCACCTACTGCGGCATCGCCGCCGTGGACATCTATATTGGGGCGACGGAGATGGCGGAGCACGATCCCCTGAACGAGGTGTTTCCAGGAGAGTTCCGCTACGGGGGCGGCCACGTCATAGAGGACCTGGTGGCGGGGCGCAAGGTACGCCTGCGGGCGGAGGCCTACGGAACGGACTGTTACCCCAACCGCCGCTGGGAGAGGGAGATAACCCTGGACGACGTAAAGGAGGCCTGGCTCTTCAACCCGCGCAACGCCTACCAGAACTACAACGTGGCCGTGAACCTCTCCGACCGGGTCATCTACACCTACATGGGGGTGCTGCGGCCCAACCTGGGGAACGCCAACTACTGCAGCGCGGGCCAGCTCTCGCCTCTGCTCAAGGACCCCCTGTTCCGCACCATCGGTATCGGGACGCGCATCTTCCTGGGCGGAGGCGTGGGTTACGTGGCCTGGCACGGGACGCAGCACAACACCGACGTGCCCCGCGCCGCCAACGGCGCGCCTACACGACCCGCCGGGACCATCGCCGTCATCGGCGACCTGCGGGGGATGAACCCGCGCTACCTCACCGGATATTCCATCCTCGGGTACGGGGCCACTCTGGCGGTGGGCATCGGCATCCCCATCCCGGTGCTGGACGAGGAGGTGGTGCGGCATGCCGCGTTGCGCGACGCCGACCTCAAGGCCCCGGTGGTGGATTACTCCGTTGATTATCCCCAGGGAACGGGACGGGTGCTGGGGGAGGTCACCTACGCGGAGTTGAAGAGTGGGCGCATCGTGGTGGAGGGTAAAGAGGTTCCCACCGCTCCGCTGTCCAGCTACAGCAGGGCGAGGGAGATAGCCGAGACCCTGAAGAGCTGGATACGGGAGGGCCGGTTCCTGCTCAGCGAGCCAGTGGATCTCCTTCCCTGCGCGGCGCGGGATAAGGGGGTGAGTTGAATGGTACGGCACAAGATAGTCCTGCACTTTCCCCACGAACAGGTGGACAAGCCCATCGTTAGCAAGCTGGTCCGGGATTACAACCTGGACTTCAACATCCTCAAGGCCTCCATCACCCCCCGCGAGGAAGGCCTGCTGGTCCTGGAGGTGACCGGGGAGGAGGCGGATTACGACCGCGGACTGGAGTACCTGCGTTCCTGCGGCGTGGAGATCCAGCCCCTCTCCCAGGACATCAGGCGCAACGAGGAGCGATGCACCCATTGCGGGGCTTGCTTGGCTGTATGTCCCACTGAGGCGCTGAGGCTGGACCGGGAGACATGGGAGGTGAGGTTCGCGGAGGACGATTGCGTGGCCTGCGAGCTCTGCATAAAGGCCTGTCCTCCGCGGGCGATGGAGATACATTACTGAGGGTAGGACATTTCGGGTGCTCGCCTCGGCGCGATGCTGGTAAAATAACGCTATGGCCAAGTTGGAACTCGAGGATTCGGGCCAGGTGTTCAGCCTGGAGGAGAGAGCGGAATACACCCTGGGCAGGTCGGATCCGGCCACCCACTCCTTCCCGGACATCGACCTCG
>MU158661.1:0-3960 GCA_015711895.1 Candidatus Solincola tengchongensis | reverse complement strand
GCTGGATGCCGGGGTCTCCAGGAGGCACGCCAAGATCACCCGCCTGGGGGGAGGACGTTATTACATCATGGATCTCGCCTCCACCAATTACACCCACGTCAACGGCGAGAAGTTGGAGGCCTTCGAACCTCGGCCTCTGGCGGATGGGGACGAGATCCACATGGGAACGCTGAAACTCATCTTCCGGGCCTGAAAGACGCGGTGCCTCTCCAGCCGGGTTTTCCTCTCACCCTCGGCCGGAAGGGGCGCCTTTTTCTTTGCTCTCCTCTTTGACGAGGCCTTCTGCGTCGTCCGGTTATAAGGTGCGGGGCGGGTGGTGTCGATAGAATAATGTCGCCGGGAAGGGTTCGAGGTTCTTGCCGGCCGGCGCGAATGCCGTAGATGTACGTTGACCTTCCGGGTGGAGCGATGGAGGCAAGGTACCGCATCCTGAGGGAGATAGGGCGTGGAGCCATGGGCCGGGTGTATCTGGCCCATGACACGCTCCTGGAGAGGGACGTGGCCCTGAAGGAACTGAACGTCCCCGATTACCTTAGCGAGGAGGAGAAGGCCGAGGTAAGGGAGAGGTTCCGGCAGGAAGCCAAGGCGGCGGCCAGGCTCTCCCACCCTCACATCCTCACCGTACACGACATCATCCTCGCGGGGGACCGTCAGTACATCGTCATGGAATACCTGGAGGGCAAGACCATGCGGGAGGTGCTGGCGGAGCGCCGGCTTTCACCCGAGGAGGTCATGAGCATAGCCCCCATGGTCTGTGAGGCCCTGGGATACGCACACCGGCAGGGCATCGTCCACCGCGACGTTAAACCGGACAACATCTTCGTCCTCCAGAACGGGAACATCAAGGTGGCGGATTTCGGCATCGCCAAGATGATACGGGTGAGCGACCGTACCCACACCGACGTCATCATGGGCACTCCCAACTACATAGCCCCGGAGGTCATACTGGGCAGGCCTTACGACCACCGTGTGGACATCTTCGCTCTGGGGGTCACCTTGTACGAGATGCTCTCCGGGCGGCGACCCTTCGATGCGGAGAACGATTTCGCCATCATCTACCGCGTGGCCACCGAGGAACCGGCGGCCCTGTCCGAACTGGTAGAGGGCCTTCCACCCACTCTGGAACGGGCCGTCCACCATGCTCTCCAGAAAGAGCCCTCGCTGCGGTACGCCAGCATGGAGGAGCTCAAGGCCGACCTCATGAAGGTGCGCTCGGAACTGGGGATGGAATCGCGCCAAAAGGAGTCCTTCGACAAGAAGCGGGCCCTGATGAGCGAGCTGGAGGCGGCCAGAGAGGTGGAGCTGGATATGGATACCGCCGGGGAGAGGTACGACTTCCGGCGTGACAAGGAGTGGAAGGAGCTCATCGCCCGCATCTATTCCGACCAACCTCCGGAGGAATCGGGCGGTGGAGTGACGGATACCGGGATGACGACGGCATTCAGCGGCGCGGCCACGGAAGCCAAGCCCCGGGCCAGGGCTGAATTACCAGTATATGGCAGCTCACTCCCTGGAACGGCCGTTCGCAAGAGCAGGGGAGGGGGAAGCACGGCAAGAAGCGAGGCCCGCACTCGACCCTTGGCCCTCGCTTCCGGGCAAGGACATCCGCTAAGCCGAGGGCGGGAAGTAGAGGCCGCCGGCGAGTTCGCCATCCCCGAGAGGGCGAGGCGGCTGGCCTTTTACATCCCCGCCCTGGCCGCGCTGCTGGTCGTCTCCACCCTGTTCCCCTGGATCGGAACAAGCCGCAACCCACTGCGCAGCATGGCGGGGATATCCTTCCCGGAAGGGATGCTCTTCTCCGGCCTGGCCACACTGGTCGCCGGGTGCGACGCGCTACTGGTCCTGGGGATGGTGCCGCCCGGGAAATGGGCGGGGGCCATGAGGGTAATGTCCCTGCTGGCGCTTTTAACCATGCTGGCTTTTCTGGGCCTGCGGGTCTTCGCAGGCCTGGGCTACCGGAGGGCGCCGGGCCTTTCGTTGGGTCAGGCGCTGGCGGGTACCGGTTGGGGCGTGTGGCTGGCGCTGGGCGGGAGCGCGGCGTTCTATTCCCTCTGTTCCCGCCTCCGGGCCGAGGTGACCTGAGTCGAATCCGCGAGCGGGTGCGCTGCTTCCAATGGGTCATGTGGTCGCGCTCCCTTGTGTGCCTGCCTCACAAACGGATCACGCCGTCATTAAGGCCGGGTTGTAACTCGGTCTTGGGGTTATGCCTTGTTCCGCGCCTCACCCGCGAACAGAGGCTTAGAGGGCATCGTTTTCGAGAAGCCACCTCACGTATTCCTCGAGGGGTTCCCGGTAGTGGCGCGCGAGTGGGAAGCCACGCAGGCGGAGGTTCAGGTTCTCCAGGGGAGAATAGGGGGGGCGGGGACAGGGGAGGTTGAGGTCCGCGTAGCGTATAGGTTCGATGGGCACCTTCTTCCACCCGGCTATCTCCACGATCTCCCGGGCGAAGTCGTAACGAGAGCAGACACCCTGATTGGTGGCGTGGTAGAGGCCATACTGGCCGGACCGGCAAACGCGGTGGATGATCTCCGCCAGGTCACCGGTGTAGGTGGGGGTCCCCACCTCATCGGTTACCACCCGCAGGTAACCCTTCTCGCGGGCGTTGCGCAGGATGCTCTTCACGAAGTTGCGCTTCCCTCCACGGCCGAACAGCCACTGGGTGCGGAAGATGTAGTGGCGGGGAAGGGTGCAGGCCAGAAAACGTTCGGCGGCCAGCTTGGCCTTGCCGTATACCCCCTGAGGGTTGGGCTCGTCCAGTTCAGTGTAGGGTGCACCCTTTCGCCCGTCGAAGACGTAATCGGAGCTGATGAAAGCCAGAGGACAACCGGCCTCCAGGCAGGCCATGGCCAGGTTCTGCGCGCCGGTCAGGTTGACCCGCAAGGAGGGCTCGGGGTCCAGCTCGGCACGGTCGGCGTCCAGGTCGGCGGCGGTGTTGATGACCAGGTCCGGGCTGAGGGAGGGGATCCTTTCCATGACCAGTCGGTAATCCGTGATGTCCAGGTCGAGGTCGAAGGGGAATACCTCGTCGCCTCCAGCCCGGAAGACCTCCACCAGGTCGGTCCCCAGCTGTCCGGCCGCGCCGCAGATCACCACGCGCATACCTGCCTCCTCACCCCTTCCGCAACCTGTCTGTTGGTGTATCCCTCTCCCCTTTTCCCGCTCTCCGGGTTGAAGGACGCGTAGGTGACGCTTTCCAGGTCGGTCCCCAGCTGTCCGGCCGCGCCGCAGATCACCACGCGCATACCAGCCTCCCCTCTCTCATATTGGAAGCCGTTGTCATAGCCCGCCTCTCCGCCTACCCCATCACGGGATGCCTCGAGGCTCTCGCCCATCCCACTCAGTCTCCCGCCTCGCTCTCCCAGTCGAAGAGCGCATCGTAGGGGATACGCTCCTCGTCCGGGTCCGCCGGGTCATAGGAGCGGGTGGTGTGATAGAAGAGGCCTACCGGTTTGTTCCCCAGGACCTGGTAACCGTGGGCCACGCCGGGAGGGATGACGATGAGGAGAGGGCGGTGTTCTCCGGCGTAGATCACCTGGGTCCGCCCGTGAGTGGGCGATTCCTCGCGGAGGTCGTGCAGGACTACGCGTGCCTCGCCCTGGGCCACGAACCACAGGTCGTGCTGTTTGCGGTGCCAGTGAAAAGCCTTGATGACCCCTGGATAGGTGAGGGTGTAGGTGGTCTGCCCGAAGCGCTCCAGGAGGGCGTCGTCGTCGCGCAGCACCTCGAGAAGATAACCCCTTTCATCGCAGTGCCGAGCCAGGGGCTTGACCAGCACCCCCTCTATGCCTTCCGGGGCCTCTTTCACGGATATCACCTCGCTTTCTGGATAAAGGTTAGCGGAGAAGGGGTTTTAAGACAACCACGGCGAAGACCAGCTCGGCCACCCTTTCCTCTATCTCCTCTATACCCTTCGCTTCCTCTACAAGACGTAGTATGATTTCGTTCAGCAAGAGAGATCAC
>JACVJH010000399.1 GCA_015711895.1 Candidatus Solincola tengchongensis | reverse complement strand
CCATGATCAGCGAACACGACTCGCGGGGCCGGGTCACGGCCGGACCCTCCGCGCGCCAGCCCTTGGCCTTCTACCGCCTCGGGCCCGGGGACCTGGAGAGGATGAAGCGCTCCGTGGTGCTCATGGCCGAGATCTGGTTCGCCGCCGGGGCCAGGAGGGTCTACACCCCCATAGCCGGCTACCGTGAACTGACCTCCCCCCGCGACCTCTCACGCCTCTCCCGGCACCGCCTGCGCCGGGGGGAGATCTACGGCCTCTCCGCCTATCACCCCATGGGCACCTGCAGCATGGGCGGCGACCCGGAATGGTCGGTGGTCAAGAGCACCGGCGAGACATGGGAGGTGGAAAACCTTTACATCT
Source organism: Candidatus Solincola tengchongensis (assembly GCA_015711895.1). GTDB lineage: Bacteria > Actinomycetota > Geothermincolia > Geothermincolales > RBG-13-55-18 > Solincola_A > Solincola_A tengchongensis. The sequence continues at coordinate 3,574 of JACVJH010000399.1, read as the reverse complement.
CCGACGCCAGCGTCCTTCCCACCTCCCTGGGGGTCAACCCGCAGCTGACGGTCATGGCCCTGGCCGTACGCACGGCCGGTTTCATCGACGAGCGCCTGCGCCAACCGCGAGTCCCGGCGCAAAAGCCCGGGCGGCTGACGGAATGGCTGGAACGGAGAAGGAGCGCGGAAAGCGGCAGGTCGAGGACCGTCCCATGAGCCTGCGGTTACGGTTCACCCGCTTTCCCTCGCGGAAAACACCCTACTTGATGCGCGGACGACCGGCAACAGGCCGCGGTCAACCAAGTCTCGCGGTTCGATACCCTTGGACCCTTATCCGGCTCGGGTCTGCAACTCGGGGCCCCTCCGGTTTGCGCAACCCTCTCATCTTCTTTTCCCGATGATGGGCTCAATGGAGGCATCGCACCCACTCCATGGCCTCATGGACGACACGTAAACCAGCTTCGGGTTCATGCCGAGGGGTCGGTGAGGAGGGACCCCTCCGGTGACGGCTTTCCTCCGCACACAGCTCGCATAGGCCCGCGGACCGGGGAAAGGCAGGGGCACCCCGCTTTTCCCCTAAACCTCGGAGGGCCCACGGGAGGCGAGAGTTCATGTCGTGCGCGGACGACTTTCTCCAGTGACGGTTTCGGGCTTTTCCGAAACCCGGAGGGTCAACGGAAAACAGGGTCATGCACCGTTGAGGGGCCATATAAGCCCTTCCTCGAGCGCCTTGCGGAAACGTTTTCCGGCTCCTCCCAGTATGGGTTCCCCGTGACCGGGGAGGAGGATCTCGAAATCCAGCTCCCTCACTCGGAGGAGGGAACGCGCCGCCGCCTCCGGGTCGGGGGTGAACTGAGGTGGGGGGCCCTCCAGGATACCGCCCTCGTTGCGCAGGAGGTCCCCGCTGAAGAGCACTCCGCGACGGGAGGAATAGAGGCAGATGCTCCCCGCCGTGTGTCCGGGAGTGTGGATCACCTCCAGCCCTCCGGCCAGGTCCAGGCGGTCGCCCTCCTTCAGAGGGCGGTCCACGGGAAAAGCGCGGTAGCGGAAAAATGGCCAGAGGGCGGTGTAGAAGACCAGTCGTGACGTCTCCACCTCGAAGCGCTCGTAGGGGATGTCGCCGCGCGCGTATGGCGCATCGTCTTCATGGATGGCGGCGAGGACCCCGTGCCTGCGCTTCAGACCCGAGATGGTCCCCACATGATCCCCGTGGTAATGGGTGGCCACCACCATCTCCAGGTCGCGGGGGGAAGCGCCCATCCTGCGCAGCCCGATGTGGATGGCCGGCAGGTCCACGGGAAACCCCGCGTCCACCAGGGTGAGCCCGTTCCCGGTGACCAGATAGATGTTCGACCCGAAGGAGTTGGCCAGCCGGTAGATGTCCCGGGTCAGGCTAATGGGCATCTCGACCTCGCTCCCGTCCCCCGCCCGCCTCCCGCGGACGAACCAAGCTTGTTCTTCATCTTCATCACGACCAGGTTATTATTCCCCGCTCTCCGGGGCAATCCCCGAAGGCGCGGGCCGGCCGTCCAGCGCCGACGCCGTCCGTTCCATTCGCCGCTGCCGGGAGCCCCGGGGATTCCCGGTTCACGCCGTATCCGCCGGCAACCGACGCAGCCGCCAGTGCACGAGGTCGAATTATAACCCCGTTGCCCACCGATTACCAGCATACGGAGCATGAGGAGCATGGGACCGGGCAGGTCAGGCCTGCGGTCCGTCGGAGGGCCTCCCGCATCCCGCCCATAGAAGCGCGAGGGGCGCCGAAACCACGTCCCCTCAAGAAACCACATCCCCTCAAGCGAGGGGATTGCGCCGTAAGGAGCATGAGGAGGGGCAGCCGGGCTGCGGTCGGCTCGTTTGGCCCTCTCCCGTTCTTTTGATCGTCCCGGGCGCCCGACCACATACCGCCGCCTGGCCGAGTTGCATCCTACCTCCTCCTGCCCTCCCAAGTGTGAGCGCGAGGAACGTGGGCCGAATTTCTTCGAGGGAGATCAAACGCCGAAAGCCGCCTCACACAGGCCGTTTCCGACCCTTGAGGACGCGTAGAACCCGCCCTATCACCGGGGGTTTTACGAGCGTGGATCCCTCCCTCCCCGACCTTTCCGGAAGCGCAAACATGCTCGCGCTCTACCCCTCTCCTCTCCCACATGTTCCCCACCCTGTCCGTTCCACAGGGACTCCCGACCCCTCCCCCAGGCGGGCATCGGCCCTCTCCCCCACGTTCCCGCCCCACTCCTTCCTGCTGCCTGTCCTTCCACGCCCCTGCTGGGTTATGATTTCCCCATGAGCGGGACGAACCAGTCTCCCCAGAGGGTGAAGACCCTGGCCGAGAACCGTAAGGCCAGGCACGATTTCCTCATCGAGGAACGGATGGAGGCGGGCATCTCCCTCCTGGGCTCGGAGGTCAAGTCCATACGGGAGGGAAAGGCCTCCCTGCGAGACAGTTTCGCCAGGGTCAGGGACGGCGAGGTCTACCTGGAGAACATGCACGTGGCCCCCTACAGCCACGGAGGGGCGTTCAACCACCCACCACGCCGGGAAAGGAAGCTCCTCCTGCACAAGGACGAGATACGGCGCCTGCAGGGCAAGGTGGCCGAGAAGGGTTACACCCTGGTACCCCTCAGCCTCTACCTCAACGAGAAGGGCAAGATAAAGGTGGAACTTGGGTTGGCCCGGGGCAAGGCCAAGGCCGACCGCCGCCGCGAGATAATGGAGCGCGAGAGCCGGCGCGACCTGGAGCGTGCCTTGAAGGAGAGCGGGAGGCATCTATCCCGAGAATAGGGGCTTCCCCTCCCCGACATTTTGCCCCCTCTCCCCGCGTCCGGAGTCCCCGATAAATATTCATCCCCAGGGCAGGGCCCTCCAGAGCGGACCCCCCTCACGGCCATACGTGGAAACTCGGACTTCGCTATCCAATAAGTCTCCTTCCGGATATTCGTGGCAGGGGATCAAGGTAATTCTTACCAAGAAAGTGGCTTTCGCTCCCGGCCATGCATGAAGAGCGAATTTGTTGGAGACCGCGACCAAGCGTTCATCGCACCCTCTCAGCGATAGGGTTAAAAACGGCCTGCACCTTCGGTTGAATCTCCCTGGACCGATGCCCAGCTACTCTTCCTCTCCACCAACCGGGAAGGCAAGCGGCTTCCTGCGGCAGGAAATGCAGGAAATAATAGAGCGGCCTGACCGGCGGCGGGATCTTCCCGGATCGGCGTCCGGCCACCCATCCTCCCCCATAACGGCTAAGGAAAGCGGTGTCCTGCGTCCTTTGAGAGACAGGGCGCTTCGAAAAACAGCGGAACCCTTATCGGACCGGCGTTCAGCCATTGCATAGGAGGCCTTTGGCCACTCCTCCTTGGATTGCCCGCCTTCCCCTAGCCTCCTTCCCCTTCTTCCTCTCCCTCCTCTCCCGCTTCTCCCCACACCTCCGCCCCCTCCTGGAAGAGGAAGGCCGCTATGACCAGGCCGGCGATGGGGTCCGCCTGCCAGAAGCCGAAGAGGTAATTGGAGCCCAGGCCGAGAAAGAGGGAAAGGGAGAGGAAAGCGCAGGCCAGGGTCTCGCGGGAGTCGGCCACCAGAGCCTTGCTTCCGAGCCT
>JACVJH010000398.1 GCA_015711895.1 Candidatus Solincola tengchongensis | reverse complement strand
GCAACATCGGCATGCGAGAAAGAGCGGTCCTCACCCGCTTCGGAACGGTCAAGGTGAGGAGGCGATACTACCGGGACCGCGAGGGCAAGCACCGGTTTCTTCTGGACGAGGCCCTGGGCTTTTCAAAGGGCTTGCTCGCCGCCACCCCGGCCGTCGAGCAAGAGGCCCTGGAGATGTGCTCGGAGACCTCCTTCCGGCGGGCGGGAAAGCACCTCTCCTTCTTCCTCTCCGAGGAAGTGGACCATTCCCTGCTCCACCGAAGGGTGAGGGTGCGGGGAGCGGAGAGGGCACGGGAGAAGCGCAAGCGGGCCGAGGAACTCTTCCTTTCGGGCGCTCTTCCCGCCTCGCGGGGGAAGAAGGCCTCCCGGCTCTTTCTGGAGGCCGACGGCTGCCTGATCCCCCTACAGCGCGAGGAGAGGAGGAGGCACGAGCTCAAGGCGGGCATCTCCTACGAGGGCTTCGAGCGGGTCTCCGAGGATAAGTGGAGGACCAAGGAGAGGCGCGTCTTCCTCTCCGCCTCGGACGGGGGCACCTTCCTCTCCGAATGGAGCGCCGATCTCGCCACCCTCTACGACCACTCCGGGATCTCCTGCGTCATCTGGTCCTCCGACGGGGCCTTCTGGCTCCGCCGTGGCCCCGAGCTCCTCTTCCCGGACCATGCCCAACTCTCCCGCTTCCACTTGAAGAGGTCCCTCGTCCGGGCCCTGGGCTTTGGGAGGGAGGCGCAGAGGCTCTACTCCCTGGCCTGCGAGGGCAAGGGGAAAGAGGTCGTAGAAGCCTTGGAGGATCATCTGAAGAAAGCCGCAGACGAGGGCAAGAGGAAGCGGATTTCCGAGTCCATCGCCTACATCTCCTCCCTCTCCTCCTGGCTTCCGGATTGGAGGGACGTACTCCCAGCGCAGGAAGACGACCGCTCCCCGGGGGCCATGGAGGGAAACGTGGACAAGCTGCTCTCAGACCGCTTTAAAAAGCGCGGCATGAGCTGGAGCGTCAAGGGAGCGGACTGCATGTGCCAGGTGATCGAGCTCCGGGAGAACGGGGAGCTTCCCACCTTCCTCTCCAAGAGGAGGAACGCACACCAAAAGGAAGCTCAATTGGCCATGGCCTCCCTCAGAAAGGAGGTGAGGAGGAATCCCGAGGCCTGGCTCGAAAAGCACATGCCGCTTCTTGAGACAAGGAGCGGAGACCCCTGGGTCAAGGACGTCCTTAAAGCTCTTGCGGGATACGAGAGGATAGCGTGTTGAGGTTTTGTCGGGATGAGGTGCCTACTTTTTGTAGACAGCAACATCGGCATACACCGGCTTGACCGTAGGGCGATCCCGGCGTATATAATAAATAAACCGACCGGTTGGTATGTTTAAAGGCTCCTGCTACGGTCATCTGATAAGCCGGGCAGGCGGGGAAAGCCAGGGAGGAGAGGATGGAAGAGAACGTGTATCAGCGGCTTGCGGAACACCTCGACCGGGCCATCAACGGGGTCCCCATGTCCCCTCATCTCATGGAGATCCTGCACATCCTCTACCCCGGGGAAGAGGCGGAGGTGGCCCTCAACCTGGCCATCTACGAGAACCGGACCCTCTCACAGCTCCGGGAGATGATGCCGGACAAGGCCGATCGACTGGAGGAAATCCTCTCGAGCATGGCAAAGAGGGGCACGGTGCTCACGACGCAGAAGCCCGGCAAGGAGAGGATATACCGCCTGCTGCCCAGCGTGGTGGGCTTCGCGGAGGCACCCTTCCTCTCCGGTGAGGACACCCCGGAACTGCGCCGCCTGGCCCGCCACTGGAAGGAGTACCTTGACGCGGAGTTCGGCGAGGAGCTGGCCCGCAAGGTCCCCCTCATCCGGGTGGTCCCGGTGGGAGAGTCCCTGCGCGACCCCTCGCAGGTCCTACCCTTCGACGCCCTTGAGGAGCTGCTGGACAAGGTGGACTACTACGCCGTCGGGCACTGCCCCTGCCGCCAGATGGCCAGGTTCGTGGGCGAGGGCTGCGAGCACCCCGTGGAGAGGTGCATGCACTTCGGGACCATGGGCCGCTACCTGGTGGAGACGGGAAAGGCACGGGCCATAGACAAGGAGGAGGCCCTGCGCATCCTGCGCCAAGCCACGGAGGAGGGCCTCATCCACGTCTGCGACAACGTGGAAGGCCATGTGCGGACCATCTGCAACTGCTGCCCTTGCTGCTGCGGGTTCTTCCGCGCCAAGCTGGGTCGTGGGCTGCAAACCGTCTCCTCGTCCAGTTACGTGGCACGGGTGGAGGAGGAGGACTGTGCCGGCTGCGGGATATGCGAGGAGAGGTGCCCGGTTGGAGCTGTTAAACTGTCCGGAGATACCGCGGTCGTGGACCCCGAGGTGTGTATAGGCTGCGGGGTGTGCACCCCCACCTGCCAGGAGGAGGCCATCCGCCTCGAGGTGCGGGAGAAGATAAACCCGCCCATGAGCCTGCAGGACTTCATCGCCGCCCGTATGAAGATGTGAAATCGGAGGCCGCCGGGTATTCCCGTATCTCAAGCGCCTAAAGGGCGGTTTCCACGGGAAGGGACCCTAACCCCCAGCCTCCTGGCGGCGAAAGGGGGAGAAAGGCCGGGTAGATGGGCGTCAAGATGCACATGAGGCAGAGGCAGGGGGTCAAGATGGGAGCGGCAGGCGAGAGGGACGGTAAAAGGTACCAGGATAACCCCTTATTACGGTGCCGTGAACAAGGTGATGAGGAAGGCAGTATACGGATACGGTAAAGGGTCCCCGGGAGCAGTTGGCAACCGTGGCATCCGCCGTTGACGACGTAACTTGCGCGCGTCCTCCAAAGGAGTGGGGAAAGATGGGCGAGCGGGGAAAGACGACCCTTATGGATGGCGATCGTGCCTCGGGGCGCAAGGCCGCCAAGGGCGGCGAGCGGATTTCCAAGGGGGCACGCACCCGGCAGCGCATCGTGGGGCACGCCACCCTGCTCATGTACGCCAACGGTTATGCCCGCACATCGATAGACGACGTCATCCGCGCCGCGGGCATCACCAAGGGCAGTTTCTACTTCCACTTCCGGTCCAAGGAGGACCTGGGCTATGCGGTCATAGAGAACGCCTCCAACTACATCCTTGGGAGGTTGAGGGAGGTCCTGGAGAGGCCCGGCCTCAACTCCTGGGAACGCCTGGAGGCCATGCTGCGCGAGATACAGCGGATAGTGGAGGCCGCCGACTGCACGCGGGGGTGCATCCTCGGAAACCTGGCCCTGGAGACCAGCCACGACCACCCCGGCTTCCGGCAGGCCATAGCCGACGCCTTCCGCGGCTGGTGGGAGCTCATCGCCGGGCAGCTGGAGGCCATGAAGGAGGCGGGGGAGCTGCCCGCCGGCTTCGACAGCCGCGCCTTTGCCCGGTTCGCGGTGAGCGCCATGGAGGGAGGGATCATGTTGAGCAAGGTCACCCGGGACCCCGGTCCCATGCGCGACAGCGTCGCCATGGGGGTGGAGCAGCTGGGCTCGATGGCCGGCGGGGAAAGGGCGAGGGGAGAGAAGGTCAGGAAGGACCGCGCCCCGGAAGGCGCCGGACCTTCACGGCGTTCGGGCGGGGGCAAGAAGCGTCCGGGTTCGC
>JACVJH010000397.1 GCA_015711895.1 Candidatus Solincola tengchongensis | reverse complement strand
CGAGCCGTTGAGGGGGACGTAGGAGGGATCGGGTACCAGGGCCAGTTTGTACCGGGTTATCGCGAAAATATCGTATGGCTTAACGACGGGTAGGTTCTCGAAGGTCACCAGTCCTCCCAGGATTGTCTCCCCGGTGACCTTGCTCTGGCCGGGTGCGGTTACCAGGGGTTCCCCGTACTTTTCCCATAGTATATTGCCCGAGGCATCCGTGCCGCTCTCCTTGTAAAGCTGGACCTTGATCCCGTTGATACCCTCTTCCTTGGCCTCGCTCTTGTCTGGGATGAGGCCGTCGTACCAGACGATGGCCTCGATGATCCCGATGTTTTCCGTGCTCGTGGCGGTAGAGGTCGTGGTGTCCGCGGCCACCATGATGGAGCCCAGCATGGTGCAGGCGGCTACCAGGGAGACGAGCAAGAGGGAAATCGTGCATCTCGCGCCCTTCAACATCATCCGCAACCTCCTCCTATACTATCAGGGCCGGTAACTCCCTCGACGCTGACCGGCCGCAGGCAGGACCTCAAGGGTGCGCAAGAAGTGACGGATAATGCGGATTTTCATGGGGAGTGAGCGCCAAATATCCGTGCCGAGTGAGTTTCGGTTATTAAGTCGGACCCCTTCGCTCCCCTTCTTCGCCCGCTTGAAGTCCGCCCGGTTTGCCTCCTCCTTTTGTCGGCCTTTCGCCCTATATCTAACCCCGGCGGGAATTCCCCCCGCCGGATTGATCCCCCTTTTCTTACCGCCGCCTTAAACGAACAAACGCCACTTTCGATGTTTAAGATACCATGAGGTAACCATACAGTCAATAGCGTCGAGTCCGCACGTGATTGCCGGCACCGGCCATATGTTCGAACCGGCCCTCGGTGAGGGAAGGAAGGCGGTCCTCGGTGCAGGAAGGTGCAGGCCTGGATGGAGTCGTGCGCGGGAACAGTCATTCGCGGGTAGAACAGTCATTCGCGGGTGGTTTTGGGGTCTGGTGAGCGACGTAAGCTTGTGAGGCCAATGCAAGCCCGCTTCTTACGGAGATTACGAACGACCCGCCTTTGAGCCCGCGGAAGACCAAGGAGGCCTTGCCGTTCCACGCCACCTACTTCCCGGTTATATGAGGTCGAAAAGCCTGAGCCGTGGGCTGGGCGCAGCCAAAGAAAAAGCAGTGGGGAGACGAACTCCCCGGGTTTCAATTCCGGCTCGCGGAACTATAATATTAACAATCGCTGAACACTTTGGGCTGCACGAACCGACGGGCATGCGGAGCTCTTGAGGGGCAGTCGGCAGGGTGAGGATAGGCGTATTGAGAATCGCGATTTGCGCTACGGGGCGATCGTTCGTGTCATCCCCGGGTCCTTGTCCGGGACCGCGAGGACGGGAGATTCGGGTTCAAGACCCCGCCGCCAAGTAAAGCTGGGGACGGTGTAGGCAGGGAGGTGAGCCATGCTGCTGTTCGAGCCGCTGGAGAGGTGGGCAGAGGAGAGGCCGGACCGGGAGGCCATCGTCTACGGAGACCGGCGCATAACCTACGCCGAGTACGACCGCGAGGTGGACAAGGTGGCCAAGGGCCTCCTCAAGCTGGGCGTGAAAAGAGGGGACAGGGTGGGGCTTTATATCCCCAACCATCCGGAGTTCATCTTCGGTTACCTGGCTTGCGCCAAGGTGGGGGCAGCCGCGGTACCCGTATCCTGGCGCTTCGCCCCCGACGAGGTGAGGTACATCCTCGGGCATTCCGATTCCCGCGTGGTGATCATGGAGACGGGCTTCATGGACTCGGACTTCATCGCCAAGCTCAACGCCGTGCGCGACCGGCTCCCGGAGCTCCGCCATGTGGTGGTCATAGGGAGCGGAGAGGAAGTGGCCCGGGTCCCGGGGGCCATATCCTATGCCGATTTCCTCGTTGAGGGGCCCGAGTTGGACGAGGAGCTGGCGGCCCGCAAGGCGGAGGTGGAGGAGGAGGATGTGGTCCTCCAGCTATTCACCTCGGGTACCACGGGCACGCCCAAGGCTCCCATGCTCACCCACCGCAACCTGATCGAATACGTAAGGGGGCAGGTGGACGCCTCGGACATCACGGACGACGAGCGCCTGCTCATGGACATCCCCAACAACCACGTGGGCGGTGCGGTGATGGCCATCGTCAGCATGCTCTACAACGGCACCACCCTGGTGATGCTGGACACCTTCATCCCCCAGCAGGTCCTGCAGACCATTGAGAAGGAGAGGATAACCATAGTCGGGCAGGTCCCCGCCCAGTACATACTCCTCTTCATGCAGCCGGACTTCGACTCCTACGACCTGTCCAGCGTGAAGACGGCGGTGATTTCCGGGGCGCCGGTCCCGCCGGAGCTGGTGGAGCAGATAAGGGAGAAGATGGGCGTCATCCCCTACATCGGGTACGGCCTCACGGAGGTCAGCGGAGCCGTCACCTTCACCCGCCAGGACTTCCCCCTGGAAAAGATTGCCACGACGATCGGGATACCCAATCCCGGCATCGAGATACGCATCATGGATTCCGAGCGCAGGGAGGTGCCGCGCGGGGAGAGCGGGGAGATCGCCATCCGCGGCGCCGCGGTGATGAAGGGCTATTACAAGCAGCCGGAGGCCACCGCCGCGGTGTTCGACGAGGAGGGGTTCTTCTACACCGGGGACATGGGATTCATCGACGAGGACGGTCACCTGCACATCCTGGGCAGGAAGAAGGAGATGTACATCCGCGGCGGGGAGAACGTCTATCCTCCGGAGGTGGAGGACGTCCTCATGAAGCACCCCAAGGTGCTCTTCGCCGCCGTTTTGGGTTACCCCGACCCCGTGCTCGGGGAGAAGGGGAGAGCCTACGTGGTGCCCCAGCCGGGGGTGGAGGTGACCGAGGAGGAGCTGCGGGAGTTCTGCAAGCAGCACCTGGCGGAGTTCAAGGTGCCCGACCAGGTGGTCTTCAGGGATTCGCTTCCCCTCACTCCCCTGGGCAAGGTGCACAAGCACGCCCTCTACGAGGAGCTCAAGGAGGAGTTCGGCGCCTAGGCCCTGCGACCCGAGCCCGGCTCTCTGGGGGAGAGCTGTTGGCGGCGGCCTGACCCGGGAAACCCGCGGAGGCCCGTGATGGGGATCCGTGCCCGATGCGGTCGGTACATGGTTTGGGTACCGGCCCCGGATCCGGTCAGGGCGGCTTCGCGGCGTTTCGTTGCCCCTCAGCCGAATTCGGGTCCATAAGTGGATGAGGTTGGGATTGTCGTGACCTCGAAGGGGGTAAGGTAGAAGGGTCCGTTTCCTACCGTGGGGCGGCTCCCGCAACGCGCCCCACCTTCTTCGCGGGGCCTCTTCGGGAAAAAGCCGTGTTGCGGATGAACAAATGACGACCTTCCCGGCCGTACCCCGTGCCCCGTGGCGGGGATACGACCACTCAGTCCTCGTCGCGGAGTTTCTTCTCCAGGAAGCCCGGTTTGCGCGGCCGCATGGTGTAGGGTTCCAGGACGAAGGGGATGATCAGGACCACGGCCACGGCCACGGCGAGGAGGATCCAGTCGGAAAGTGAAGCCGGCTTGGATGGCGGCCCCTCCGGCGCTGGAGCGGGCTCGACGGGCGCCACCTTGAGGGAGGAGAAGAGCGAGGGGGGTATCTCCAGGCGGCCCTGGACGTGGTCGGCGAAGAAAGCGGACCAGGAAACCCCGCTCTTCATCTCCAGAAGCCGCCTGAGGGTTTCGTTGTCGAGCGACCTTCCTTCCTCGCAGAGGCTTTCCGAATCGCGGAGAAAGGCCACCAGGTCCCCGGCGAGATTCCCCCGGGCCCGTAGCCCGGCGTCCACGGCCGCGCAGGCGGCGGCTCCTCCGCAGGCCAGCAGGCCGGCGGCCTCCCCGGCCCTGACCTCCGGCCCTCCCGCTTCGGAGATGGAGAGGGCGAAGGCTTCCCTGGCCCGTCGGTAGCCCTCGTACCTGATGCTGAAGCGGTCCCAGAAGAGTGAGCCGCCCCATATGCCCGCTTCGTAGGGAAGCAGGTCCTGGAGATACCAGGCCGCTCCCTCCAGGAGCCAGAGGGATTCGGGCTCCACTCGCAGGTAACGGGATAGATACAAGGCCGTCACACTCCGGGTGACCGCCTCCAGGCAGGCCTCGGAGAGCAGGTTCACGTTCTCGGGCGCGCTGACCACCACCGTGTCGGCGTAGCTTTCCAAGGGGTAGTAGGCGTCCTCCAGCCTGTCCCCTTCACCCTGCAGGAGGAGGAAGACGTTCAGTGGTCTCGCCCCCGCCCCCCCTCCGCTGCCGCCGAGGTCCGAGGCCCGGGTGAGCACCGCGTCCAGGCGAGAGGAGAACTCCTCCCTGGTTCCCTGTGGGGGCGAAGAGGATTCCGGGAGGGCCATGACGAAGGACCCTCTTTCCTCGACCACCAGCCTTCCGGCCAGCAGGGGGTTTTGGAGCATGGCCTCCAGGCTCCCCCGGCCGTTGTCTCCGGGAAGCACCGCCCGCCACCCCTCCGGGAGCTCCACCAGCAGGCTCGCCTCGTCTCCGGCTATGGGCTCCGGGCGCAGGAAGACGGCATATCCGGGAAGATAGGCCAGGTCCTCGCCCAGGAAGGGGAAATAGGGCCAGGCCGGCGAGTCCGCGGCCAGGGACTCCAGGTAGGGCGTGCCCGCCCGGTAGCCCGTCAGGTCCACCTCGTAGGCTATGGCCAGAGTTCCCTCTCCTGCGACGGACCAGGCATCGCCCTCTCTGGAAACGGGTAATTCCTCTCCGTCCTTCGAGAAGGCCCTCAGGTTTCGCAGGTGGGAGGGGAGGTCGGCGGCCAGCCCACCTCCGAACTCCTCCTCCATGCGCAGGAAGAGAGGGTTGGAAGAAGATACCAACTCCATGCTCACCGTAACCGTGCCGGACCCCGCTCCCCGGAGGTCCAGGCGGTAGGTGACCGCCGGGGTGTGAGTGTCCGCGGCCGCCGTCCACCCGGAGGGGGTGAGGGCGGCAAGCACCAGGACCACGGTCGCCTTTTTTATACCTCTCATGCGCAACACCGAGCACCATTATCCCAGAAATGGGTCCCGGCTTGAAGGGAGGAGGAGCGAGGCAGTGGGGGTCACAGTCCGCTTTTCTCTTTCTCCTCCTCCGGGCTGGAGAGGTGTGCGTTTCACGGAATACCTCCCGGTTTGAGGGAGGTTGTACAGGTTGTTGGAAGAGCGGATGCGGTTATCGTGCCGAGCCGGGACCCGCTCCCCCTGGTTGTCGTGGACGCCGGATGGCCACAGAGGCAGTACCGGAGGAATCCGGCCCGGGATGGGTTGGATTCTTCTCATCATCTGTTAGTGAGGCCTTAAGGACGTGAAGGTAGAGACTCAAGGTCGAGGCGTGAGGGGAAGAGGGGAGAGGTGACAGGGCTATAAAAGATATATCCGCTCGCTCCCGGGAGGGGAGGCGGCTCGGCGGGTGGAGGGCGTGCGGATGATGCCCGCCCTTAGGAGGAATTGCGGGAGGGACGTACCGTGCTCGTGGGAGTGGACATAGGCGGCACCTTCACCGACCTGGTATGCGTGGATGGGGGATCCCTGCGCATCTACAAGCTGCCCTCTACCCCTTCCCGTCCGGAGGAGGCCTTCTTCACGGGGCTGCGCGAGGGAGAGATGGAAGGAGCTTCCAGGATAATCCACGGGAGCACGGTGGCCATCAACGCCCTTTTAGAGAGGAAGGGAGCGCGAACCGCCTTCGTGACCACACGGGGTTTCGCCGACCTTTTGACTATCGGGAGGCAGGTCCGGCCCCGGCTCTACGACCTGGGAGTGGAGAAGGTCGCGCCGTTGGTGCCTCCGGACCTGTGTTTCGAGGTCCCGGAGAGGGTAGGTCCGAGGGGAGAGATAATCCTCCCCCTCGAGGACAAGAGGGCGGTCGAGCTGGCCCGGAGAATGCGCGCCATGGGGGTGGAGGCCGCGGCCGTGTGCCTGCTCTTTTCCTTCCTGCGGCCGGATCACGAGTTGAGGGGGGGGGGAGCCCGGG